>NZ_JAXAXM020000002.1:45048-438525 GCF_047500745.2 Stenotrophomonas sp. FR024
GCAAGCACACTATGTGTGCTTGCCGCTTCTCCAGATCGAAAACAGGATCCAGACGCCGCAGAAGCCGGCGCCGATGAAGCCGCACACGCCCAGTGCCAGCAGCCAACGGCTGGAGACGCCGCCAACGCTGTGCATCACGATCGACGAGCCGATGATCAGGGCGGCAGTGACGATGCCCATCACCAGCCGGTTCGCCGCACGGTTGACCTGCTCGCCGAAGCCCTGCAGCGCCGTGGTTTCCACCTTCAGCTGCAGACGCCCACGGCGGGCGGCCTGGACCAGCTTGCGCAGGTCGCGGGGCAGTTCACCGGCGAAGTCGACCAGGCCCAGCAAGCTGCGGCGGCCGCGCTTGAGCAGGGCCCTGGGCGCATAGCGCTGCAGCACCACCCGTTCCAGGAACGGGCGCGCGGCACTGGCCATGTCGAAATCAGGGTCCAGCTGCCGCCCCATGCCTTCCAGGGTCAGGAACGCCTTGATCATCAGCGCCAGGTCGGCCGGCAGGGTCAGGCTGTAGCTGCGCAGCAGCTGGGTGATGTCGCCCAGCATCAGACCGATGCGCAGGTCCTTCAGCGGCACGCCACGGTACTGGTCGACGAACTGGCTGATGTCGTGCTGCAGCCGGTTCTCGTCCACTTCCACGCCGCCGGCCCAGTCCAGCAGCACGTCGGCCACACCCTGCGGGTCCTGCTCGACCAGCCCGTGCAGCAGCTGCGCGACCTGAAAACGACGCACTTCGGACAGCGCACCGACCATGCCGAAATCGATCACACCGATGCGGCCGTCACGCAGGTAGATGATGTTGCCCGGGTGCGGATCAGCGTGGAAGCTGCCGTCCTCCAGCACCATCTTCAGCACGATGTCCGCACCGCGTCGCGCCAGTTCGCGCCGGTCCAGTCCTGCCGCATCAACGCCAGCCAGATCACGCCCTGGAATGCCGTCGACGAAGTCCTGCACGTTGAGGCTTTCGCAGGTCCACTGCCAGTGCACGTCGGGAATCAGGATGTCGTCGCGGCCTTTGAAGTTGCGCGCGATGCGCTCGGCATTGCGGCATTCGGCGGCGAAATCCAGCTCGCGACGCAGCGACACGGTGAACTGCTGCACCACCTCGGCCGGGCGATAGCGGCGCAGGTCCGGCAGGCGCGCCTCGACGATCTCCGCCAAGCGGGCCAGCAGCCGCAGGTCGGCCTCGACCACATCGCGGATGCCGGGGCGACGCACCTTCAGCACCACCTCGCGACCGTCATGCAGGCGCGCGCGGTGGGCCTGCGCCAACGAGGCGGCGGCCATCGGGGTTTCATCAAGGAAGGCGAACACTTCTGAAGGCGATGCGCCAAGGTCGGCCTCGAGCTGCTCGCGGATATCCGCGTACGGCAGCGCCGGCACTGCGTTCTGCAGTTCAGAAAGCTCGGCGATCCATTCCGGCGGCAGCAGGTCGACGCGCGTCGCCAGTACCTGGCCGAGCTTGACGAAGGTCGGGCCGAGATCCTGCATCGCGCTGCGCACGCGCACCGGCGCGGTCATCCGCAACAGTTCCTGCCGCTCCTCGTTCCAGTGCAGCAGGCGCCCTGCCCGCTCCAGCGTGCTGGCCAGGCCGATGCGCCGCACCACGTCGCCGAAGCCATAGCGGATCAGGACAACGGCGATTTCCTGCAGTCGGCCCAGGTCACGGACCGTGCCCAGCGTTTCCCACATCATGCGTGCTCCGGACGATTACCGGAGCAGCATGTCACAGCTGGGCGTCGATACCGCGCAATGCCGCCGCCACGGTTTGCCGGCGGATGGCTTCGCGGTCGCCGTCGAACTGGAACAGCTCGGCACGGGCGTAGCCACCGCGGCGCTTCCAGCCAATCCAGACGCTGCCGACAGGCTTGTCCGGGCTGCCGCCACCAGGACCGGCGATGCCGGTCACCGCCACGGCGATACCGGCGCCGGAATTGACCAGCGCACCGGACACCATTTCCAGCACGGTTTCGCGGCTGACCGCGCCGAACTGCTCCAGCGTCTGCGCACGCACGCCCAGCAGGCGCTGCTTGGCCTCGTAGCTGTAGACCACCATGCCGCAGTCGAAGAACGCCGAGGAACCGGCGATGTCGGTCATGCACTTGGCGATCCACCCACCACTGCAGCTTTCAGCGGTCACCAGCTGCAGCGAAGCCTGCTGCAGGCGCTGCCCGAGCGCGGCGGACTGGGCGTTGAGTTCAGCATCGGTGGGAATGGACATCGGCATGACGGTGGGGTGAAGAACCTGCACGTTGTACCGCAGATGACAGCCGGATGTCGCGCCCCTTCGCATGGTTGCGCTGCCGGCCAGCGGCCGGCACTACCGGGCATGGGCCGCTACCTCACCACTCCGGCAGTTTCTCCGGCAGCAGCGCCCGGATCGGCGCGCCGTCGGCACTGGCAGCCAGTTTTTCGGCTTCGGCAATCGGCAGGTCGACCTGCAGCAGCCAGCCGTCTTCGTCGGCCTGCTCGCTGCGGATCACTTCCAGCTGGTGCAGGCGCGCACGCAGGCGGCCGGCATCCGGCGGCAGGCGCAGTTCGCCGGTGACATGCTGCAGGCCCAGGCGCTTGCCCAGCACCGCCTGCAGCAGCTCCAGGCCCTGCCCGTCACGCGCGGAAATCCACACCCGCTCCCGGCGCGACTCATCCGGGATACCGTCCTGGCCATCGTGGCGGACGTCGGCACCTTCGATGCGGTCGATCTTGTTGAACACCAGCAACTGCGGCAGATCACCGGCACCGACCGCGGTCAGCACCTCGTCCACCTGGGCGATGCGCTCCTCGCGGTGCGGATCGGCGGCGTCGACCACGTGCAGCAGGAAATCGGCCTCGCGCGCCTCGGACAGGGTCGAGCGGAAGGCAGCGACCAGGTCATGCGGCAGATCGCGGACGAAGCCGACGGTGTCGGCCAGCACCACGTTGCCGCCCGGCACCGCGATGCGGCGCACGGTCGGGTCCAGCGTGGCAAACAGCTGGTCGGCGGCATAAGCCTCGGCGCCGGTCATGGCGTTGAACAGGGTCGACTTGCCGGCGTTGGTGTAGCCCACCAGGGCGACACGCGGCAGCTCGCTGCGCACGCGCGCACGGCGCATCTGGGTGCGCTGCACCTCGACCTTTTCCAGCCGCTTCTGCAGCTGCTCGACCCGCTTCTGCAACAGGCGGCGGTCGGTTTCCAGCTGGGTTTCACCCGGGCCACGCAGGCCGATCGAACCACCGCGCTGGCGCTCCAGGTGGGTCCAGCCGCGCACCAGCCGCGTGGCCAGGTGACGCAGCTGTGCCAGCTCAACCTGCAGCTTGCCCTCGTGGCTGTGCGCACGCTGGGCGAAGATGTCCAGGATCAGGCCGGTTCGGTCGATCACCCGGCGCTCGAGGAAGCGTTCCAGGTTGCGCTCCTGGCCCGGGCTCAACGCATGGTTGACCAGGATCAGGTCGGCACCGCTGGCGTCGGCCGCGGCCTTGATCTCGTCCAGCTTGCCGCTGCCGATCAGGGTCGAAGGATTCGGACGATCCAGGCGCGCGGTGATCGTCGCGGCGATGCTGGCCCCAGCCGAGCGGGCCAGATCACCGAATTCTTCCAGCACATCGTCTTCCAGCTTGCCGAAATGGGGCTGGATCAACAGGGCGTGTTCACCCTTTTTCGAGCGGTCAAACATTCACCGCTCCGGTATTACTCGTCTGCTTCATCACCTGCCTGACCACCTTCACCCGACTGCACGTAACCGCCACCCGGACCGACCTTCACGTTGCGTGCCGGAACGACCGTGGAAATGGCGTGCTTGTAGACCATCTGACTGACCGTGTTGCGCAGCAGGACCACGAACTGGTCGAACGACTCGATCGTGCCCTGCAGCTTGATGCCGTTGACCAGGTACACCGAAACCGGCACGCGTTCGCGCCGCAGTGCGTTCAAGAAAGGATCCTGCAGCGATTGCCCCTTGGACATTGCACACTCCTGATTATTGTTCTTATTGGGTTGCCGACGGTTGCCACGGCCCCCGAGCCGCCCGCCGACCGATGATGTTACACGGCTGGCGGGGGTTCAGCGTGCGACGAAGGTCGACACCGCGCCGGCCAGGCGCTCCCCATCGACATGGGGGTCGAACCAGCGCGCATCAAGCTCGCCGCGCAGCCAGGTCAGCTGGCGCTTGGCCAGCTGCCGGGTGGCGAAGATTGCCTTGTCACGGAAACGGGCGGCATCACCCTCCCCGTCCAGGTATTCCCAGGCCTGGCGATAGCCAACCGCGCGCACCGCCGGCAGGTCCAGCGGCGCCGTCACGGCGGCCATTTCCGGCATTGCACGCAGTGCCCGCACCTCGTCCAGGAAGCCCTGCGCCAGCATGGCGTCGAAGCGCGCCTCGATGCGCTGGTGCAGTACCGCGCGGTCACGCGGGGCGAGGATCAGCTTGAGGGTGCGCACCGGCAATGGCGCGACGCCCGGCCGGCGCTGCCATTCAGTGATGGGTGTGCCGGTCAGGCGATAGACCTCCAGCGCCCGCTGGATGCGCTGCGGGTCGGTAGCATGGATGCGTGCGGCCGCCGCCGGATCGACCTGGGCCAGCTCTGCGTGCAGTGCCGCCCAGCCACGCTCGGCCGCCTCGGCGCTGAGTGCTTCGCGCGTCGCCGGATCGGCCTCCGGCATCGGCGACAGGCCCTGCAACAGGGCGCGGAAGTACAGGCCAGTGCCACCGGCCAGGATCGGCATCTTGCCGCGTGCCACGATGTCGGCCACGACCCGGCCGGCATCGGCGGCGAATTCGGCTGCCGAGTAGGTCTGCCAGGGATCGCGCAGGTCCAGCAGATGGTGGGGGGCCTGCGCGCGCTCGGCCGCATCCGGCTTGGCCGAGCCGATGTCCAGGTGGCGGTACACCAGCGCCGAATCGACGCTGACGATCTCGCCATCCAGCTGCTTCGCCAGGGCGATCGCGGTGGCGGTCTTGCCACTGGCGGTCGGCCCCATCACGGCGATCGCCAGCGGCCGCCGGTCGATGCCCATCAGTCTTCGTCCGGCCAGCGGATCGTCGGCGTGGCGTCAGCGCGTGGCGTCGGCACCGCCTCGACCGCCTGCCAGATCTTCAGCGCATCCACAGTGGCGGCTACGTCATGCACGCGCACGATGCGCGCACCACGCTGCACCGCAATCAGGTGCGCGGCCACCGATGCGGCCACGCGTTCGGACGGCGTGTCGCGGCCGGTCAGTTCCCCCAGGCTGCGCTTGCGCGACAAGCCGGCCAGCATCGGCACGCCCAGTTCCAGGAAGCGCTCGGAGCGCGCCAGCAGGGTCATGTTGTGGGCGGTGGTCTTGCCGAAGCCGAAACCGAGATCGACCAGCAGGTTCTTCTTCGCAATGCCGGCCATCTCGGCAGCGAACAGGCGCTGCACCAGGAAGCCATGCACCTCGGCGACCACATCGTCGTAGTGTGGATCGGCCTGCATGTGGCCCGGCTCACCCCGCATGTGCATCAGCACCACCGGCACGCCGGCTACAGCGGCGGCGTCCAGCGCCCCCTCCTGGCGCAGGCCGTAGATGTCGTTGATCATGCCGGCGCCAGCGGCCACCGCCGCACGCATCACCTCCGGCTTGAAGGTATCGATGCTGATCGGCACCTGGGTACGGGCGGCCAGCTGCTCGATCACCGGAATCACCCGGCGCAGCTCGTCATCGACCGATACCGGGGCGGCGCCCGGACGGGTGGATTCGCCGCCGATATCGAGCAGGTCCGCGCCCTCCTCGACCAGCTTCAGGCCATGTGCGACCGCGGCCTCGGTGGTGTCGTGCGCGCCGCCATCGGAGAACGAATCCGGGGTGACGTTGACGATGCCCATGACCCGGGCACGGTCGAGGCGCAGGATGCGGCCGGCGCAATCGAGCTGGGGCGAGGTATCGAACATGGGCAATCCTGCAGGGACAACGGCGGGTAGTTTAGTTCGGCAGGGCGGCGCCCTGCACCCGCAGAGGCCAGAGCTACAGCAAGAGCCGGAGCAACAGCGGGTTTACTGAGGGATGGCGGGGTGGGTCCGGTTGCGGGAGACGCTGCAAGTACGTCCATGTAAGCTCGGTCGCCGCATCCATGCGGCTCACGCCCCCGCAACCGGACCCACCCCGCCTTCGACAGATTTCTGCGATCTGTCGGCATTTCTGTAGAGCCGAGCCATGCTCGGCTCAGATCTCACAGATATCGAGATATTCAATTTCGATGAAGATTCATCCACGCATGACGTGGATCTATCGTGTCGACCAAGGTCGACACCTACCAACAGCAGCAGGAAATTGTCAGGGGTGGGGCGGTGTAGGTTGGCAGGACCGTTGGCGCCATGGATGGCGCCATCGAGCCCCCAAGGACGGGTTTACGGCGTGTCCTGCCAACCCACACCGCCCCGCCATCCCCAGAAACTCGCTGTTGCTGTTGAGGTTGCCGGCCAGCGGCCGGCACTACCACGGGTGCAGGGCGCAGCCCTGCCGACACCCCCTCAACGGCGGCGGCGCTTGCGGTCCACGTACAGGGTCTTGGCGATGCTCAGCACGATGCCGACCCCGATACCCACCACGCAGCCCAGCAGCAGGTTGTCGGCCCCCAGGCCCACACCCACGCCGACCACGGTGGCGATCACCATTTCGGCGGTGTGGGAAATCGGTTCGGGCTTCGGGGCGGACATGCGGGCTCCAGCGTCAGATCAGTTCTTCGGGATGGGCCAGTGGCCCGGAAACGACGAAGCCGGGTTGCCCCGGCCTCGTCTGGTGTCACGTGCAGCGGGCCGTCAGTGCGATTCTGCCGGGCCTGCGATCGGCGGCAGCGGACGGGCGTCGCCGCCCTTGTCGTTGCCACCATCCTTGTTCGACTTGTTCCAACCGGCCGGCGGCGGCGGATCGCGGCCTTCCATGATGGCGTCGATCTGCGGCGCGTCGATGGTCTCGTACTGCAGCAGCAACTGGGACATCGCGTGCAGCTTGTCCAGGTTGGCCGTCATCAGCTCGGTGGTGCGTGCGTAAGCCTCGTCGAGGATGTTGCGCACTTCCTCGTCGATGCGGCGCGCGGTGTCGTTGGACACGCTCTTGTGCTGGGTGACCGAACGGCCCAGGAACACCTCGTCGTCCTCTTCGCCATAGGCGATCGGGCCGAGCTGGTCGGACAGGCCCCACTTGGTGACCATGTTGCGGGCCATCTTGGTGGCGCGCTCGATGTCGTTGGAGGCGCCGGTGGTGACCTTGTCGGCACCGAAGATCAGCTCTTCGGCCACGCGGCCACCGTACAGCGAGCACAGCTGCGACTTGATCGCCACTCGGTTCATCGAGTACTTGTCGCCTTCCGGCAGGTACATGGTCACACCCAGCGCACGGCCGCGCGGAATGATGGTGACCTTGTAGACCGGGTCATGCTCGGGCACCAGGCGGCCGACGATGGCGTGGCCGGCTTCGTGGTAGGCGGTGAGGGTCTTCTCCTCCTCGCTCATGGCCATCGAGCGGCGCTCGGCACCCATCAGGATCTTGTCGCGGGCACGGTCGAAGTGGTCCATGCGGACCTCCTTCTCGTTGCCACGCGCGGCGAACAGGGCAGCCTCGTTGCAGAGGTTGGCCAGGTCGGCGCCGGAGAAGCCCGGGGTACCACGCGCGATCACCATCGGCTCGACGTCGTCGGCCAGCGGCAGCTTGCGCATGTGCACCTTCAGGATGTGCTCGCGACCCTTCACGTCCGGCAGGCCGACCACGACCTGGCGATCAAAACGGCCCGGGCGCAGCAGCGCCGGATCCAGCACGTCCGGACGGTTGGTCGCAGCGATCACGATCACGCCTTCGCCACCTTCAAAACCGTCCATTTCGACCAGCAGCTGGTTCAGGGTCTGCTCGCGCTCGTCATGACCGCCGCCCAGGCCGGCGCCACGGTGACGACCGACGGCGTCGATTTCGTCGATGAAGATGATGCAGGGGGCGTGCTTCTTGGCCTGCTCGAACATGTCGCGCACGCGGCTGGCGCCGACGCCGACGAACATTTCCACGAAGTCCGAACCGGAGATCGAGAAGAACGGCACCTTGGCTTCGCCCGCGATGGCCTTGGCCAGCAGCGTCTTGCCGGTACCCGGCGGGCCGACCATCAGCACGCCGCGCGGAATCTTGCCGCCCAGCTTGGTGAACTTGGACGGGTCGCGCAGGAAGTCGACCAGCTCGCCCACTTCTTCCTTGGCCTCGTCGCAGCCAGCGACGTCGGCGAAGGTGACCTTGATCTGGTCTTCGCCCTGCAGCTTGGCGCGCGACTTGCCGAAGGACATCGCGCCCTTGGCACCGCCGCCACCGCCCTGCATCTGGCGCATGATGAACAACCAGAAGCCGATGATCAGGATGACCGGCAGGAAATTCATCAGGATCGCGCCGAGGGAAATGCCGCTGGACGGCTCCTCCTGCACGATCTCCACGTTCTTGGTACGCAGCACGTTGATCAGGTCACGATCGAACGGTGCGGTGATGGTGGACGACTGCCCACCGCGGGTGGTGTAGGTCAGCTGGCTGGTGCCGCCGCGCATGTCGCCGCCAAAGGCGACCTTCTGCACGTTGCCGCTGTCCACCTGGTCCAGGAACTGCGAGTACGACGCGCCCTGCGCGCCGGCCCCGGAGGACTTCGGCGAGAAGCTCTGGAAGACCACCATCAGCACGACGGCGACGACCACCCATAGCAGGAGGTTCTTGGTCAAGTCGTTCATCCTCATTGGCTCCGGTGTTCCTCTCAGTGCTGGCGTTGCGTTGGGGTCGAACTTGCGTACGTTGCGAGCTTACTTCATGTGGGCGCGTTTTCCCTGACCCAAGGCATACACCTCGGGAGAGCGCTTGCGCGAGGCTTCCGGCTTGCGGATGGAGACCTTGTCGTACCGGCGGCGCATGTCGCGCACGTAGTCGTCAAAGCCCTCGCCCTGGAACAGCTTGATCAGGAATGCCCCACCGGTCTTCAGGTGGTTGTCGGCAAAATCCAGGGCCAGCTCCGCCAGGTGCATCATCCGCGGCTGGTCGACCGCGCCTACACCACTCTTATTGGGGGCCATGTCCGACAGCACAAGGTCTACCGGCTGATCCCCGAGCATGGCTTCAAACTGCGATAGAACGGCTTCTTCCCTGAAGTCACCATGAAGGAACTCCACGCCGGCCAGCGGCGGCATGTCCAGGATATCCAGTGCCAGCACGCGGCCGGTATCGCCGATCTGTCTCCTAACCTGCTGAGACCAGCCGCCCGGAGCCGCGCCGAGGTCGACCACCACCATGTGCGGCTTCAGCAACCGGTCACGTTCCAGCAGCTCTTCGAGCTTGTAGGCCGCGCGCGAGCGCATGCCTTCGGCCTGGGCCTTCTTCACGAAGGGGTCGGAGAAGTGTTCCTTGAGCCAGCGCTGGCTGCTTTTGCTGCGGGTAGCCATTGAAAATAGGGGCTGATGGGGTCCTCATGATACCCTGATCGCCCCATTCAACCGTGTTTTCCTGCATGTCCATCGCCCTGACCGCTTCCCAGACCCGTTTCCTGCGCGGCCAAGCCCACGACCTGAAGGCCCTGCTGCAGACCGGCGGCAAGGGCGTGACCCCGGCCTTCATCGCTGAGCTGAACGAAGTGCTGGAGCGCCACGAGCTGGTCAAGGTGAAGGTCGCTGCCGAAGACCGCGACGCCCGTGACGTGATGATCGGCGAGATCGTCGAAGCCACCGAGAGCGCGTTGGTACAGCGCATCGGCCACGTCGCCGTGCTGTACCGCCCGAGCAAGGAACAGCGCCAGATCGTGCTGCCGCGCGGCTGATCGCCTTACTGCCATGCAGCTGAACCACGAACCGCCCGATTACGCCTACAGCCTGCGCGCCGCCGATGGCCGCTCGGCCAAGGTGAATGACCAGGTGCTGGGCAGCAGTTTCTTCCTGACCCCGGACCAGCTGGTCACGCAATGGCCGGTAGTGAGCGCCACCGCACTGCAGCTGGCTGACCTGGAGCCGATCCTGGCGCTGAACCCGGCGCTGATCGTGCTCGGCACGGGTGACCGCCAGGTATTCCCGCCGGCAGTGGTGATGGCTGCCTGCCTGTCACGCGGCATCGGCCTGGAAGTGATGAACAATCCGGCCGCCGCGCGCACCTTCAACATCCTGGCGGGCGAAGGCCGCAAGGTCGCGGCCGCTTTCATTCTGGAAGGCTGAGTCGAGGCGTCGGGCGCGCCCCGGCGCTAGCCGCCAGAAGCGGTGCAACGGAAGGCCGAGAACTGCTTCAGCCGCCCGATCAGGTTGCCGCTCTGGCCCCAGCGGATGTCCATGACCTTCCAGTCCTGGCCCTGCCTTTGCAGCAGGACACGGTCGGTCCAGCGATAGTCGCCCACCGCCATTTCGACGGGTACCCAACTGCCATCGCCGCTCGTCGCGGGCAGCCCCACCTTTACCGTTTCCGGCCGATCCGGCGCCATGAGATACGGGCTCTGGTCCAGCATGTGCGGCTTCTCGTCATGCGCGGCCAGCACCGCACAGGTCCGCTCGTAAGCGCGCTGCGCATCGATGGCTGAGCGCAGCGCATCGCCCAGCAACGGCGGAATGGTCGCTTCGTCCGAAGCCGGCGCCTGGACGGCCGCGTAAAGACGGGTGACCACGTCGCGCGGATCGCTGGCTGCGGAGGCCAGCGGCGCGACGATGAGCAACGCGAGAGTGGAAGCAGGACGGAGCATGGGGCACCGGATCGACTGGGACCGATCAAGAATGCCGGGTATCCCGTCCGCCGTGAAGGTGAGCCTGCGACACACAAGATCGCAAATGACCACTCTGCGGTACCCGGGTCGAGCATGGCTCGACTCTACAGGTCAGGAACGCCGGGCATGGCCCGGCGCTATCGCATCTGACGATCAGCGTGCCGGCAGGTACTGCTGCGGGTCGACCGGCTTGCCGTTGTAGCGAATCTCGAAGTGGACCATGTCGCGGTTCGCACCGGTACGGCCCATTTCGGCGATCTGCTCACCGGCCTTCACGCTCTGCCCTTCATTCACCAGGCGCTTGCGGTTGTGGCCATAGGCCGACAGCCACTGGTCGCTGTGCTTGATGATGATCAGCTCGCCGTAGCCCACCAGGCCGGCGCCGGAATACACCACCACGCCGTTGGCGGTGGCCTTGACCGCCTGGCCGCTGGTGCCGGCGATGTCGACGCCCTGCTTGGTCGCATCACCAGCCACGTAACGGCCAACGATGGCGCCATCAGCCGGCCAGCGCCAGGCGATGTTGCTCTTCACCGGACCGACCGGCGCCGGGGCCGGCGTGGTGCTGCCGCCACTGCTGCCACCGGAACGCGGCGGGGTGACCACCGTGGTGGGCGCGCGGCCGCCGCTGGCACCGGCGGGATACAGCCGGATCACCTGCCCCGGATAGATCGTCGAGGGGTTGTCCAGGCTGTTCCAGGCAATCAGGTCGGCCGGGGTGATGTCATGGATGCGGGCCAGCGCATAGATGGTGTCGCCCTTGCGCACCACCACGGTCTGCCCCGGCTTGGGTACCGAGGTCTTCGGCGTGGTCACACCGCCACCGGCGCTGCCACCACCAGGACGAACCACGGTGGCGGTGCCGCAGGCGGCCAGGGTGGAAACCAGCAACGCCAGCGCGCCGATGCGCACTCCCTTGCTCAGACGATCAGGACTCATGCGAACTTCGACCTCCATACAAGCCAGGCGATCAGCACCACCACCAGCGCGGTGGCGATCCAGCCCAGCGGTTCAATCCAGCGACGCAGTGCCGCTTCAGCACGCGCACCACCGATACGGATGACCGCAGCCAGCACGAACACGCGCTTGCCACGACCGATCAGCATGCTCAACAGGTACTGCGGCATCGGTACACCGACGATACCCGATGCCCACGTGAAGACCTTCATCGGGATGGGCATGAATCCGCCCAGCACCAGGAAGGTGAACACTGCCCACGGCGACTCGGCCATCTTCGCCTGCACGGTGGTGATGCCCTGCTCGATGGCCGGCAGCATACCCAGCGCCTCGAACAGCGGCTTGATCGCCTCGAAGGCGTAATGACCCAGCGCGTAGCCAACCAGTGCGCCGACCATCGAGCCGGCCAGGCTCAGGGTGGCGAACCACCAACCGCGCTTGGGCTGGGCCACGCACATCGGCGCCAGCATCACCTCCGGCATCACCGGGAAGATGATCGCCTCGAAGAAGCTCAACACCGTCAGGTAGGTCGGCGCGCGTTCGTGCGCCGCCCACTTCATCGCCCGCTCGTACAGCGGCCCGAAAATCTTCATGCAACCCTGCTCCGTGGATTAGTCGAGCATGCCAGACAGCAGCGGCACGAACGTGACCGGCGCCAGCACGTGTTGTTCGATGCTGCCGTCGGCCTTGCGGTCCAGCTGTACCAGCGACTGCGCCCCGGGGCCACCGACCGGCGCCACCAGGCGGCCGCCCTCGGCCAGTTGCTCGATCAGGGCGTCGACCAGTGCCGGCGCCGCCGCAGTGACCACGATGGCATCGAACGGACCGTGCTCGGCCCAGCCGACGCGACCGTCGTCATGCTTGGTGCGGATGTTCATTCCCAGCGCACGGAAGCGCTTGCGGGCCTGTCGCAGCAGATCGCCGATGCGCTCCACGGTGTAGACCTCCAGGCCCAGCGCACCGAGGATGGCGGCCTGGTAACCGGAACCGGTGCCGACTTCCAGCACCCGTTTCGGTGCGACCTGGAGGACCGCCTCGGTCATCCGCGCGACCACCCAGGGCTGCGAGATGGTCTGGCCGTGGCCGATCGGCAGCGCAGTGTCTTCATACGCGCGCGAGGCCAGTGCCTCGTCGATGAACAGATGGCGCGGCACCACCCGGATCGCATTCAAGGTCGGCTCGTCGACGATGCCGGCTTCGCGCAGGCGGTCGACCAGGCGGTCACGCACACGCTGCGAGGTCATGCCGATACCGACGGCTTCCGGTTGCAGGCGCAGGCGTGGACTCATGCCGGCTGGTCCAGCGCGGCACTGAGGCCGCCGACCCAGCTGGCCACTTTCTCCAGTGCCTGGTAGCGGGTCAGGTCCACCTGGATCGGGGTGATCGAGATATGCCCGGTGCGCACCGCATGGAAGTCGGTACCGGGGCCGGAATCCTGCTCACGGCCGGCCGGGCCGATCCAGTACACCTCGTTGCCGCGCGGGTCTTTCTGCGCGATGCAGCCTTCGGCGCGGTGGCGGTTGCCGAGGCGGGTGACCTCGAAGCCCTTGACCTCGCTCCACGGCAGATCAGGCACGTTGACGTTGAGGATGGTGTCGGCCGGCAGCGGGTCGGCCTTGAGCCGGGCGACGATCTCGACTGCGGCGCGCGCGGCGGTTTCGAAGTGCTTCGGATCGTGGTTGCGGCTGACCAGCGAAACCGCCACCGCCGGCAGGCCAAGGAAGCGGCCTTCCATCGCCGCCGAAACGGTGCCGGAGTAGATCACGTCATCACCGAGATTGGCGGCATTGTTGATGCCGGACACGACAATGTCAGGCTCGAACTCGAGCAGCCCGGTCAGCGCCAGGTGCACGCAGTCGGTCGGGGTACCGGCCACCGAAACGGTGTAATGGTCGATGCGCTTGAGGCGGATCGGCAGGTCCAGGGTCAGAGAGTTGCTGGCACCGGAGCGGTCACGGTCGGGGGCGACCACCGTCACTTCGTGGCCGGCCTCGCGCAGCACCGAGGCAAGCATCCGGATGCCTGCGGCGTCGACGCCATCGTCGTTACTGACCAGGATTCGCATCTTCGATTTAACCGCTTGATTTTCCAAGAATTCGATTCCGTCACCGTGCAGTGTGGGCGGGACCGCCGTACTCCCCTGCGGAAGCCGTCGACCCTGCAAGGGCATCGTCTATTGTGCCGCATGCGAGCCGCCGGTCCTACCCTGTCGGCGGTCATGACCGACATCGAACCGTCATAGGCAGAGCTGCGCCGGCGGTTTACCCTGTGCGCATGTCGCACCCTGAAGACGAAGATCCGGCCGCATTGTTCCGTGCGGCCATCGGCGAAGTGACGCCGCTGCGCAAGGATGCCGAGCCGGCGCCTGCCGCGCCCCGGCCGAAGCCGCGCGCGCGCATGGCCGAACGTGACGAGGCCGAAGCCGCCGGCGAATTCGCCCGGCTGCTGCGCGACAGCACGCCGCTGGAAGCCGGCGACGTGGCCAGCTATCGCCGCGACAACCTGCCACCACGCTTGTTCCAGCGCCTCAAGCGTGGCCAGTACTCGGTGCAGGACGAGCTGGACCTGCACGGCGCCACCGCTGCGCAGGCCGAGACGCTGTTGCGCCAGTTCCTGCTGGAGGCACATGCACACGACTATGGCTGCGTGCGCATCATCCATGGCAAGGGATTGCAGTCCGATGGCGGTGCGCCGGTGCTGAAGAACCTGGTCGATCGCCTGCTGCGGCTGCGCAACGACGTGCTGGCATTTCACTCGGCACCGACCGGACAAGGCGGTACCGGCGCGATGCTGGTGCTGCTGGCGCGCAGATGAAAAAGGGGACGGAGGGAATTAAGTCGTTTGTGCCACAAACGACTTAATTCCCTCCGTCCCCATTTTCTGTCAGGCCTGCGAGGCGTCTTCGACGGGGCCGAGTTCGTGCAGTACGGCGGTGGCGTAGCAGCCTGGCGGCAGCGCGAATGACAGCTCCAGCACGTCGTCGGCCAGCCACTGGTGCTGCAGCAGCGCCGGGCGCAGGCGCAATGCGCGGCGCTCCTGCTTCAGCCGTGCGTCTTCCAGGCCGGCCCGCAGTGCCTTTGACTCCTCGTCGTCCAGCGCGGCCAGCTCCAGCGCATGTGCCGTTTCGGTGCTGCGCAGTTCACCCTCGCCCCACAGCGGTGCGCTGGGATGGATGTCGAAACGCGCCAGTCGCTCGGCCAGCACGTCGGTGTACGGCTCGGGGCCGAACACGCTGCGGCTGCCATCGAGCATCCACACTTCGCCATCGAGCGGCTGATCCCAGTTGCCCTGCTCCACGCGCGCGGCCAGCACGCGGTTGAACAGCGCCGAGCGGGCTGCAGAGAGCAGCAGCGAACGCTGGTCCTTGCGCATGCGGCGGCCACCGAACATCGCCAGTGCCGCCGGCACGTTGCCGCCGTCGCGGCCAAAGCGCTGTTCGCCGAACCAGTTCGGCAGGCCGCGCTCGGCAATCTGCTGCAGACGCTCGCTGATCGCCGTGGCATCACCCTGCACCTCGCGCAGCACCAGCTTGAAGCGGTTGCCGGCCAGTGCGCCACGCTGCAGCTTGCGGTTGTGCCAAGTGGCTTCGAGCACTTCGATCTCGTCACTGGCCAGCTCGGCCAAGTCCGGCGCGATGCGCTTGGGCAGGTGCACGCTGAAACGCTGGGTGGTGACCGCATGGCGATCCTTCATGCCGGCGTAGCTCACCGCCATTTCCGGCAGGCCTGCCCACTTGGCCAGCAGCTTGGCCACATGCACGGTGTTGGCACCGCGCTTGCGGATGTGCAGCAGCAGGTGTTGGCCTTCACCGGTCGCCTCGAAGGCCGGCAGTTCGTCAACCTGGAAATCGTCCGGCGTGGTGCGGATGCGCGCCGTCAGCAACGGTGCACCAAACGCCAACGGCAGCGGAATCATGCCGCCACCAGCAGTACCACCGCCTGTGCGGCGATGCCTTCGCCACGGCCGGTGAAGCCCAGCTTCTCAGACGTTGTGGCCTTGACGCTGACCGCATCCAGCGGCAACTGCAGCAACCCACCGATGCGCTCACGCATGGCCAGCGCATGCGGACCGACCTTCGGCCGCTCGCAGATCACGGTGATGTCGGTGTTGCCGACGCGCCAGCCACGCTCGCGCAGCAGGCTGTCGCAATGGCGAACGAAATCACTGCTGTCGGCGCCCTTCCAGCGGTCGTCGCTCGGCGGGAAATGCTGGCCGATATCGCCCAGCGCCAACGCGCCGAGCATCGCATCACACAGGGCGTGGAGGATCACGTCGCCATCGCTGTGCGCGAGCACGCCGCAGCTGTGCGGCACGTTCACGCCGCCAAGCATGATGTGGTCGCCTTCACCGAAGGCATGGACGTCGTAGCCCTGGCCGATACGGACGGGCGGGAACGGTGCGGTGCTCATGGATGCAACCCTTGCAACAGGGCCGCGCGGACGGTCAGCCGGCGCGGCGGGAAAGTACGAATTCGAACCGGTCCAGATCGGCCGGGGTGGTGACCTTGAAGTTGTCCTCGCTGCCTTCCACCAGCAGCGGGCGCTGACCCTGACGTTCCATGGCCATGGCCTCGTCGGTGACGTCAACACCGGCGGCCGCAGCGTCAGACAGCGCGCGGCTGAGCTGGTGGCGGCGGAACAGCTGCGGCGTCAGTGCGCGCCACAGGCGCTCGCGTGGCTCGGTGCCATCGATGCCGCCGTCGTCGCCAGCGCGCTTGAGGGTGTCGCGCACCGGCGCAGCCAGGATCGCCCCGACCGGGTCGGCACGACCGACTTCAAGCAGACGACCGAGATCGGCCAGCGACAGGTTCGGTCGCGCGGCATCGTGGACCAGCACGAATTCGTCGGCGCGCACCGAGTCCGGCAGCGCCTGCAGCCCGGCCAGCACCGAGGCGGCACGGGTCGCGCCGCCGATGCAGGTCAGCACCGGCTTGCCCGACCACTCATTCCAGCCCGGCCAGTCGGCGTCGTCCTGGCCGATCACCACCATCGCTCCGGCCACGGCGGGGTGCGCCAGCAGCGCGTCCAGCGTGTGGGCGAGCAGGATCTGCCCGCCCGCCTGCAGGTACTGCTTGGGCAGCGGCGCACCGAAGCGGGTGCCACGGCCGGCGGCCGGAACAACGACCCAGATCGCCGCGCTCATGGCACGTCTGCCGGGTGTTCGCCCGCCTGGGCAGTGACGCCGGCAGCAGGCTGCGCCGGGTGGACCGGCGCATCCTCGACCACGCGGTAGAACTTCTCGCCGGGCTTGATCATGCCCAGCTCGCTGCGCGCGCGTTCCTCGATGGCGGACTGGCCTTCCTTGAGGTCCTTCACTTCGGCAGCGAGCGCGTCGTTGCGCTGCTGCAGACCCTCATTGTCCCGCTCCTGGTTGGCGACCTGGGCTTCGAGCATCATCACTTCACCCGAGTTGCCAGGACCGAACCAGAAGCGGTACTGCAGCCAGCCCAGCAGCAGGGCCAGCACCAGCAGCATCCAGCGCCAGTCGCGCATCGGCTCAGCGCTTCAGCGAAACGAACGCGTCACGACCGGCGTAACGCGCGCCGGCGCCGAGGGCTTCCTCGATGCGCAGCAGCTGGTTGTACTTGGCCACGCGATCGCTGCGGCACAGCGAGCCGGTCTTGATCTGGGTGGCGGTGGTGGCCACCGAGATATCGGCAATGGTGGTGTCTTCGGTTTCGCCCGAACGGTGCGAGACGACGGCGGCATAGCCGGCGCGGTCGGCCATCGCGATCGCTTCCAGGGTTTCGCTGAGCGTGCCGATCTGGTTGACCTTGATCAGGATCGCGTTGGCGGTGCCAGAGTCGATGCCTTCCTGGAAGATCTTCGGGTTGGTCACGAACAGGTCGTCGCCCACCAGCTGCACCTTCTTGCCGATGCGGTCGGTCAGCAGCTTCCAGCCGGCCCAGTCGTTCTCGGCCAGGCCATCTTCAATCGTGATGATCGGGTACTGCGCGGCCCAGTCGGCGAGGAAGTCGACGAACTGCTCGGAGGTCAGGCGCTTGTTCTCGCCGACCAGGTTGTACTTGCCGTTTTCGAAGAATTCGCTGGAGGCCACGTCCAGGCCCAGCAGCACGTCTTCACCGGCGGTGTAGCCAGCCTTGCCGATCGCTTCGAGGATGGTGTCGAGTGCTTCGACGTTGCTGCGGAAGTCCGGTGCGAAGCCGCCTTCGTCGCCGACCGCCGTGCTCAGGCCGTGGCCCTTCAGCACCGACTTCAGCGAATGGAAGATTTCGGTGCCCGCGCGCAGCGCTTCGGAGAACGAAGTGAAGCCGACCGGCAGCACCATGAACTCCTGGAAGTCGACGTTGTTGTCGGCGTGCGCGCCGCCGTTGATGATGTTCATCATCGGCACCGGCAGCGACGGGGTCACGCCGGTCTTGGCGGCAAGGTACTGCCACAGCGCCTGCTTGTTCGATGCAGCGGCGGCGTGCGCGGCGGCCATCGAAACACCCAGCAGCGCGTTGGCACCCAGGCGGCCTTTGTTCTCGGTGCCGTCGAGGTCGATCAGGCGACGGTCGAGGCCGGCCTGGTCGGTGGCTTCGAAGCCCTTCAGCGCATTGGCGATGGTGGTGTTGACGTTGTCGACAGCCTTGCGCACGCCCTTGCCCAGGTAACGGGTCTTGTCGCCGTCACGCAGCTCGACCGCTTCCTTGGTGCCGGTCGAGGCGCCGGAGGGAACCGCGGCACGACCGAACGAACCGTCCTCCAGGATGACTTCGGCTTCCAGCGTGGGGTTACCACGGCTGTCGAGGATTTCACGGGCGTGGATGCTGCGGATCGTACTCATGGTCGGGCCGGTTACCTGTATGGAGAGGGGGCGACAAAACGAATGCCGCGTGATTATCCCCGGCTGCCCGCCACTTGCCAAATGGCGTGGGCGGCTTCAGCCCCAACTGGACCCGATCACGATCAGGATCATCGACACCAGCATCACCAGCAATGCACCGGCAATCGCTGCCAGGATGGGGCCACGCCGCCGTCGCCAGGCCAGCACCATCGCCACCGGGCTGCCCAGGAAGGACAGCACCATCGTGACCAGCGCGCCCAGCAGCCACCACTGCGTGGCCTGCACGCCGTTGTTTCCATCCCCCGGCGGCCGGAAACCGGACGTGAAGGCCAGCACGCCCACCACCAGGGCGATCCAGGTCAACACGGACAGCCCCAGGGCGATCAGGCCCCAGGGCCAGCCACGCGCCGATGTGGTCGTATTCATCAAAGCAATCCGTAGAACAGGGCGCCCAGCCACAGCGAGAGCAGGATGATCGCCAGGCCAGCCGTGACCTTGCCGCGATTCAGCCGCCAAGCCAGCACAGCGGCAGCGACGCATCCCACCGCACCGAGCAGCTCCGCCACCAGCAGCGCAATGAAGTACGCCCGCAGATCGAGCGCACTGCTGCCATCACCGGGGGGCCGCACCGACGCAGCGCCGATCAGTACCAGCCCGAACATGCCCACGGTGAACAGCACGGCCAGACCCAGTGCGATCAGGCCCCAGGGCCACCGTTTCCAGTGCCGGCGGTGACGCTGGGCTTCCAGCGCCCCCCGCGGGTCACGACTCACGCGAAGCGCGAGAAGCCGTGCTTCTTGGTCACCGCATCGAGTTCCATCAGGGTCTCGAGCAGCGCTTCCATCTGGTCCAGCGGCCACGCATTGGGGCCATCGGACAGCGCCTTGGACGGGTCCGGATGGGTCTCGGCGAACAGGCCGGAGATGCCCACCGCCACGGCGGCACGGGCCAGCACCGGCACGTGCTCACGCTGGCCACCGGAACTGGTGCCCTGCCCACCCGGCAGCTGCACCGAATGGGTGGCGTCGAACACCACCGGGCAACCGGTATCGCGCATCACCGCCAGCGAACGCATGTCGCTGACCAGGTTGTTGTAGCCGAAGCTGGCACCGCGTTCGCAGACCATGATCTGCTCATTGCCGGTGGCCTTGGCCTTCTCCACGACCGGCTTCATGTCCCACGGTGCCAGGAACTGGCCCTTCTTGATGTTGACCGGCTTGCCGGCCGAGCACACCTTGCGGATGAAGTCGGTCTGGCGGACCAGGAACGCCGGGGTCTGCAGCACGTCCACCACCGAGGCCACTTCGTCCATCGGAGTGTATTCGTGGACATCGGTCAGCACCGGCACGCCGATCTGCTTCTTGACCTCGGCCAGGACCTTCAGGCCCTCTTCCATGCCCGGGCCGCGGAATGCGGTGCCCGAAGTGCGGTTGGCCTTGTCGAAGCTGGACTTGAAGATGAAGTTGACGCCGAGCTTGTCGGTGACTTCCTTCAACTTGCCGGCGGTATCGAGCTGCAGCTGCATCGACTCGATCACGCAGGGGCCGGCGATCAGGAACAGGGGCTGGTCCAGCCCGACCTCGAATCCACACAGTTTCATGGCGTTTCCTTGTTGTCCGCGGCACCGGCCGGGCCGGTGCGCTGGGGGTTGAAGCGTGCAAGATGGGGGCCGGCGACCCCCATCACAAGTCAGGCGCGGGCTTCCTGCAGCAGCTTGCCGCCAGCCTTGCGCTCGCGTGCGGCACGGATGAAACCGATGAACAGCGGGTGGCCGTCACGCGGCGTGGACAGGAATTCCGGGTGCGCCTGGCAGGCCAGGAACCACGGGTGCGCATCGCGCGGCAGCTCCACCACTTCCACCAGGGTGTCGTCCATCGACTTGCCGGCGATCACCAGGCCCGCATCTTCCAGCTGGGTGCGGTAGCGGTTGTTGAACTCGTAGCGGTGGCGGTGGCGCTCGGCAACCACGTCCTTGCCGTACAGCTCACGGGCCAGCGTGCCCGGCTTCAGGCGCTGTTCCTGCAGGCCCAGGCGCATGGTGCCACCGAGGTCGCTCTTGTCATCACGCTTTTCGACGTCGCCGGTTGCCGTGCGCCATTCGGTGATCAGGCCGATCACCGGGTTCGGCGACTGGCGGTCGTTCTCGGTGCTGTTGGCACCTTCCAGGCCGACCACGTTGCGGGCGTAATCGACGACGGCCGCCTGCATGCCGTAGCAGATGCCGAAGTACGGCACGTGCTGCTCGCGGGCGAACTTCGAGGTCAGCACCTTGCCTTCGAAACCACGGTCACCGAAGCCGCCCGGCACCAGGATGCCGTCGACATCGGCCAGTGCGGCCATGTCGGTGCCTTCCAGGTCCTGTGCTTCCAGCCACTTCAGGTTGACCTTGGTGCGCTGGCGCAGGCCGCCGTGCTTGAGCGCTTCGCCGACCGACTTGTAGGCATCCTGGTGATCGACGTACTTGCCGACCACGGCGATGGTCACTTCGTCCAGCGGATGCAGGGTCGCATCGACCGCGTCTTCCCACATCGACAGATCGACCGGACCGACCTTGTCGGCCAGCTTCAGCTGGTTGACGACGATCTCGTCCAGGCCCTGCGCATGCAGGCCCGACGGAATGCGGTACAGGACGTCCACGTCCGGCACGCTGATCACCGCGCGCTCGGAAACGTTGGTGAACTGGGCGATCTTGCGGCGCTCCGAATCCGGCACAGCCTGTTCCGAACGGCACAGCAGCACGTCCGGCTGGATGCCGATCGAGCGCAGTTCCTTCACCGAGTGCTGGGTCGGCTTGGTCTTCAGCTCACCGGCGGCGCCGATGTACGGCACCAGGGTGAGGTGCATGAACAGCGCCTTCTCCGGACCACGCTCGGTGCGCACCTGGCGGATCGCTTCCAGGAACGGCAGCGACTCGATGTCGCCGACGGTACCGCCGATCTCGACCAGCGCCACGTCGTAGCCTTCGGTGGCCTCGTCGATGCAGCGGCGGATCTCGTCGGTGATGTGCGGAATGACCTGCACGGTCGCGCCCAGGTAGTCGCCGCGGCGTTCCTTGCGGATCACGTTCTCGTAGATACGACCGGTGGTGACCGAGTTCTTGCGGCTCAGGCGGGTGCGCACGAAGCGCTCGTAGTGGCCCAGGTCGAGGTCGGTCTCGGCGCCGTCGTCGGTGACGTAGACCTCACCGTGCTGGAACGGACTCATGGTGCCCGGGTCGACGTTGATGTACGGGTCGAGCTTCATCATCGTGACCTTCAGGCCACGGGCTTCGAGAATGGCGGCCAGCGACGCGGCGGCAATGCCTTTGCCGAGCGAGGACACCACGCCGCCGGTTACGAAAATCAAGGGAGTCATGGCTGCAAGCATCCTGTCTGGAAATGGAAAACGGCAGCACCACGCGCGCCCGGAGGGCAGGCATGGTGCTCAGAGGGGGTTTTCCGGTTCGCTGTGGCAGCGAGGGAGGTGCGGATCCGTGCGACGGCAGGCGCCGGACGGGGACCACCGTGCGAGGTCGGGGCGACCGTGCCGGTCAAATCGACCGTCACCTGCGACCCGCCATGCTGGAAGCCACGCTTGGCCGCTCCAGCCCATTCGCAAATGGTGGACACGCACTTACTCCCGGAAAGCCATAGTTTACAGATTGATGGCCGCCAACCCAAGAGGCAGATGGCACGCCACTAAAAAGAAACGCCCCGCAAAGCGGGGCGTTCCGGAGCGCAACCCTTGTCGCAAGGGCGCCTGGCAGGGGGCGGGATCAGCGCTTCTTGCGCGCTTCCTCTTCCTCTTCCTGCTGCGGGGCCGGCTGGCCCTGCGCCTTCATTTCGGCATTGGCCTGGGCCCGACGCTTGGCCTTGGCATCGGCCTCGGCCTGCGCCTTGTCGGCCTGGTCACCCTGCTGCGGGGCCGGCTGGCCGGCGTTCTGCGCCACCACCAGCGGCACTGCAACGGCGGCAGCGGCCAGGATCGCAATGGTCAGCAACTTCTTCATGAGGTCCTCCTCGCGGTATGGCTTGGATGTTTCGACCCAACGGGGGTCGCCGGTGTTCAGATTCCAGCAGCTGCCATTTTACCCCCTCTGCGTCGCCGAGACTGAACCGCAGGCGTGCAAAATCCCGTGCCAGACCCCACACTTGCCCGTCGCTCCAAGCTTTCGAAGACAGATGAACGCCCGTTATAACGCCGCCGATATTGAAGTCCTGTCCGGCCTTGACCCGGTCAAGCGCCGTCCCGGCATGTATACCGACACCGCGCGCCCGAACCACCTGGCGCAGGAAGTGATCGACAACTCGGTGGACGAGGCCCTCGCTGGCCACGCCCGCTCGATCGAGATCACCCTGTACAAGGACGGCAGCGTGGAGGTCAGCGATGACGGCCGCGGCATGCCGGTGGACATCCACCCGGAAGAGAAGATCCCGGGCGTCGAGCTGATCCTCACCCGCCTGCATGCCGGCGGCAAGTTCAGCAACAACAACTACACCTTCTCCGGCGGCCTGCACGGCGTCGGCGTCAGCGTGGTCAATGCGCTGTCGACCCTGGTCGAGGTGCACATCAAGCGCGAAGGTGCCGAGCACCGCATCACTTTCCGCAACGGCGACCGCGCCACCCCGCTGGAAGTGGTTGGCAGCGTCGGCAAGAAGAACACCGGTACCCGCGTGCGCTTCTGGCCGGACCCGAAGTACTTCGACACGCCCAAGTTCGCTGTGCGCGCGCTCAAGCACCTGCTGCGCGCCAAGGCCGTGCTCTGCCCGGGCCTGACCGTGAAGCTGACCGACGAGGCCACCGGTGAAGTCGATACCTGGTACTACGAAGACGGCCTGCGCGATTACCTGAAGCTGGAGCTGGGCGATCGCGAGATGCTGCCGGCCGAACTGTTCGTCGGCAACCTGAAGAAAGACACCGAGATCGTGGACTGGGCCGTGGCCTGGCTGCCGGAAGGCGAACTGGTGCAGGAAAGCTACGTCAACCTGATCCCCACTGCCCAGCACGGCACCCACGTCAACGGCCTGCGCACCGGCCTGACCGAGGCGCTGCGCGAGTTCTGCGACTTCCGCAACCTGCTGCCGCGTGGCGTCAAGCTGGCCCCGGAAGACGTGTGGGACCGCGTGTCGTTCGTGCTGTCGCTGAAGATGACCGACCCGCAGTTCAGCGGCCAGACCAAGGAACGCCTGTCCTCGCGCCAGGCCGCCGGCTTCATCGAAGGCGCCGCCCACGATGCGTTCAGCCTGCTGCTGAACCAGAACGTGGAGCTGGGCGAGAAGATCGCGCAGATCGCCATCGAGCGCGCCAGCGCGCGCCTGAAGACCGAAAAGCTGGTCGTCCGCAAGAAAGTCACCCAGGGCCCGGCCCTGCCCGGCAAGCTGGCCGACTGCATCAGCCAGGACCTGTCGCGCACCGAGCTGTTCCTGGTGGAGGGTGACTCGGCAGGCGGCAGCGCCAAGCAGGCGCGTGACAAGGACTTCCAGGCGATCCTGCCGCTGCGCGGCAAGATCCTCAACACCTGGGAAGTGTCCTCCAACAGCGTGCTGGCGTCGGAAGAAGTGCACAACCTGGCCGTGGCCATCGGCTGCGACCCCGGCAAGGACGACATTGCTGGCCTGCGCTACGGCAAGGTCATCATCCTGGCCGACGCGGACTCGGACGGCCTGCACATTGCCACCCTGCTCACCGCGCTGTTCCTCAAGCACTTCCCGGCGCTGGTCGATGCCGGCCACGTGTTCGTGGCGATGCCACCGCTGTTCCGCATCGATGTGGGCAAGCAGGTGTTCTATGCCCTGGACGAAGAAGAGAAGCGCTCGATGCTGGACAAGATCGAACGCGAGAAGATCAAGGGCGCGATCAACGTCACCCGCTTCAAGGGCCTGGGCGAGATGAATCCGCCACAGCTGCGTGAATCCACCATCCACCCCGACACCCGTCGCCTGGTGCAGCTGACCGTGGACGACGGCGAGCAGACCCGTTCGCTGATGGACATGCTGCTGGCCAAGAAGCGCGCCTCCGACCGCAAGGGCTGGCTGGAGAGCAAGGGCGATCTGGCTTCGCTGGAAGTCTGACCCGACGCGGGGCCGGATCCGTTTCCTGCAGGGAAACGGCTCTGGCCCCATCGCCCGGTAATGCCGGTTCATGTGCCCTTGGCATTACGCCCCCATCGGCAAACCCGGCGGCGCCATAATGCGCGTCCATCTGTGTGGACCATCGTATTGGCCAGCCACTCGCTGCTGTTCCCGGGCCTGCCGCTGCACAGCGCGCGCCTGGTCCTGAGCCCGATCCGCCGCGACGATGCGGCCGCCCTGTTCGCGATCCAGTCCGATCCGGACGTGATGCGGTTCTGGAACCACCCGGCGTGGACACGACCGGCCGAAGCGCGCGCGCAGATCGACGATGACCTGGCGGCACAGGCCACCGGCACCCAGCTCAAGCTGGCCGTGCGCGAAACGCTGGATGGCCCGTTGCTGGGCATCTGCGTGGTGTTCGCCCTGGATCGCGATGCCGCTCGTGCCGAGATCGGCTACCTGCTGGCCCCCGACAGGCAAGGCCAGGGCTACATGCACGAAGCGCTGCAGCATCTGCTGGACTACCTGTTCCAGACTCTGCGCCTGCATCGCGTGGAAGCCGAAGTCGACCCGCGCAACCGGCCCTCGGCACACGTGCTTGAACGGCTGGGCTTCCACCTGGAGGGCGTGCTGCGGCAGCGCTGGCGCATCCAGGGCGAACTGTCCGATTCGGCGGTATACGGCCTGCTGGCTGACGACGACGTGCGTACACCCCTGCCCGCTTGACCCAATCTGGCCAGTGGCGGCCTCGACGCGCGGCCATGCCTTTGGACACATACGACATGCCCTCCACCGGCCTAGCATCGGAACCCCCTTCCGCTGCCGATCCGGTGCCATGAAGTCCCTGCTGCACACTGCCGCGCTCTGCGTCGGCCTGCTCATCGCCCCAGCCAGCGTGCTGGCCGCGCCCGACGCCGAGGCCAAGCCCGATCCGAAAGACGACAAGACCGAAGCGCCCGCGCTGCCCGCCGATGCGTCGGCCCGCCAGAGCATGCGCCTGGCCGGCCGCACCCTGGACTACACCGCCACCGTCGGCACCCTGCCGGTACGCGATGCCAAGGGCAAGGTGATCGCCGACGTGGTGTTCACCGCCTACACGATGCCGGGCAAGGACCGGCCGGTGACCTTCGCGCTCAATGGCGGCCCGGGTGCATCTTCGGTCTACCTCAACATGGGCGCGATCGGGCCCAAGGTGGTCACCTTTGGTTCGGAGGGTGACAGCGCATCGGCGCCGGCCACCCTGCACGACAACCCCGGCACCTGGCTGGACTTCACCGACCTGGTGTTCATCGACCCGGTCGGCACTGGCTTCAGCCGTGCGCGCATCGGCGATGACGAGGCGAAGAAGCAGCTGTACAACCCCAGCGCCGACATCGAATACCTGTCGCGCTCGATCTACGACTGGCTGCTGCGCAACCAGCGCATGGGTGCACGCAAGTACCTGACCGGCGAGAGCTACGGCGGCTACCGCGGCCCGCGCATCACCCACTTCCTGCAGACCCGCCTGGGCGTGGCGATGAACGGCCTGGTGCTGGTGTCGCCCTACCTGAGCCCGACCCTGGAAGACAACGCCGATGTCTCGCCGATGGCGTGGATGCAGACGCTGCCGTCGATCGCTGCAGCGCACCTGGAGCGCCAGGGCAAACTGACCGATGCGGCGATGCGCGACGTGGTGGAATACACCCGCGGCGACTACGCCACTGCGCTGATGAAGGGCCGCAGCGATCCGCAGGCGACCGAGGCGATGCTGCGCCGAGTGACCGAGCTGACCGGGCTGGACCCGCAGTTCGTGCGCCGCGCCGGTGGCCGACTGGAGACGCAGGCCTATCTGCGTGAGGTGTTCCGCGACAAGGGCACGCTGGGCAGCCGCTACGACTCCAACGTAACCGCATTCGACCCGTTCCCGAATGATCCGGAACAGCGCGCCAACGATCCGCTGCTGGACAGCATCATTGCACCAACCACCACCGCGATGGTCGACTTCGTGACGCGGGTGGTTGGCTGGAAGGTGGATGCACGCTACCAGGCGCTGAACTACGAGGTGAACCGGCTGTGGGACCGCAACGGCGAGCTGCGCCAGGGCGCGGTGACCCAGCTGCGGCAGGCGGTGGCGATCGATCCGCATCTGCAGGTGCTGATCGTGCATGGCTGGAATGATCTGTCGTGCCCGTTCATGGGCTCGATCCTGACGGTGGACCAGATGCCGGCGATGGGCAGCAATCCGGACCGGGTGCAGGTGCGCAGTTATCCGGGCGGGCACATGTTCTACAGCCGGGCGGACAGCCAGGCGGCGTTCCGCAGGGATGTGCAGGCGTTGTTCCAGCGCAACTGAGGGTGGTGGTGGTGGCCGGGCCTGCGGCCCGGCACCCGCCGGATCAACGGCAACGGCAACGGCAACGGCAAAAGCAGGGTTTCCGTGGGTTGGCGGGGTGGGATAGGCAGGCGGGGGACGGCAAAAACTGCTCCTGCGTGCCTCGTAGAGCGCCATCCATGGCGCTCTGCGCCCCCGCCTGCCCATCCCACCCCGCCTTCGACAGTTTCCGTGCGCTGTTGGTGGATGCCGACCGTTGGTCGGCACGAGGGCGGATCCCTGTTTCTGCTCTGGTAGGTGTCGACCTTGGTCGACACGATGTGTCCGGAAGAATTCTCTGCCCATGAAAAAAGCCCGCCGGTATCCGGCGGGCTTTTTCGTGTGCACCTTGGCGCGGCGATCAGGTCCAGCCGAACAGTTCGAACAGCTTCAGGATCAGGTACGCACAACCACCTGCGGCCGGGATGGTCAGGATCCAGGCCCAGACAATGCGTTCGATCACGCCGAACTTCAGCGAGCGCGGGTTCTTGGCGAAGCCGACGCCCATGATCGCGGTGGAGATGCTGTGCGTGGTCGAGACCGGCATGCCGAAGTGGGCGGCCAGGGTCAGGATGGTGGCCGAGCTGGTCTCCGCGGCGAAGCCGTGGATCGGGTGCAGCTTGACCATCTTGTGACCCAGGGTCTTGATGATCTTCCAGCCGCCCGAGGCGGTACCGGCCGCCATCACCACCGCACAGGTCAGCACGATCCACATCGCGATGCCGTCACCGGCGCTGGCGTCCGGGTGCATGAAGGCCAGCCACGACGGCAGGTCATCCAGCGCACCGGTGGCCTCGGCACCGATCAGTGTCATGGCGATGATGCCCATGGTCTTCTGCGCGTCGTTGTGGCCGTGGGCGAAGCCCATGTAGGCCGCCGAGGCGATCTGCGCCTTGCCGAAGAAGGCGTTGACGATGCGCGGGCGGGCCAGGCGACCGATGGCACCACCGATCTTGGCCAGCCCGGCGATCAGGCCCCACAGCAGCACCATCACCACGATGCCGAGCAGGAAGCCGGCGATCGGCGAGGTGATCATCGGCACGAACACCTTCCACAGCAGGCCCTTGTTCTGCGCCCAGCTGCCCAGGCGCTCGGACCAGATCAGCGCGTCCCAGTTGTTGTGGGCAGCGGCCAGGCCGGCGCCGCAGAGGCCACCGATCAGGGCGTGCGAGGACGAGGACGGCAGGCCCTTCCACCAGGTGATCAGGTTCCAGATGATGCCGCCCAGCAGGGCGCACAGGATCACCTGCGGGGTGACGTCGACCACGTTGGTGTTGAGCAGGCCCGAAGCGATGGTCAGCGCCACCGCGGTACCGGTCAGTGCACCGATGAGGTTCATGAAGGCGGCCAGCATCACCGCCCAGCCGGGCGAGAGCACCTTGGTCGCCACCACGGTGGCAATGGAGTTGGCGGTGTCGTGGAAGCCGTTGATGAACTCGAAGACGAGCGCGGCCAGGATCACCACCAGGACAAGGGTCAACATGCGGCGGCGTCCGTCAGCTGTTCTTCAACACGATCTGGTACGCCACCACGCCGGCCTCGCGGCAGCGGTCGATGGCCTTTTCCAGGATCTCGAAGAATTCCTTCAGCAGGAACATCTGCAGGTTGTCCAGGCGGCCCGAGTAGATGTCGCGGTACAGCTCGAGCATCAGGCGGTCGGCCTCGTTCTCCAGCGAACGCAGCTTCTCGTTGAGAGCGGTCATCCGGTCCAGGTTCATGTGGCGCAGGTCGGCCACCATCTCCACCACCACGCCGGCAGCCTGTTCCAGCATCGCCGCGCGCGGCGCGAAGTCGATGTGCTCCAGGTGGGTCGTGGCCAGCGAATAGCGATCGGCGAACTTCTCGATCTGCTTCGGGATCTTGTACAGCGCCGAGCCCAGCGCTTCGATGTCTTCGCGCTCGATCGGGGTCATGAAGCTGTCCACCAGCGCCTGGCTGATCTTGTCCGAGGCCGCGCGTTCGCGCAGGCGGGCCAGCTTGAACGCGTCCAGCGCGGGCTGGCGGTCGGCCTCGCGCAGCATGGAATGCAGCGCCTTGGCGGCGTCGGAAGCCGCGACGGCAGCCTCATCGAGCAGGGTGTAGAACTGTTTGCCGGAACCGAAAATGGTCTGCAGAGAGAACATTGAGAAACCTGTCAGCCGTCGCGGGAAGGACGGCACCAGACGGAATTATGACGGCTAGATGACCATCACGGGTATCCCTGCCCCCTTCCGGGGCTCTGGAAGACCCAACCTGAACAGGCGGTTGCCACCCTGCCACGCCCCTTTGCTAAGATGCCAGCGCGCCTTCGGGCGCACCTTATGGACGACGACCCTTACCCCCCTGCGCCGCGCCGGACCCTGTTCCTGAGCGCCAGCCGCCATCGCAAGCACCCGCCCTCCCTGCCACCAACCGGGGACGACGCCCGTGTTTGAGATCCTGATAGTTTTGGCCCTGATCGTGTTCAACGGCTTCTTCGCCATGTCCGAAATGTCGGTCATGACCTCGCGCAAGAGCCGCCTGAAGCAGATGGCCAGCACTTCCAAGCGCGCCGCCAAGGCGCTTGAGCTGTCCGAGAAGCCGGAGAACTTCCTGTCCACCGTCCAGATCGGCATCACCCTGGGCGGCATCCTGACCGGCGTGTACGGCGGTGAGGCCATCGGTAACAGCATCGCCCACCACCTTCAGGTGTTGTTCCCGTCGCTGGCCGACACCATCACCCTGTTCGGCAATCCGCAGCCGCTGTCGAACCTGATCGGCAAGACGCTGGCCGTGGCGCTGATCACCTTCCTGACGCTGATTTTCGGTGAGCTGGTGCCCAAGCGCCTGGCCATCACCCGTTCGGAAGACATCGCTGGCATGGTAGCCCTGCCGATGGGCTGGCTGGCCCGAATTGCATTCCCGGCCGTGTGGCTGCTGTCCCATTCGACCCGCTTGGTCCTGCGCCTGATGGGGCTAGGCAAGGACGAAGTTGCCTCGGTGACCGAAGAAGAGATCCGCATGCTGGTGGCCGAGAGCCACGAGGCCGGTGTGATCGACGCCCACGAGCGCGACATGATGAACCGCGTCATGCGCCTGGGCGACCGCACCGCCGACAGCCTGATGACCCCGCGCAACCGCATCGCCTGGCTGGATACCCAGGCTGGGCTGGAGCGCAACCTGGAAATCATGGCCGAGCACGAGTTCTCGCGCTACCCGGTGCTGCGCGACAATGACATGGACGTGGTCGGCGTGCTGGAACTGAAATCGCTGGCCACACGCATGGCGCGTGGCGACAACGCGCTGTTCCAGACCCTGCGCGAACCGCTGTACGTCTCCGAATCGACCCACGCGATGAAGCTGCTGGAGATCTTCCGCGAGGAACAGCAGTCGATGGCGCTGGTGGTGGACGAGTACGGCGAGATCCAGGGCCTGGTGACCATCAGCGACCTGATGGGCGCGGTGGTCGGCCGCCTGCAGGCAGTGGAAAATGCCGACGAAGATGCGCTGGTGGTGACCCGCGAGGACGGCTCGCTGCTGGTGGACGGCTCGCTGCCGATCGAGGACCTGCGCGAGCTGATCGGCAGCAACGACCTGCCCGATGCCGAGGATGGCGACTACTACACGCTGGCCGGCATGTGCATCCACTACTTCGGCCGCATCCCGCACGCGGGCGAGTACTTCGACTGGGCCGGCTGGCGCTTCGAGGTGGTCGACCTGGATGGTGCGCGGGTGGACAAGCTGCTGCTGCGCACGCTGTCCGACGAGCAGGCCGATGAGCTCACCGCCTGAGGCCGGCCAGGGTCCGGGCGTTGAGCGCCCGGCCTACCGTAACGAGGGCATCCGCACCCTGCTGGAGATGTTCGCCTCCGGCGACCCGGCCGAGCACATGCCGCTCGGCCAGATCCTGTGCAACCTGCAGCAGAGCGCGTTCGGCGTGTTCCTGTTCGTGGCGATCCTGCCGTCGTTCATCCCGATCCCGGGCATGGGCGGCGCGGTCAGCGGCCCGCTGGTGATCCTGATCGGCCTGCAGATGCTGTTCTGCCTGCGCCGGCCGTGGCTGCCCGGCTTCATCGCCCGCCGCGGGCCCAAGCGCGGCACCATGCACCGCTTCCTGGACCGCATCGACCGCCCGCTGCGGCGGTTGGACAAGATGCTGAAACCGCGCCTGCCGCAGCTGCTGACACCGCTGCCGGCGCATGCCTTCAGCGGCCTGCTGCTGGTGTTGCTGGGCCTGCTGCTGTCGTTGCCGATTCCCTTCACCAACTTCCTGTTCGGCTTCCAGCTGCTGCTGTTCTCGCTGGCACTGCTTGAACGCGATGGTGCACTGATGCTGTTCAACTGGATCGCGGCGCTGGCGGCGATCGCCTTCTTCGGTTTCAGTTCGGGGCAGCTGGTGGGCTATACGGTGGAACTGTTCCAGCGCTGGTTCTGAGCCGGAATCCGGTAGAGCCGGCCGCTGGCCGGCTGCCACGTTTCCAGGTTTGCCGGCCAGCAGCCGGCACTACCAATACCGGACATCGGCCATCATCGAAGGTCGATGAATCCGTTGTCGGCCAACGCCGCCGGTTCGTCCTGCACTGCCGACAACACGAAACTCAGCGCTGTGCCCAGCAGCGTGCCCGGTCCATCCCAGTACTCGGCCGAGTCGGCGCGCACCAGGATCAGGCGCAGGTTCGGGTCGTCCTTGCCGCCCGGGAAGAACAGCTTCATCGCTGGCGACCACAGTTCCTCGATCTTCGCGCGATCATCAACCACGCGCGCGCGCCCGGCCACCGACACATAGGTGTTCTTCGATGGCGAGGCATACGCCACGTTGACGCGCGGGTCGAGCGCAATTTCGGCCACTTTCGGGCTGTCGGCAGTGATGACGAACCACAGATCACCGTCGAAGGTGACCTGCTGGGTGGCCAGCGGCCGGCTGTAGAGGCGGCCGTCGACGCCGGTGGTGGTAAACATCGCCACCTCCACGTCCTTGATCAGTTCTGCCAGCTGGGCAATGTGTTCGGCGCGGGTGTCGGCCATGTGGGGGCTCCTTCGATATGAGCCCCCATCAGACGCGGTTCGGCCGCAATGGGCCGTGACGCAATTGTTCAGCCCGCGTGGCGGGCGTGCCAGGCCTGCATCGCCAGTTCGAACGAGCGCAGGCGCGCACGGTGGTCATACAGGTTGGCGGTGAGCATCAGCTCGTCCGGCTTGTGGCGCTCGACAAACGCGGCGATGCCTTCCGCCACCTGCTGCGGATCCCCCAGCACGGTGCAGGCCAGTGCCCGCTCCACGCCCACTTTTTCGTGCGGCTCCCAGAAGGACTCGATGTCGTCGATGGGTGCCGGAATCTTGCCCGGTCGGCCACGACGCAGGTTCACGAAACTCTGCTGCTGGCTGGTGAACAGGCGCCGCGATTCGGCTTCGCTGTCGCTGGCAACGACGTTCAGGGCCAGCATCGCGTGCGGCTGCTTCAGCGTGGCCGAGGGGCGGAACTCGCGTCGGTACACCGCCAGCGCTTCGTCCATCACGTCCGGTGCGAAGTGCGAGGCGAACGCGTATGGCAGGCCCATCGAGGCGGCCATGCGCGCACCGAACAGGCTGGAACCGAGGATCCAGGTCGGCACCCGCAGGCCACCACCCGGAACCGCCTGCACCGCCTGCCCGGGCTGTACCGGTTCGAAGTAATGCAGCAGCTCGCGCACGTCCTGCGGGAACTGGTCGGCGCTGTCGAAATAGCGGCGCAGTGCACGCGCGGTCGGCTGATCGGTGCCCGGTGCACGGCCCAGGCCGAGGTCGATGCGGTCCGGATACAGCGAGGCCAGCGTGCCGAACTGCTCGGCCACCTGCAGCGGCGCATGGTTGGGCAGCATGATGCCGCCGGCACCGACGCGGATGCGCTTTGTGCCACCTGCCACGTGACCGATCAGCACGGCGGTGGCCGCGCTGGCGATGCCGGGCATGTTGTGGTGTTCGGCCAGCCAGTAGCGGCGGTAGCCCAGCGCATCGGCGTGCTGGGCCAGTTCCAGCATGTTGGCGAAGGCAGCGGTGGTGTCACTGCCCTCGCAGACCGGGGCCAGGTCAAGGATCGACAACGGGATCATCAGCAGTTTTCCGTCACAGGATCCCCCATGCATGGGGTCGGTCGGGCGCGGCGGCCAGTGACGGTGGCGGGATGCTGATTCCCGTGGGACGGGTTCAGGGCTGACCGCGCTGATCCGGTAGTGCCGGCCGCTGGCCGGCAGGCAACCTGCCCTGGCAGCCGGCCAGCGGCCGGCTCTACCGGGGAATCGACGTCCCGGCTTAGAACGCGCTGGGGCGCGGCTCCGGCAGCGGCTGGTCGACCATCGGCTTCAGCTCGGCATCCAGCGCCACGCGCTCGTCGAACACGAAGCAGCGGCCTTCGTAACCTTCGCCGCCCACCTCCTCGAAGTAGCCGAGGATGCCGCCGTCGAGCTGCAGCACATTGTCCATGCCATCGTTGACCATCCACAGCGCGGCCTTCTCGCAGCGGATGCCGCCGGTGCAGAAACTGACCACGGTGCTGTCCTTCAGCGCTTCGCGGTGCGGCGCCAATGCCTCGGGCAGGTCGGTGAACTTGTGGATGGGCAGCACCAGCGCATCCTTGAAGGTGCCGTACTCCACTTCCTGCAGATTGCGCGTATCGAGCATGACCACCGGCTTGCCGGCGTCATCATGCCCCTGCCGCAACCAGCGCTGCACGGTAGCCGGATCGACCGCCGGTGCACGCGGATACTCCAGCGGCTGGCCGTCATCACGGCGGAAGCTGATGATCTCGTCCTTCACCTTGGCCTTCAGCCGCGCGAACGGCTGATGCTCGCTCAGGCTGGTCTTGACCCGCATATCGGCAAAGCGCGCATCGGCATGCAGCGCCGCATAGAAACTTTCGACCGCCTCCGGCGCACCGGCCAGGAACAGGTTCAGCCCCTCGCCCGCCACCAGGATCGTGCCGCGCAGCTGCGCCGCCTCGGCACGCGCCAGCAGCTGGTCACACAAGACCTGGGGAGCGTCGATGACGGCGAAATGGTAGGCAGCGGTATTGGCGATCATCCCGCTATTTTAGCGCCTCCCGCCCGCACGGACAGTTTCAGGGGTCAGAGCCCTCTGCGCGGCAGAGGGATCCGACCCCGGCAGGCACCCGGAATCTGTCAGAGGCGGGGCGGTGTGGGCAGGCGGGACCGTTGGCGCCATGGATGGCGCCATGGATGGCGCCATCGAGCCCCCATGGACGGGTTTACGGCGTGTCCCGCCTGCCCGCACCGCCCTGCCCACCACGGATTGCCTGCTGTTGCTGTTGCTGTTGCTGTTGCTGTTGCTGTTGCTGTTGTAGTTGCCCTGGCATCGGCGGGTGCCGGGTGCAACCCGGCCGAAACCCCTTATCCCCGCAACAGCACGAACGGCAGCAGCACCAGCGCCGCCGCACCGGCCATCGCCAGCAGCACCAGCACCACATATACCGGCCGGCGCCGGAACAGGCTACCGAAGGTCTCCGCCGTCCCCTCGCGCAACGCCTGCTCGCGCTCGGCACGGATGCGCGGCCCGCGTTCGGCCTGGTACTCGGCCATCAGCGCCTTTGCACGCGGATGATCGGCGTCCTCGCGCAGCCACAGGCCGCCGTTGGAAATGCCCCAGGGGCTGGGTTCGGTGCGATACCAGGCGATGCCGTGCTGGTCGAGCAGCGTGCAGACATCGGCGTATTCGTCGTCGCCGACATTGCGCAGATTGAGCAGGAGTTTTGCCATGCCCCCATGATACCCGGCGCCGATGCGCTACCCTTGCCGCCCTCGCCCTGCGCCCTTCCGGAGACGCCCGATGCGCCGCCTGCTGCTTCCCCTGCTGCTGTCCCTCGCCGCCGTTGGCTGCTCGACCGAACCGTCCGGCCCACCGCCGGGTGGCACCCTGACCACCTTCGAGCGCATCGATACCGTCCCGGGTACCGGCGCCGAAGCCGTTGCCGGCAACAAGGTCACCGTGCACTACACCGGCTGGATCTACGACAACCGCACCGAAACCAAGCACGGCAAGACCTTCGACAGCTCGGTCAGCCGTGGCGAACCGTTCACCTTTGCGCTCGGCGCCGGCCAGGTCATCCGCGGCTGGGATGAGGGCGTGGCCGGCATGAAGGTCGGCGGCAAGCGCACGCTGATGATCCCGCCGGACTACGGCTACGGCGACCGCCGGGTTGGCCCGATCCCGGCCGGCTCGTCGCTGGTGTTCGATGTCGAGCTGCTCGATGTCAAACCGTAATACCGCAACGCCTCCACGGGTCGCCGTCATCGGCGGCGGCCCGGCCGGCCTGTTTGCCGCCGAGCGCCTGCGCGCCGCTGGGATGGACGTGGACCTGTACGAGGCCAAGGGTTCGCCCGGCCGCAAGTTCCTGATCGCCGGCAAGGGCGGGCTCAACCTCACCCATTCCGATCCGCGGCCGCTGTTCGACAGCCGCTACCGCGAGCAGGCCTCTACCGTGGGACGCTGGCTGGACGGCTTCGACGCGCAGGCGCTGCGCGACTGGGCTGCCGGCTTTGGCGTGGAGACCTATGTGGGCAGCTCCGGCCGCGTGTTCCCGGTCGACCGCAAGGCAGCCCCACTGCTGCGCGGCTGGGTGCGCCGCCTGAAAGAACAGGGTGTGCGCCTGCACGCCAACCACCGCTGGATCGGATGGAGCGACGACGGCGCCCTGCGATTTGAAACCGAAGACGGCGCCGTTGAAGTGCATGCCGATGCTACCGTGCTGGCCATGGGCGGCGGCAGCTGGCCGCAGCTGGGCAGCGACGGCGCCTGGGTCTCGCCACTGCAGGCACGTGGCGTGGACATCGCACCGCTGCAGTCGGCCAACTGCGGTTTCGACGTGGACTGGACGCCGTTCTTCGCCGAGCGCAATGCCGGCGCACCGTTGAAGCCGGTGGTCGCGCACTGGCTGGACCTGGCGGGACAACCGCAGTCGCTGCAGGGCGAGTGCGTGGCCAGCGAGTACGGCATCGAAGGCAGCCTGATCTACGCATTGGCCGCAGACCTGCGCGAGACCATCAACCGCGATGGCCACGCGATGCTGTGGCTGGACCTGGTACCGGGCCGCGATGAAGCACGCCTGCTGGCCGACCTGTCACGCCCGCGCAAGGGTCGCAGCTTCGGCGAGCACCTGCGCCGCCAGGCCGGCCTGGATGCAGTGAAAGCCGCACTGGTATTCGAGATGCTGGGCAAGGAAGCGGGCAACGACCTGCCTGCCGTGGCAGCTACGCTCAAGCGCCTGCCCCTGCGCCTGCTGCGCCCCCGGCCGATGGCCGAGGTGATCAGCACCGCCGGTGGCGTGCGCCTGGATGCGCTGGATGATGGCCTGATGCTGCGGGCAGTGCCCGGCGTGTTCTGTGCCGGCGAGATGCTGGACTGGGAGGCGCCGACAGGTGGCTACCTGCTGACCGCGTGCTACGCCAGTGGCCTGCGTGCTGCGGAAGGCGTGATCGGGTGGCTGGCGGCGCGGTAGGACCGGCCCGGTAGAGTCGAGCTTGCTCGACTGCTTCGCGCTGTAGAGCCGAGCCACACTTGGCTTGAATCAACAGCAGTCGAGCAAGCTCGACGCTACATCACCACGGCCGGCGCATGCTCACCGAGGCCAGCGCCACGCCGCTGGGATGCGGATAGGTCTCTTCGCGCACGCTGACAAAGCCCTGCCGTTGATAGAACGGCACGGCGTTGAGCGAGGCCGACAGCACTACCTCACGATCACGATCGGCCATCGCCAGCAGGCGCTGCATCAGCGCCTGGCCGATGCCCTTGCCGCCGCGATCCGGATCGACGAACAACGCATCAACCTCGTTGGCATCGGTATCAAACACGCCGAACCCGAGCAGGACACCCTGCCCGTCCTCGGCCACCACGCAACCACCCTGCCCCAGCAGCCTCGCGTACTGCAGCGGCGGTGGCGAGGCCGACCACGGCGCGATGACCTCCGGCGGGTAGTGGCTGCAGCAGGTCTCGCGCACGCAGCGCGTACGCAGGGCCCACAGCCTGGCCACATCATCCATGGTGCCGGTCCTGAACTGCATGACGCCTCCTTGTAGAGCCGAGCCCATGCTCGGCTGTTCTTCGTTCCAACATCGCGATGTCTGATTGAAAGGCAGTCGAGCAAGACTCGACTCTACAGAATCGTTAATCTCGACGCCTGATCGAAAGGCAATCGAGCATGGCTCGACGCTACAGCAACGGTTACCGCGACTTGCTGGCGCGCAGCGCCTGGATCTTCGGCGGCGGCTGGAACGAGTCGCTGCGTGCATCGGCCCAGAACGCATGGAACACCGCATGGTCGGGCACCTTGTGCAGCAGTTCGCCTGGTTCCAGGTAGCGGTACAGCGAGGCCAGCGAACGGATTTCCACCGGTGAGACGCGGCGCAGGATGTGCTCCGGCCCCAGCTCGGCAGGATCGTTCAGGCCCGCCGCACACAGCAGCTCCCTCAGGGCGTGCAGCGTGTGCTCGTGGTAACTGTACACACGGGTGGCCTTGTCCGGTGCATCCAGATGCTTCCAGCGTGCCGGGTCCTGGGTCGCGATGCCGGTCGGGCACTTGTCGGTATGGCAGCTCAGTGATTGGATGCAGCCCAGCGCGAACATGAAGCCTCGGCCGGCATTGCACCAGTCAGCCCCCAGCGCGATGGTCCGCGCGATGTCGAACGCGCTGGTGATCTTGCCGGCCGCACCGATGCGGATGCGATCGCGCAGATCCAGGCCGACCAGGGTGTTGTGCACCAACAGCAGCGCTTCGTGCATCGGCACGCCGACATGGTCGACGAACTCCGCCGGTGCCGCACCCGTGCCACCCTCGGCGCCGTCGACCACGATGAAGTCCGGCAGCAGCCCGGTTTCCTGCATCGCCTTGGCAATGCCGAACCACTCCCACGGGTGGCCGATGGCCAGCTTGAAACCGACCGGCTTGCCACCGGACAGTTCGCGCAGGCGCGCAACGAACTGCAACAGCTCGACCGGCGTCGAGAACGCTGAGTGGCGCGACGGCGACACGCAGTCCACACCCATCGGCACGCCACGCGTCACCGAGATCTCGGCGGTCACCTTTGGCGCCGGCAGCACACCACCGTGGCCGGGCTTGGCGCCCTGCGACAACTTGATCTCGATCATCTTGACCTGATCATGGGTGGCATTGGCAACGAAGCGTTCCTCGCTGAAACCGCCCTTCTCGTCACGGCAACCGAAGTAGCCCGAGCCGATCTCCCACACCAGGTCGCCGCCCATCTCGCGGTGGTAGGGCGAGATCGAACCTTCGCCGGTGTCGTGATAGAAGCCACCGCGGCGTGCGCCTTCGTTCAGCGCGCGGATGGCATTGGCCGACAGCGAACCGAAGCTCATCGCCGAGATGTTGAACACGCTGGCCGAATAAGGCTTGGCACAGTTCGGGCCGATCAACACACGGAAGTCATGCTTGGCGATGGCAGTCGGTGCCAGCGAATGGTTGATCCACTCGTAATCCACCGCATAGGTGCTGCGCAGGGTGCCGAACGGCACCGTGTCCATCTCGTTCTTGGCGCGCTGGTAGATCAGTGCACGCTGCTGGCGCGAGAACGGCACGTCTTCCAGGTCGCTCTGCACGAAGTACTGGCGGATCTCCGGGCCGATCGATTCCAGCCCGTAGCGGAAGTGCGCCATCACCGGATAGTTGCGGCGCAGCGTGCTGCGCTTCTGCAGCAGGTCCCAGGTCCCCAGCGCCACCATCGCGGCAGTCAGGCCGACGCCCCAATACCAGGCCGGCCAGATCGTGGCCAGCCACAGGCATATCGGGAACATCAGGATGGCGAGCAGGTAGACGATATACCGGTGCATGGCTTTCCTCGGTTGCAACTGCCCCCGAGTCTACCGCGCCGCCCGCTGCCAAGGCTTACAAGCGATCGTCAACCACGTTGCGCGGCCAGGCCGATTTCACGTCGTAGACCAGGCCTCCCGGCGCCAGCAGCCCCCGGATTGCGGATTCATCCATCGCCTTGAAACGGGCGTGGGCCACTGCCAGCACCACCGCGTCATAGCACCCCGCCCCGGGATCGGCCAGCCAATCCAGGCCCTCGCCGGTCAGCGCCGCCGGGCCGACCCAGGGGTCGCTGACCTCCACCTGCGCACCGGCATCACGCAGGCGTTGCGCCAGTTCCAGCGCGCGGCTGTTGCGCAGGTCCGGGCAATCCTCCTTGAAGGTCACGCCCAGCACCAGGATGCGTGCGTCCGCCGGCGCACAGCCACGCTCGGCCAGCATCGCCAGCACCCGCGCCGCCACGTGCTCGCCGACGCGGTTGTTGACCTGTCGTGCGGTGTGGATCAGGTCCGGGTGATAGCCCACGCTCTCGGACTTGTGCAGCAGATAGTACGGGTCCACGCCGATGCAATGGCCGCCGACCAGCCCCGGCCGGAACGGCAGGAAATTCCACTTGCTGCCGGCGGCGTCCAGTACGTCCTGGGTATCGATGCCCAGCCTGTCGAAGATCAGGGCCAGCTCGTTGACCAGCGCAATGTTGACGTCGCGCTGGATGTTCTCGACCACCTTGGCCGCTTCGGCCACCCGCATCGACGGTGCCGGGAAGGTACCGGCGGCGATGATGCGCTGGTACAGACCATCAATCACCGCAGCAACTTCCGGTGTCGAGCCGGAAGTGATCTTGCGGATGTCGGCCAGGCGCCGCTGGCGGTCGCCGGGGCTGACCCGTTCCGGGCTGTAGCCGCAATAGAAGTCTTCGTTGAAGCGCAGGCCCGAACCCTGCTCCAGCAGCGGCACGCACACTTCCTCGGTGGTACCGGGGTAGACCGTGGACTCGTAGATCACCAGGTCGCCGGCGCGAAGATGACTGGCAATCAGCCGTGTCGCCGAACGCAGGGGCTCCAGGTCGGGCTGCTCGTAAGCATCGATCGGGGTCGGCACGGTGACGATGTAGACGTTGCAGGCATCGAGCAGTGCCGGATCGCTGCCGTACTGCAGCAGCTGCGCACTGGCCAGCTCGTCGGATTCCATTTCCAGCGTGTGGTCCTGGCCGTTGCGCAGCTCGGCGATGCGACCGGCATCGATATCGAAACCCAACGTCGGCCACTGCCGGCCAAACGCCACCGCCAACGGCAGGCCGACGTAGCCCAGGCCGATCACCGCAAACCGGGGTGCGCTGGCCGCCGCTACCGGCGCACTCATCGGCACATCCCGCGCAACGGATGCGATCGCACATACGCTGCCATGGCCTCGGCCAACACACTCATCTGCTGCACCACTCCGGAAAACCTGCGCCAGAAAGGCTACAGCCTACCGGCCCCGGCGCCCTGCCGCCAAGGCGGGCTCAGGACCCCAACGCCACCGCGGCCGGTTCCAGTTCGCCGTCGGCGCCGGTCCAGGCCTGCAGCAGGCGCTCGAATCCACCGCTGCCAAGCAGGAAGCCGGGCCACGCGGCGTCGACGATCTGTGCCAGCAGCTCCGGTTCGATCCGCCGCGTGCCCATCGACCAGCGCGGAAATGCGCGCTGCACCACGGGGGCACGGCACAACACTTTCAGCTGCCCGTGGCTGCGCGCATTGAGGATGCGCTGGAACACCGAATCGATGCCGTCCTCCGGGCCCTCGAGATACTGCAGGAAGCGCGCTCCGTCGAACATCAGCACACCGGTGACACCGGCCACACGATTGAATGCCGTGGCGTCGGCCAGCAGGCGGTCAAGATCGGTTGTCTGCAGATCGGCGCGGGCCTCACTGGCATAGGCAATCGCGTGCAGCGACATCAGGTGGCTCCCCCCCCTGGGAACGATGGCAGGGACTATGACATGAATGCGATCGACAGTTAAGCACGCCGCGGCCATGATGCAATCCGGTTGCGGAACCGCAGGTGGGCTACAATCGGCGCCGCGCTGCAGGCCCGGATGGCGAAACTGGTAGACGCATCGGACTTAAAATCCGCCGGGGGCAACCCCATGCCGGTTCGATTCCGGCTCCGGGCACCAGCGCATGTTTTGGGGAGCCTACGTGTTCGCTACGATTCACCCCGAATCGGCACGCAATCAGGCACTTAGGTTGATCGAGTTCTTCGCGATCACCACGATTCGCCCGGACTTGCCCGGCCACTCTCCCCAAATTTTCCCCATATGATGCAGCCATGGCCAGCATCCAACGATCAGGGAACAAGTGGCACGTGCTGGTGTGTATCGTCGGCGTTCGTGACTCCACTACAAAGCACACGAAGCAGGAAGCTGCCAAGTGGGCTTTAGAACGAGAGGCCGAGCTGCGAGGTGGGAAGCTTCCGGACAAATCTCTGCGCGAAGCCATGCGCCACTAAGTCAAGGAGAAAGCGCCCAAGAGAACTGGCGAGCGATGGGAGTCGGTCCGCATCGCGACTTGGGAGATCTCTGCCGCTCTTGGACCGGCGCATCGCGGTAGTCGACAGTTCGGACATCATCGCTTGGCGAGATACCAGGCTTAGGCAGGTCAAGCCGGGGACGGTTGCTCGTGAAATGAACCTGATGCGGCCTGTGTTCGAGACTACGCCCCGGGAATGGAAGTGGATCAAGTAAAGCGCCATGTCGGACGTTCGCTGGCCACAGCAGCAGAAAGGCCGGTCACGACGCGTATCTCCAGCTTAGCAAGAACGGCGACGCGAGAGACGTACCGCTTAGTCGGCGGGCCTGCGAGGCTCTGAAGACACTACCCCTCGGCTTCGGGCCCATCTCCAGATCACGTCAGGCGTTCGTGATGCGCTCTGGCGGAAGGTCCGCGACTCAGCGGGCGATCGGGAAGTGCATTTCCACGACAGCCGTGCAGAGGCTATCTGGAGGCTATCGAAGAAGCTCGACATCCTGCAGCTGGCCAGAATCACCGAACATCGAGACCTCAAGTCTTTGATGCTCTACTACCACGAGCCAGCTTCTGAGATCGCCCGCAGTTGGGGGGATGACCACATCCCATCCGGCCTCCCAGGTGCAGGCAAACAACCAGACACGCAGCTAGACCGTTACGGGTGCGCGGAAATGGAGGTGGCAAGACGGTGTCACCAGGGAAAATCTGTCTAGCTCGATTGGGTTCCTAACCAATGCAGGGAGATTGCCGCTCACCTCTGACAGGACCACCAAGGGAACGACAAGCCGATAACGCCGATCCCGGGAGTTAGGCCCCCAACGGCAAACCGGGCAAACACCAGTTGTAGATGTCACTTGAGCCAACAACTGCAACAAATTGCAAAAAAAACGATGCCCACAACTTCCACTCCCCATTGCGGATACAAAGCGAGGACTGCCAAGACCAGCGTTGCATCGCACAAAGGGCGAGGCACAAAAAATTCTTGCCAAGCACAGCCCCTTCCTCTCCATCCCCATCTCCATCTCCATCTCCATCTCCATCTCCATCTCCAGATCGAAACCCGGAACACCTAAGAAAACACTTGACTCCAAGCCCCCCCCCATGTTTACCTCCAATCCAAGCCAACCCTTCGCTAGATTGATAAATCAGCCCTTGGGTAGCATTGCGCAAGAATGAGACGGAGCAAGGAGTCGTCGGAAGCCCCGACACCCAGGCGCAGGGAATTGCGCCAACACAGGAGAGTGAAGCAATGCATACGTTGACGAATGAACAGGTTCTAAGCGTTTCCGGCGGAATGGGAAGTACGACAAAGACGATTATCGCAGGGACGTTCGTGGCGTCCCCGGTAGTAGGCGCAATGCTTCTGCTCGGTTACTACGCAAACAATCAATGCTAATCATCCAGTGACCCCACATCAAAAGGACGTGCCCATGAACAATGAAGTTATCGAACTCGACATGAATGAAGTCGAGCAAGTTTCCGGCGGCAACCCGCTGGTAGTAGCCGGCACCGTTGGCGCAGTATTGGCCTTTGCCTATCAGGTAGGGAAAGATATGGCGGCGCGTGACGCTCTCCAGTGCCCTGCTCGCTAATTTGGCTTAACCAGTAGTACTTTGCAAAAAAAACGTCAGCGCCTTTTCGAGGGCGCTGACGCTATGAGGCGTAAGCACACCACTGGAGACACCATGAAAGAGGCCCCTCTCTCTGCAGGATCAAGTGCGCATCGCGAGATAGCGATATTGAGTGTTTTTGCGCTGATCATTTTGGGCTTATCCGTCAGCGCCACTTTCTTTATCGGTGCTTTCCTTTGCGTAGCTTTCATTGGCCTAAAGGATCGCAAAGCTATCACCATTTATGCGGCACTTTGCTTGGGATTTTTGGCACTGGTCGGCGCGTACCATGTCGGGAAAGATATGGCGAAGAGAGATGCAGCAACCTCATCATCGGAAATGTGTCCTGCAAAAGCGCAATCATCCTGATATAAATTGCAGGACCCTCCAGCACAAGGGAGTAGCGATCACACGCGCCGCGATGGATAGATGATCAGGTGCGAGGCATCGTTCATTCCGAGTTATAACGGTGACGCCTGCGGCAGTCACGCCTCACTCGCAAAACCGAAATAAAGACGGAGCACGCATGGACGCCATTGTGCAATCCGAAGCTGCGGAGTGCGGCCTTGCTTGCTTGGCCATGGTCGCCTCCCACCATGGCAATCGCATAGGTCTACGTGAGCTTCGCCGGCAGCATTCGCTATCTCTCAAAGGCGCAACGCTTTCGCAGCTGATGGACATCGCCGCGAAGATGGGTTTCATGTGCCGTCCACTGCGATTGGATTTGGAGCATTTGGCAGAACTGAAGCTCCCGTGCATTCTGCATTGGGACCTCAATCACTTCGTTGTGCTCACGCGCGTCCACAAGCGCCACGTTACGGTCCTTGATCCGGCACTTGGAAAACGCGTTCTGGCCTTGGCTGATTTTTCGCAGCACTTCACGGGAATTGCTTTGGAGCTCAGCCCTGGTGCTGATATGCGTCCATCTGCGCCGCCACCCGCGATCGCAATCTCACAATTGACCGGCAGAGTCAGTGGTCTATGGCGTGCACTTGGACTCATTCTTCTTCTATCGCTGGCGTTGCAGGTCTTTGTGCTGCTGGCCCCATTCTTCATGCAGTGGGTCGTCGATCAGGTGTTGATCGCGGCCGATCGTGATCTGCTGACGGTCCTCGGCATCGGGTTTGGGTTTGCACTGCTACTGCAGATCGGTATTGGAGTGGTGCGGGGGTGGGCTGTCATCCATCTCTCCAATCGGCTCGGCCTGCAATGGACAGGAAACGTGTTTAGCCATCTGATTCGGCTCCCAGTTGATTTTTACGAGAAGCGTCACCTGGGTGATATCACCTCACGCATGGGCAGCGTGCAGGCCATCCAACGAACCCTTACGACAAGCTTTGTGGAAGCATTGATTGATGGCGTCATGGCAATCGTTACGCTTGGCATGATGCTACTTTACAGCTGGAAGCTTGCCTTGGTGACGCTGCTCGCCGTCGGCCTCTACCTGTCTGCACGCGCCTTGGCATTTCGCGCGTTTCGCAACGGTACTGAGCGGCAACTGATCGCATCGGCCCATCAGCAAAGTCATCTAATGGAGTCAATTCGCGGTGTGCAGTCCATCAAGATTGCAGGCAGAGAAACGCTACGTAGCTCGGGCTACTACAACCTGATGAATGAAACGATCAATCGCGATGTTTGGCTCGCGCGATTTGGGCTGGCGTTCAACAGCACCAGTCAGCTCATTTTTGGCATGGAGCGTATCGCGGTCGTCTGGATCGGCGCAGTCTTGGCGATGCAGAACATTTTCTCTGTTGGCATGCTCATCGCCTACCTTGCCTATAAGGACCAGTTTGCTCAAAGGATTGGCGGTCTGATCGACAAATGGATGGAATTCCGAATGCTGCGACTGCATGGAGAGCGCTTGTCTGACATTGTACTGACCGAGCCTGAAGCTACCGGAGAGCGGTCTTGCGGACAGGACTTGCCTGCGGAGCTACGCATAGAGGTGGAAGGCCTGGGCTTTCGATACGCATCGGGAGAGCCCTGGGTACTCCGCAATTGCAACCTGACGATCGGCCCCGGAGAGTCGGTGGCGATTATTGGAGCATCTGGGTGCGGGAAGACCACACTACTGAAGCTGTTGCTTGGGCTGCTAACGCCAACCGAAGGGCAGATCCGGATAGGAGGTATTCCCATGCATAAAATAGGAATGGAGCACTATCGTCGCGTCATTGGGGCCGTAATGCAGGACGATCAACTCTTTGCAGGAAGCATCAGCGATAACATCAGCTTTGAGAACGAAAACGTAGACGAAGATCGCATCATGGAAGCTGCCAGACTCGCAGCGGTTCATGACGACATAGCAGCAATGCCTATGGGATACAACAGCTTGATTGCTGATATGGGCACCTCCTTGTCTGGTGGACAGAAGCAACGGGTGATCCTGGCGCGAGCCTTGTACCGGAAACCCCAGCTATTGTTCTTGGACGAGGCCACCAGCCACCTTGACGTGGAGCGCGAACGCCTGGTCAACGATGCGGTGCGTCAGCTCGACCTGACGCGCGTCATCATCGCGCATCGTCCGGAGACGATTGCCAGCGCCGATCGAGTGCTGGTCATGCATGCCGGCGCTATTGTTCGCGAACTGTGCTCTTCGACAAGCCGAGAGTGCGAACAGTCAGTGACCACTGAAGTGCTTGCATGAACGGGCTGTTTCGCCGGGAAGTCCTTGAAGCGAAGCGAGGAAATTGGCTTGGAAGCATCTCACTTGCTCAGCCCATAAGGTTGTGGGTGCTCGCAGCCTTGGCGGCCACCTCTGCTGCCGTCGTGCTGGGCTTCTTCACCTTTGGAGAGTACACCCGACGTTCCAGGGTGGAAGGTGAGCTGATTCCGGATCTCGGCTTATCCACCGTGGTAGCACCTTCTGCAGGTGTTGTCGCCACTCTGCATGCAGAAGAAGGCGACCACGTCCAACAGCAGGCCGCACTGCTCTTGATCAACGTGCCGCGAGTCACTGCAGCTGGCGACGATGCACTTAAGGTCATGCGTGATGGGCAAGAAACTCGGGCCGTGAGCCTGGGCACGCTTCAGGACGCGCAGGATAGACAATTGCAGGTTCAGCAGCGTGGTATTGAGCAGCAACGCGACGCATTGCGTAGCGAGTTAAAGCAAATCGAAGGCGAAATCCACACTCGTGGGGAGCAGGTGCGCATTGGCCAGGAAACCGTTCAGCGCTTCCGCCAAGTCGTCGATCAACGTTATGTCAGCCTGATACAACTTGGTCAGCAGGAGCAATCGATGCTGGACATGCTCAATGCACAGCAGTCTCTACAGCGTCAAGCAACGTCGATGCGCCGGACGCTAGCTCAACTGGACCAGTCGCTTGCGGAACTCCCCGAGCAGCGGCGTGCTGCCCGGGCTACAAGCGAACGTGACTTGGCGACGCTCAACCAGGAGTCCGTTCAGGCCGAGGCCAGCGGCGAGTTGCTGCTGCGTGCTCCGGTCTCTGGTCTCGTTGCCAGTAGGTTGGTAGAAGCGGGACAGGCGGTGCAAGTCGGCCAGCCGATTCTTAGTCTGCTGCCTGAAGGATCACAGTTGCGCGCACAATTGTTGGTCCCGAGCGCCGCAATTGGATTCGTCAAGCCCGGCGATCGCGTGCTCTTGCGTTACTTGGCCTATCCATATCAGAAATTTGGTAGTCACGAAGGTACGGTCATTCGTGTTTCTCGAAGTGCAATTGCAGCTGCCAGTTCCAAAGGGGAAGGGGGAGAACCCGTCTACCGGGTGCTTGTTTCCTTGGATAAGCAAAGTGTTCTGGCGTATGGGACACCAGAAGCGCTGCGTCCGGGAATGCGCTTGGAGGCGGACATTATGGGAGAGCGCAGGCGACTGTACGAATGGGTCCTAGAGCCACTTTACTCGGTGGTAGGAAAAGTTGGCGGTTAGGCTCCCTGACTTCGAAGCGTGATCCATTGGCCATGTAGGTAGGCAGCGGTGATCTGGGCGGGATAGCGTATGGATGCCATCTGGCCGCAGCGTCCGTTGCGGCGGAGTGAGGGGCTACCCTCACCCGAACCCCAGCGGCACCTCGGTCAGGTCCACGATGAAGATCGTGGCATTCTGCTGCCCCATTTGTCGCGCCGACCACCGGGAACATGTTGGAGATCATGGTCTGCTGAACCGTCTGCAGCCGGGAAATGAAGATCCGGTTGTCGCTCGTCATGTGGAAGTCTCCCGCTCGCCGCTCGTTCGGCGGCGTGGCGCGCAGCAGGTCTCCGACCTCCATCGTGGGCGGCACCACGTCCAGCGTAAGGCTATTCCCACTGGCGACACTGATCCGGCCGGAGTTCCGGCGGCCGGCGCGGTTGGCGTCGGCCACCTGGATCACGTCGCCCGGCATGCAGTTCAGGGCATCCAGCCCGACCTCGAGCGTGACTATCTCCGTCTCCAGGTTCTCGCTGTAGAGGATATGGTTGCCTATCCGGCGCGCAATCAGGTTTGGGATCTTCGCCGCTGCCGACGGAGCCAAGATCAACCAAGCCCGTGCATCGGCACAGATGATGGCGCAGGAATGGCCAGAGGTCGCACATTCCGTGGCGCCTGGAGACTCGTTCGAACAGACCATCCAGGAAATGGCCGAGGTACTGCAGTGGCTTGAGTACCCGTCGCACCCGCGCAAGCCCGGCGCAGCTTCCAGCATCTTGAGCTCGGCTGAGGAGGCGCCATGATCGAACCTACTGTTCCGGGCCCGTCAATTACAGTCCTGGCCGCGATGATCGAGGGCGAGCGCTGGCTCAGTGCAGATTCCTGTGCAGTCCTATTGGGCCTGACGACGCCGGAGGCAAGGCCCAATGGGCGGGGCTTCCTCGAAAGGTTGGCTTGCCGCCCCAGCTTCCCTGCCCCACTCCAGATCGGAAACGAGAAAAGTGGAAGAGGTCCGAGGTCCTACGTTGGGCCGATGACGAGAAGAGGAGTGGCGGCTAGACTGGCGTCGCCAGCACGTTGCCCCCTGAATCAGATCGCCCGCGAGTAACGCGGTTGCTCATGTGCTGCACGCAGATACGGGTCAAAGCACATCGCCAGCAACCGCAGCAGCGGTCGCCCGGGTTCACTGGCACGCACCACGCCATCGCGGTATTCGGCCAGGCCGTCTTCCTGCAGCCGCTGTACCGAACGCAGGTCCTCGGCAAAGTACTGCTCGAAATCCACGCCGTGACGCTGGCCCAGCACCGTGCCATCCACTTCGCCCTGGCACATCAGCTGCTGGATCAGTTCCGCGCGCAACTGGTCGTCGGCACTCAACGCCACGCCGCGCCAGACCGGCAGCTGGCCCTGGTCCACCGCATCCTCCCACGACGGCAGGTCGCGCGGATTCTGGCTGTAGGTGGCACCGATGTGGCTGATCGCACTCACGCCCAGGCCGAGCAGATCGGTATCGGCGTGGGTGGTATAGCCCATGAAGTTGCGATGCAGCTGGCCGGCGCGTTGTGCGCGCGACAGATCCTCTTCCGGCAACGCAAAGTGATCCATGCCGATGTACTGGTAGCCGGCCGACGAGAGCCTCTCCACCGCCAGGCCCAGCAGCGCCAGCTTGTCTTCCGGTGACGGCAAGCGGCTTTCGTCGATCTGCTTCTGCGCGCGGAACAGATGCGGCAGGTGCGCGTAGCCGTAGACCGCCAGGCGGTCCGGGCGCAGCGCCAGCACCAGCTCGAGGGTGCGACCGAAGCCTTCCAGGCTCTGTCCCGGCAACCCATAGATCAGATCGACGTTGACCGAACGCATGCCGCTGTCGCGGCAGGCGCGCAGGATGTCCAGCGTCTGCTGCACGCCCTGCACGCGGTTGATCGATTCCTGCACCTGCGGATCGAAATCCTGCACGCCCAGGCTGGCCCGGTTGAACCCCAGCCGCGCCAGCATGGCGACGTCGCGGGTGTCGATGAAGCGCGGATCGAGTTCGATCGAGAAATCGCGCTGCGGCGAATCACTGAAATCGAAGCGCCGGCGCAATCCTTCCACCAGCGTGGTCATCGCTTCGGCATCGAGGAAGTTCGGCGTACCACCGCCCAGGTGCAGCTGGATCACTTCACGGCCGTCATCGAACTGCGGCGCCAGCAGGTCGGCCTCGGCCAGCACGCGTGAGACGTAGCTGTGGCCACGACCGCGATCACGGGTGATCACCCGGTTGCAGCCGCAGTAGAAGCAGGGGCTGGAACAGAACGGCACATGCACGTACAACGACAGCGCGCGGGCCAGCTGGTTGCTGTCGGCGATCGCCTGGCGCAGCGCCGGCGCGTCGAAGCCATCATGGAAATGCGGCGCGGTCGGGTACGAGGTGTAGCGCGGGCCCGGCCGGTCGTGCCGGCGCAGAAGATCGGGGTCGAAGGTCCAGGCCAGGCCACCGGCGGCGGGAGAGAACGTGTCCATGCCGCCAGCATCGCGCCGGGCGGCCCGCGCCGCCTTGACCCAGATCAATCCTTGCCGGGGATCCCCAGCACCGGCAGGCCGACCTGCGGCCAGCGCAGCATCTGGTAGCGCTTCCAGAAGGTGTCACCGATGCGCGCGGCCACGTCGTTGGCCAGCTCCTGCATCGGCGGGTTGTTGCATTCGGCGGTGGTGATCCGGAACAGCACCAGCCAGCGGTCGAACAGGTCCTTGTCCAGCTCGATGGCCATGTGCTTGGACATCGGCGAGCCCTTGAACCGGCGGGTGCCGCGCAGCATCGCCGACCAGAAGTCGACCAGCTGCGCCAGGTGCTCGGGCCAATCGTGGACGTGCGCGCCGAACACCGGCCCCAGCCGCTCTTCCTCGCGCACGCGCGCATAGAAGTCGTGAACCAGGCGGGTCACTTCCTGCTCGGTGCACAACTCGGGCGAGGCGACGGGGAGGACAGGCGGCGGTGTTGCGTTCATCGGGGTACCCAAAGCGTGCCGGCAGTGTGCCGCAGCCGGCCATCACCACCGTTGATCCAGATCAATGTCGGCGCAGTCCGCTGCGCCTAGGCTGGCACGCTTGCAGGAAGCATGCCCTGCGGATGCGGCGCCGACCCTGGCGAAGTATACGCGCCGCCCACTTTTCGATCCGGGACAGCATGAACAGACCTTCTCCCAACCGCCGCCAGCGGCTGATCCAGCAGTGGGGCGCCATCCTCTGGCCCAGCTTCATCGCCGCCGGCGTGGCCAGCGTGGTGTTCTTCGCCTTCGTCGATCCATTGCGCCTGCAGGCCATCAGTTTCCCGGGCACCGCAATCAGCCGCGAACTGGGTTACACGGCGGGATTCTTCATGTTCTGGTCGGTGACGGCACTGTCCAGCGCGGTCACCTGGTACCTGCAGCGGCCCATGCCGAGCGATGACGACGACGAGCTGCCGCTGGGATGAGCACGTCATGTACCCGGACTCCCCGTCCCTGGCACTGGCGCGGCACGCTCAGCGCCGCCCTGCTGGCGCTGTTCTACGCACTGCCGTGGCTGCGCTGGGAGGGCCGCCAGGCGCTGCTGCTGGACATCAACGCGCGGCGATTCGACCTGTTCGGCTGGACCCTGTGGCCCGGCGACGTCGGCGTACTGATCGGCCTGCTGGCGGTACTGGCCGTCGGCCTGGCGCTGCTTACCCACCTCGCCGGACGCATCTGGTGCGGCCATGCCTGCCCGCAGACGCTGTGGCGGCGCGCCTTCGACTGGATCGCCCGCAGCGCGGCCCGCATGCTGCCGGCACCTGCTGTACGCCCGGTCACCCAGCTGGCCTGGGGACTGCTGTCAGTGTGGACCGGCATTACCTTCGTCGGCCTGTTCAGCCCGATCACCGGCTTGCTGGCCGCCGCGCCAAACGCTGGCTGGAGCGGCTGGGAAACGTTCTGGGTACTGTTCTATGCCGCTGCCACTTGGGGAAACGCCGGTTTCCTGCGCGAGCAGGTCTGCCGTTCGCTGTGCCCGTTCGCACGCATGCAACCACTGCTGACCGATCCGCATACGCCGCGCATGCTGTACGACGCCCGTCGCGGTGAGCCGCGCGGGCCACGTCCATCCGGGCTTGGCGGGGTGCTGGGCCGTGGCCGCGGCCTGCTCGACCCGACCACTGCGCAGGACTACGTATTCCGCGCCGCGCATCCGCTGCTGGCTGGACCGATGCCGACCTTCAGCGCCGACCGTCTGGGTGATTGCACCGATTGCGCGGCCTGCGTCATTGCCTGCCCGATGCAACTGGACATCCGACAGGGACCGCAAGCCGATTGCCTGGCCTGCGGTGCCTGCCTGGAGGCCTGCGCACAACAGCAGCACCGGGCCGGTTTCGGTCCGGCGCTGGTGCGCTACTGCAGTCCGCAGACAATGGCCGGACAACCGAAGCGCCTGTGGCGACCCCGGACGTTGGCGCTGCTGTCCTTGTTGCTGGCGCTGCTTGCCTGCGGCGCCTGGCGCCTGCTCTGAATCAACGCGACCCGCTGGCGTGCGGCGGCACAAGCTGCGCACGCCGGACGATGCCCAGCTGTTCGATGATCAGCGCCATTTCGTTGGTGACTTCGGTACGCTCGGTCCCCTGCGGGACCAGACGGTCCAGCACCTGCTGGTAGGTATCCCAGAACGCCGGACCGCATCCGTGTTTGTGGTAACTGGCTTCCAGTTCGCGGCGTACCCGTTCAGCCAAGCCATGCATGCCGTATTCCATACGACCTCCGTTGGACTTGTTCTGCATTGTTGACGGTCTACCGACTCACTTGCGTGCTACTGAAAGACTCCCAGGCTTCACGCTTGGTTGACTCCAATTAGTCATAGATTTCACGACAGGTCAATTACATGCGGCGACTTTCGTGATTGAAATTATTAATCGTTCACGAAACTACATACGGGACCCCGGGGACCCCGGATGGGGTGAAGCCGACAGGCCGCGGGAACCATGGACCGATGACTCCAGTAGATGGCGCCGATTGTGACCCTCAGATCGATCGATCTTGCCTATTTTGCTAAGCATACTTAGCAAATTGCGCTTAGCGTGCTAAATGCGACAAAAGGCGGCGCAAGTCAGATGGATTCGCCCGCCGACGCTTCTGTCGTGGGGAACAGGTTCGGATAGCGCTGATGCAGGATGTACTGCCGCAGGGCCGGAATCGGGAAATCCTTCGGCCATTGCGACACTGCGGAACGGCTGATGCCAAAGAAGCGGGCCAGTTCGGCATCGGTCTGGAATCCCAGCCGGGTGCGCACCTGCCGCTTGCTCCAGAATTCGGTCACGGTCGGTCCTTCTGTTAACCAGACTGATTCTTGCGACAAGGCTTCTTCGCAATCCACGCGTTAAGCTGGCTTGCATAGATGAATACTCTCGGCCAACGACTCGCGGCAGCCATGAAGAAAGCCGGGCACCCACGCCCGGCCGATCTGGCACGCGCCGCCAAATCAACGACAGCAACCATCAGCAACTGGCTCAACGACCACGTGAGCGCCTCGCACGTGAAAGCCGAACAGCTGTTCCGCATCGCCGATGCGGCCAAGCTGGACGCACGCGAGCTCCTGTACGGGGTCAGCGGGCTCGGCGTCGGTGAGCCTGGCAGTGCCTACATCCCCAGCCAGGCCCATCTGGATGTCTGGCAGGACGCCTACGAGCTGGTCAGTCACCTGGTGGCCGAGAACGGGCTGGAGATCGACCATCGCCGCCATGCAGCGTTGGATCTGCTCGCGTTCGAACTGCTGATGGATGGCTTCAGCCGCAGCAAGGTCGCCCGCGTTCTGACGACCTCGATGACGTGAATGCACCGCCGCTGGTAGCATGGACCGCGATGGGGATGGGGCTCCCCCGATAACCGCCTGAGAAGGCTGATGGCTCCTGCCAGGACGAACCCGGTGTTCGTCGACGGCAGGTCGTGCCTGCCCTCGGCGTTCGCCATTGACCCTGCGAACCCGCATTCGAGGCACGCCATGCAAACACTGAACAATTATTTCCTGGTCTTCGTCGGAGGCGGCATCGGTGCCTGCCTGCGCCATGCCTGCAACCTGATCGGCGCGCGGGTGGCCGTCGGCAGTCCCTGGCCCTGGTCGACCTTCCTGATCAACGTCAGCGGCGCCCTGCTGATGGGCGTGGTGGTCGAGGTCTTCGCGATGCGCAATGGCGCCTCGCCGCAGCTGCGCCTGCTGCTGGCCACCGGCATCCTCGGCGGCTACACCACGTTTTCCACCTATGCGCTGGAGATCGGCCTGCTGCTGCAGCGTGGCCAGCATGGGCTGGCGGCACTGTATGCCGGCGGCTCGGTGGCACTGGGCCTGGCCGGCCTGTTCGGTGGGATGAAGCTGGCCCGGCTGGTGCTCGGCTGACGCTCAGGCCGCACTGGCACGGGCCTGTCCCCGCCATTCCCGCGGCGACTGCCCGGTGTGCGCCTTGAACGCGCGCGACAGCGCCGCTTCGCTGCCGTACCCCACATCGTCGGCAATCCGCTTCAGCGGTCTGCCTTGGCGCAGTGCCTGCTGCGCCAGCCCCACCCGCCAGCCCTGCAGGTACTGGCCCGGCGTGGTGCCCATCGCCTCGCGGAAGCTGGCGGCGAACACGCTGCGTGACATGCCGGCCACTTCGGCCAGGTCTTCCAGCGTCCACGCCTGCGCCGGCGCTTCATGCATCGCCACCAGCGCCAACCGCAGCCGCGGATGACCCAGCCCGGCGAACAGGCCGCCACGCATCTCGCCGCCTTCCATCAGCTGACGCAGCACCTGGATCATCACCACCTCGAACAGCCGGTTGACCATCGCCGCCCGCCCGCAACGCTGCTCGAACGCTTCTTCGAACAGCAGTTCCAGCGCCGCGTTGCCGCCATACAGATCGGCCAGCGGCAGGCAGATGAAATCAGGCAGCGCGGCGCTGATCGGATTGAGCCGACCGCCCTCGAAATGCAGGTTGGCGCAGGCCATGTCGGCGCCCTGCTGCGGGTCGGTGCTGAAGCGATGCGGCATCGGCCGCGGATACAGCAGCAGGCTCGGCACTTCGACCTGCACGGTCTGCTGCCCGTGGCTGACCTGCACCGGCCCGCGCCGCACCAGGTGCAGCTGACCCGCCTCGTCTTCTCCCTCCAGCGTGTTGATGCCGCACAGCGCACCGGCATGGAATATCGAGGCGGTCACCGCAAAACGTTCAAGCAGTATGGCGAGACGGTCGACCATGACGGGACTCCGGGTCAAGCGAGGCGAGCTCAATGCGACAGATCGTATCGGAATCGCCACCGAGATGGTCGACTGAACGCCGCCCTCTCCGCGCCCTCAAGCCTCCTGTGAATGACGGATCACCACGAAGCCCTCTTCCTGTGCAGGTGCCACGAAGTGACGGGTGATCTGCTCGAAGGCTTCGTCGCTGGGCTGGAACGGGTGCTCGCCGCGCGCGTTGCGGGCATGCAGCCGCGCCTTGCAGATGGCGTCGGCAACATCGAGAAAATGCAGCTGGTGGGCAACACCGGCCGACTCGAACAGTTCGCGGCCCCATGCACGGGCGGCCCGCGTATTGAACGGAACGTCGAGCACGACCGAAACGCCGGCCTGCAGGATCGCGCATACATGCTGCGTCAGCGCTCCGCGCAGCGCGGCCGCGCGCTGCAGGTAATCGGCAACGGAGTGGATCTGGTCGGGATACAGCGCGGCCAGCCAGGCGTCCTCGCTGATCAGCACATGACGTGGCTGCGCCGCCAGCTGCTGCGACAGGGTGGATTTGCCGGCACCGATCTTGCCGCACACCAGGTGCAGGGTCGGCGCATTGTCGGTCGATGAAAGATGATGCATCTGCGTTCTCCTTGATGGATTCCAGTACCCGGGAGAGCGCCGCATGCAACCCGCCTTCCCGGGCGGGTTGCATGGCCGTGGCGACCGCGCGCTATCCCGCCTTCCCGTGGGGAATGCGGATAATCGACGCGATGCTGTGCAGGACCATGCCGCCAGCGTAGAGCGCAGCCTGGCCGGCGGGCAATCCCCTGCGGCAGTGCAGCGCGCGCAAGGTTTTGCGGGGATCTATGCTCGGCGCGATTCCCGCATGGAATGACCACGATGCGACCCTTGCTTCGATGCGCCCTCGCCCTCGGCCTTCTGCTGCCTGCGGCATCGCTGCTGGCTGCGCCCCCCACGGCACCACGCATGCTCAGCGGTGAGCTGCAGGGCGCACCCTGGCGCCTGGACGTGCCGGCTGACTGGAACGGCGACCTGGTGATGCTGGCGCACGGCTACGAGCCGGTGGGCGTGCCACGCACTACGCCGATGACCGCCAATGACAGCACCGCAACGCTGCTGTCCGCAGGCTACGCCGTCGCGCAGAGTGCCTACGCCAGCCAGGGCTGGGCAGTGGCCGATGCGATCACCGACATGGAGCGCCTGCGCCAGCACGCGCTGGGCGAACTCAAGCGCGTGCGCCACACCTGGCTGCTCGGATTCTCGATGGGCGGCGCGGTGACACTCGCCAGCCTCGAGCGCTTCCCGCAGCACTACACCGGCGGCGTCTCGCTGTGCGGTGCCAATCTCAGTGGCGAACAGATCGCCGCAGATCTGCTGACCACGCTGGTCGCCTTCGATTACTTTTTCCCCAACGCTGCAGGCCTGCCGGCCACCGGACTGGCTTCGGATGAAGCGGCCGTGCTGCCGCAGGGAGTGCTCTATCAGGGCATCGCCGACGCGCTGCAACGGAATCCCCAGCATGCCGACGTGCTCGCCAAGCGACTGCAGGTCGCTCCGGATGCACTGGCCGGGACAATCAGCCTGCACACGCTGGTCCTGCATGAACTGGCCACGCGCAGCGGCGGCATGCCGGCCGGCAACCTTGGTGTGGTGTACAGCGGATTCGGTGACGACGCAGCGTTCAATGCCGGCGTGCAGCGCATCGCTCCCGTGCCTGCGGCACAGGCCGATGTCCGCGCGAAGCTGGCACTGAGCGGCGCGTTGAAGCGACCGCTGGTGGTCCAGTTCAACAACAACGATCCCACCATCGTGCCGCACATGCAGGCGATGTATCCGCAGATGGCCGCACAGGGCGGCGCGCGACCACACCCGCGCGTGCTCCCGCCGGTGGGCGAAGGGCATTGTGGCTTCTCTGAAGCACAGGTTGTCGACGCCTTGAAGGCAATCCAGCGTTGAGCTCAACGTGTCGCAGCGCATCAGGGGCGCACCATAAGGACTGCTATGGTGGCCGGGCCCATTGACGGGCACACAAAGGACTGACGTGATGATCAAGACGACCTTGAAGACCGTGATGTTCCTTGGCATGGTCGTGACCGGGCTGGCCTTCGCCGCGGGCCCCTGTGAATTCTGCAGCCAGCAGTACGAATATTGTCTGCGCGCAACCTCAGGCCCACTGGCCAAGACACCCGCAGAATGCCTGGCCCAGTACAAGATGTGCCGCGAAATGGATTGCCAGTCCTCCTGACCGGCATCCGGCCGGCTCCTGCGGGAGCCGGCTCAGCCGGCCACGCTGCCAAACGCTTACGATGCAGGGACCCGCGCAGCATCTGCCGCCTCCCCTCCTTGCTGACACAACGCATACGATGGCCTTCTTCGAACGACTGAGCGACACCCGCTACCTGCCGACCGAACACACGGGCGGCGCCTGGAACATCCGCGAACAACACATCGCACCTGCGATCGGGCTGCTGGCGCACCACCTGGAACGTGACGCCGCAGCGCGTGGGCACGGTTTTCTGATCGCGCGCCTGTCCTACGACATCCTCGGCACCATTCCGATCGAAGCGATGGAGGCCCACGTACAGGTGCTGCGCGGTGGTCGCACCATCGAACTGGTCGAAGCCACGCTGCGCCATGACGATCGCCCGGCGCTGCGCGTGCGTGCATGGCTGATGCGCCCGAACGATACGCAGGCCATCGCCGGCACGCCGATCACCGGCATTGCTCCGCCGGAATCAATGCCCGCGTGGGACCCAGGTACGGTCTGGCCAGGTGGTTTCATCAAGAGCGTGGAGATCCGCCGACATGATCAGGGGACCGGCCGTGCCACCTACTGGGCGCGCGCGAAGCACGGGCTGCTGGACGGCGAGCCGGTCAGTCCGCTGGCCCGTGCCGCCACCCTGTTCGATCTGTCCAATGGCATGGCCGTGCGCGCCGATCCGAAGGAGGTCGCCTTCCCCAACCTCGATCTGACCGCGCACCTGTTCGGCATGCCCGAAGGCGAGTGGCTGGGCTTCGACACGTCGGTGTCGTTTGGCCACCAGGGTCTCGGCTTGACCAGCACCGTGCTGCACGATGCGCGCGGTCCGATCGGCATGCTCGGCCAGGCACTGACCGTACGCCCGTAATCCCCAAAAGGGCGGCGTCAGCCGCCCAGCGTACCCATGGTGAAGGTGTAGCCGGAGCTCATCAGGAATTCGCGCATGCGCATCTCCGCGCGCCGCGGTGAGGCCAGGTTGGCCGGTGCATACAGCGCGTAGACCACGCCCGCGCCTTCGATGGCTTCACGCCGCACGCCACAGTGGCGAGTCTCCGAAGCAATCACCCATCCATCCTTCAGCCGATCCGGTCCGATCGACTGGCCGTTCATCAGCCGGAACGTCAGCCAACGTACTTCCACAGAAGATTTGCTCATTGCCGGCATACCGCCAGCGTGCCGCGATCGTTCATGTCCTTGCTCGCCATTGCAGCTCCCTAAGACTTGGAACTCGACCATAGCGCCTTGCCATGTCGTGGGCGAATGAGACGGGAGGGGCCCTATGTCGCCAGGCCGAACCGCGTCCACAGCGCTTCGCGCCCCGGCTGCGTCAGGCGCAGTTCGCGTCGACCCTCAACCCGCCGAAGCCAATCGTTCTTCACGAAGCTGTCCAGCATCGCCTCGCCGACCAGCCCGGCCAGATGCGGGCGCCGCTCGGTGCAGTCCAGGCATCCTCGGCAGTAGCGCGCAGGCTTGACCGTCACGGGAAGCCGCAGCAGCTCTGCCAGCGGCTGGCCGAGCTCCTGCAGGAACGCTGCGCCCTCCACACTCACCTGCCAATGCGCCTGGTGCGGGACCAGGTGCCCTGCCTGCAACAAGCGGTCGGTGATCGCCACCGCATGCACACCGGCCAGATGCCGGTAGCAGGAACGCGCCTGGCGCAACGCCGGCATGCTGCGTGATGCCTCAGCGGTGCAGGACGGCGTGCGGTCCGCAACGCGCAGGATGCCCTCCAGCATGTCGGCGACTTCGTGCGAGGCCAGCCGGTGATAGCGATGGCGCCCCTGCGCGACAGCGACCAGCAGGTCGCCCTCGACCAGCCTGCGCAGATGCGTGCTCGCCGTCTGCGGTGTTACCCCAGCCACGCGTGCCAGCTCCGTCGCGGTATACGCACGCCCATCCATCAACTGCAGCAGCATGGATGCGCGCGCCTGGTCACCAACCAGGGCACCGACGCTGACAAGGGAACCGGAGGTGTGGACCATGCCCGCATTGTGGCACGCCGTTGCAGGCCGACAGTTCGATGCAGGCCGAAGCGTCGGCACCCGCTGCCACGGCACAGTGGTCCCCCCGATAGTGCAAGGCCTGCCATGAATTCCGCTCCGATTCCCCGCCGCTGCATCACCCCTTCGGTCCTGTACCCGGGCACGCCTGTGTTGCTGATGACCACGCTGAACGACGACGGCAGCAGCAACATCAGTCCGTTGTCTTCGTTCTGGGCCCTGGGCAACCGGGTAGTGCTGGGCCTCGGCGTGCAGGGTCAGGGCTATCGCAACCTGCAGCTGCGCAACGAGTGCGTACTGAACTTCCCATCCTCCGCGCAGGCCGCACAGGTCGAGGCCATCGCGCGCGCGACAGGCTGCCACCCGGTACCCACTGCCAAACAGGCGATGGGCTACGTGCACGTCCGCGACAAGTTCGCGCTGGGGGGCTTCAGTGCGGTCGCCTCGACGCACGTCGCACCAGAGGCGATTGCCGAGTGCCCGCTGCAGGTGGAAGTCAGCGTGATGGCGATGCACCCGCCCGGCGAGGATGACGGTCAGGGCTTCGTGATCGTCGAAGGACGGATCCGTTGCGTGCATGCGCACGAAGCGATCACCGTGGCTGGCACCCAGCACATCGATGTCGCCCACTGGAAACCGTTGATCTATCTGTTCCGCCACTACCTGAGCGTGGGTGAACCAGTCGGGCGCAACTTCCGCGCGCAGACGCCGGTCTACGATCCGGCGTAGAGCGGGTGATTCAAGGTGCCGGCGATGGTCGGTGACTGGTCACTGAAATCCAGTACGACACCATGTTCACATAGCGGCCGTCGCGCTTCACCGCGCGCGGCTCGACGCCGGATTCGGTGAAACCCAGCGATTCATACAGCGCGCGCGCGGCGGCGTTGTCCGCCAGTACCGTGAGAGTTAGCGATTCGATGCCTTCCGCGCGCGCAGCCGCGAACGCGGCAAGAAGAAGCTGACGGGCGACACCCTGGCCTCGATGGCCAGCACCCACATGGACACTGTGCACTTCCGCCGTATGCCGTCGCGCCATCCGCACCGGGCGTACGTAACGCAGGAAGCCCACCAGCATGCCGTCAACGAACGTGCCGAAGTAGCGCGTACCAGGATCGCCAAGCTGGGCGCGCATCACGTCCGCCGAGTCATTCTGCGCCTCGGCCAGCGTGGACAGGAACGCCGCAGGCGACTCGCGAAGGGCCTGCAACCGTGCTTGCCAGAGAATATCGGCGTCGTCAGGGCCGAGTTGCCGGAGAAGCATGCGACACACCTGTGAGGTTGCTGATGCACAGGTGCCCAGCCTAGCGCGGGTTCGCCTGATACGGCGTGCATGCAAGAATGAAGACAGCTCCTTCTTCACTCTCCGCCATGACTGAACTTCAGATTCCCCGCGTTGGATGCGGCGCCGTCGTCCGTGATGCCGACGGCCGCATCCTGCTGATCCAGCGCGGACGCGATCCGGAGCGCGGGCACTGGGGCCTGCCCGGCGGCAAAGTCGACTGGATGGAAACGGTGGAGGCTGCCGTGGTCCGCGAAACTCGCGAGGAGACGGCATTGGAAGTGACGCTGCTGCGCCTGCTGTGCGTGGCCGATCATTTCGAGCCGACACTTGCGCAGCACTGGGTCGCGCCGATCTTCGAGGCTCGCGCACCTGCCGGTGCCGAGGCCTCCATCCAGGAGCCGGGTGTGCAGACAGGGCTGGGCTGGTTCGCGCTGGATGCGCTGCCCCAGCCACTGACCCAGGCCACGGTGCAGGCGCTGGCCAGGCTGTAGCGGATATCGATCCGGACGCAGGTTAGCTGGCATCCAGACAAACAAAAAAGCCCTGACCGGAGTCAGGGCTTTTCAATTGGAGGCCTCAAGCGGAATCGAACCGCTGTAAACGGATTTGCAATCCGGTGCATAGCCACTCTGCCATGAGGCCAACGTACTGCGCGCCAGGAACGGAGCCCTGACAAGACAAAACCCCATGATGGGGCCTGTCGGAGCATGGAGCGGGAAACGAGACTCGAACTCGCGACCTCAACCTTGGCAAGGTTGCGCTCTACCAACTGAGCTATTCCCGCGTAAGCCGCCATGGTACCGGAAATCCGGAACACACACCAGCGATTTCACTTTTCTGACTGCGCGTAAAGCCTTGTGGCCCAACGTGCCCCGCCTTGCCGTGGCGGGAGAAAAACAAGGCCCCGACCGGGGCCCTGTAGAATCTGGAGCGGGAAACGAGACTCGAACTCGCGACCTCAACCTTGGCAAGGTTGCGCTCTACCAACTGAGCTATTCCCGCAGATTCCGTTCGACCTGCGTCGAAGGAGCGCTATTGTGTCCAAATTCCTTCACGCCGTCAACAGTCTTCACACGATGCGGTCATGGGCGTCCGCACTGGGGTACGCTGCCCCGCCCAGCCCCGTGCGCCCATGTTCCTTCGCGGCAAGCCCCTGTTGATCGCCCTGCTGCTGCATCTGGTAGTAGCGCTGCTGTACTGGGCACTGATTCCGCTGGGAATGAACTGGTATCGCGACAATTTCGGCTTCACCTCGCATCGCGACATCGGCCTTGGCATCGCCCAGTTCTATCTGTTCCATATGTTCCTCGGCGCCCAGCCACTGATTGCGGTGCTGCGGCCGCTGTTCGCCAAGCTGTTGGTGCTGGTGGTTCCGCTGACGTTCGCGACCTGGACGCTGATGCACAACCACCCGCTGCGCCTGCTGTACTTCACCGTCGGGCCTGGCCTGCTGGCGCTGGCCGCGATCGCCACATCGGTGTGCTATGCATCACGCAGCCGCCTGCCCGCTACCATGGACACCGCCGATGCCTAGACGTTACATCCGCCTGTTCTGGCTGCTGGTCGCGCTGACCTGGCTGGCGCTGATCGCTGCGCTGGTCAATGCCGGCTTCACCCCGGACTACTGGTTGCTGCACCGCCTGGAAGGCGCCGAACTGTCCTACCCGACCAGCACCGTCATCATGTTCGCGTTGCTGGGCACGGTTGAACTGGTCGTGGCCGCCTTGATCGTGCGACCGTGGAAATTGAAGCGGCTGTGGCTGCGCCTGTTGATTGCCTTCGTTCTGCTGTTGGCGTGGTCGGTACCGTGGATGCTGTCGGCCATGCATCAGCCGCCGGTGCACGGCATGCATCTGCTGTGGTTGCTGCTGCTGGACGTGGGACTGCTGCTGGCGCTGTGCGTGGTGTCGCTGGTCAGCGTCCTGGGACGCATTTCCGGCAGGAAGAAGACCCCGACTGCGGTTCCTTAAGGCGCTGGATCCGAGGGCTTCACCGCTTCATTTTCGGATCTCTTGCATGGATTGCGGCAGGCCGATGCAGGAAGGTTGAGGATCCGCCAGCGACGAACGCCTGCATCGTGCCCCTGCCCATCGCATTCCGTGCTCCCCCTTCCTTCTGGCTCCTGGCATCACTCATCTGGCTGCTGCTGGTTGCCGCACTCATCCATGCCGGCTTCAAGCCAGACTACTGGCAACTGCGTCACACCGAGTCCGGGACACTGCCCTATCCCATCGGCTCGGTGATCACGTTCGCGCTGATCGTCCTCGTGGAAATGACAGCGCTGGGCCTGGCTGTGCAGCCATGGCGGTTCCGCCGCCTGTGGCTGCGGATCCTGATCAGCCTCATTCCATGGCTGGGGTGGAACGTCCTATGGGGCTTGGCTGCCATGCATCAATCCCCCGTGCGCGACGTCCACTCGAACTGGCTGCTCGGCATGAGCACCATCTTGCTGCTGGCACTGCTCGTGGTTGTGCCGGCCTCACTTTGGCCTAGCCTGCGACGTTGGCTCGGGAACTGAGGCCCGCGCCCTACTTCCGGAACTCCACCCGCACATGCTGGCCGAAGCGCGCCTTGGCCTCGCCGTCGAACTCCAGCACACACTCCACCACCTTGGCCACGCCGCGCCCCGCGTCTTCGGGCAAGCGCGCCTGCGCGAACACCGGACTGATGCGCACCACGCGCGCGAGTGGCAGTGAGCCGGTGTTCTCGGCGCCATCGCTGTCCGGCACGACGGTGGCCTTCATGCCCACCTGCACAGCATCGGCATAGGCGGCGCTCAGTTCTGCACGCACCTGCAGCGGGCGTGCCGGCAGCAGCGAGATCGCCGGCTTGCCAGCCTGCACGAAGGCGCCGAGGCCCGGCACCTGGCCGACCACGGTGCCGGCTTCCGGCGCGCTCAGCGACATCTGCTGCAGTTTCAGTCTGGCGTGCTCCAGCTTGTGCTGGGCCATGTCGACCTGCGCACCGGCCACATCGACATCGGCCCGTACGCCGGCCAGCTGCTGCTTGGCCGCATCGGCCTGCTGGTTGGACGACACGCCTTCGCTGGCGCCGGTGGACAGCCGGGTGGCGTTGCGCTCCAGTTCGCGCAACTGCGCCTGGCTGCCCTTCAGGCGGTCGTTGGCCAGGGCCAGATCGGCGGTGGCCATCGCCACTTCCTGCTGCAGCAGGGCGCCATCCAGCGACAGCAGCAACTGTCCCTTCTTCACCGTGGCACCCTCCTTCACCGACGCGGCGGTGATCGAGCCATCCACTGGCGGCGCCAGCGCGATCAGGCCACCCTCGACGTCGATGATGCCGCGCGCCACCGCGACCTTGCCGGCGGTGGCAGTGCCGGCTCTACCTGCAGGTGCTTGGGCAGGCGCGTCCTTGGAACAGGCGCCGAGCAGCAGCGCCGCGGACAGTACCAGGCTGAAGGGAAGCAGGTGCAACGTCTTGGTCATGGGGCGGACTCTACAGTTTCGTTCTGGCGGCGGTCATCACGGACCATGCCGTCTTCCATGGCGATCACCCGATCGGCATGCCGGATCAGGCGCGGATCGTGGCTCACGCACAGCACGGTGGCGCCATGCGCACGTGCGTAGCGATGCAGGATGTCGATCACGCGCTGGCCGTTCTCGGCGTCCAGCGCGCTGGTGGGTTCGTCGGCGAAGATCAGCGTCGGCGACTTGGCGAAGGCGCGCGCAACGGCCACGCGCTGCTTCTCACCACCGGACAGCTGCGCCGGTCGCATGTGGCTGCGGTGGCTGAGGCCCACCTCGTCCAATGCCTTGCGGGCCAGCGGTTCGCTTTCGCGATTGCTCATGCCGCGATAGCCCAGCGGCAGCTGCACCTGTTCCAGTGCGGTCAGTGCGGGGAACAGATTGAAGCCTTGGAACACGAAGCCGACATGGTGCAGGCGGAAGCGCTCCACTTCGCTGCGCGTCATGTGGCCCACATCCTGCCCGAGCGCGTGCACGCGGCCGCCATCGGGCGCAGACAACCCAGACAGCAACGACAGCAGCGTGCTCTTGCCGCAACCGGATGGGCCCGATACCAGGGTCAGTTCACCGGGATAGATGTCCAGTGACAGGCCACGCAGCACCGGCACCTGCACGTCGCCGGACATGAAACCCTTTTCCAGTGCGTCGGCCTGCAGGGTCGGGGCGACGGCGCGTTCGGAAGTCATCGGCCGGTCCTCAACGCAGCAGCAACGATGGATCGGAGCGGACGACACTGCGTACCGCCATGATGCTCGACAGCATGGCCATCACCGCGACCAGCGCCACGCAACCGATGATCACCATCGGTGTCAGCTGCACCGGCACGCGCTGGGTCTGTGCGATCAACAGCACGACGGTACTGAACGCCGCCGCCAGCAACATGCCCACGCCGCCGATCAACAGTGCCTGCTCGAACACCACCCGCGCCAGCGCATAGCGACCGGCACCGAGTGCATTGAGCGTGGCGTACTCGCGTACCGAACCGGCCACCACCGAAGCAAACGACTGGTTGGTGATCACCGCGCCGACGAAGCAGACGATGACGGCCATGAACAACACTGCGATGCCGGCACCGGTATCGAACAGCCAGTATTGCTGCGAGCGGCTGGCGAACTCCGGTGCCGTCCAGAACTCGACCGGCGTGGCCTGCCCCATCGACGTGGCCAGGCGGTCGCGCACACGGTCGGCCAGGTCCGGCGAACGCAGGCCCGCCACGAAATAGGTACTGCCCTCGTGCGGATCGGTACCCGCGATGGCGCGCGCGGTATCCAGCGAGGCCAGCACGTTGACGCCACCGAGGCCACGCAGGCCCGGTTGTGCCGCGACCACGCGCACCGCCTTGCCATTGATCCACGCACGGTTGTTCTGCAGGTCCACGCCCAGCGTATCCAGATCGGCGCTATCGACGATCACCGCACCGGGTTCGCGCAGCTGCGCGCGCAGGTCGGCGGGCAGGATGCGCGCGAACATCATCGCGTCGCCTTGGGTGGAGATGCCGGACAGATACACAGACACGTTACCGGTACCCTGCGCGCTGGAGCGCCATTCGCCATCGACCCACTCGTAGGGTTCGACGCGGGTGACATCCGGATCCATGCGCAGGTGGCTTTCCACATCCGCACTGATTGCATGGCCGTAGTTCACGCTCTGGGTGCCGGGGAAACCGGCCCAGATATCAGCCGACGATGCCTTCACGTAGATCGCGGCGGTACCGAAGATACCCAGCACCAGCGCCGCCTGCACGATCAGCAGCACGCCAGCGAAGCACATCGCCAGCACTACCGGCAGAAACCGGCGCCACTCATAGGCCAGAGTCTTGCGGGCCAGCGCGATCATTGCTGTTCGCCCTCACCCTCAGCCGGCAGCGGTGCACCGCCAAGCGCGCGGTACAGCGAAGCAAACGCGAGCACGCGTGCGCCCTGCGCACCGATCAGATCAGCCTGCGAGGCGAGCGCGGCACGCTGCGTATCCAGTCCATCGAACTCGCTGGACAGGCCCAGCTGCACCTGCCGCGCTTGGCGCTCGACCTGCTGGCCGGCGGCATCATTGGCCGCACGCAGCGACTGGATGCTGCTGTCCTGGCGCGCCAGGCTGCCCAGCGCGCCCTCCACTTCGCTCACGCCTTCCAGTACCGCCTTGCGGTAACCGAGCAGTGCAGCATCCAGCTGCTTTTCATCGGCATTGAAGCGTGCACGACGCTGACCCCAATCCCACAGCGGGATATCGACGTACGGGCCGATCGACGGACTGGAATCGGAGTTGGAGCGGGCGTTCTGGGTGAGGTTGTAGGCGTACAGGATCGAGCCACCAAGACTGACCCGCGGATACATCGCGGCACGTGCGGAGCCCTTGCTCGCCGCGGCCTGCATCACTTCAGATTCGGCCAGCAGAATCTGCGGGCGGTGGCGCAGCAGATCGGCCGGTACCTGCTGCAGGGAGAACGTGCCCAGCTTCGGCGGCGAGCGATAGGCGCGCCAAGCCGGATCCGGGCCATCACGGCCCAGCAACAATGCCAGCGCACGGGCGGCGTTGTCGGCGTTTTCCCGGGCTTGTGCGATGGCGGCGTGGGTGGCGGCCTGGCGTGCACGCAGGCGATCAAGTTCGCCGGGCTCATCCAGGCGCAGGCGCTGGCGGACCAGGGCCAGGTGCTCGCCGCGGTCATCCACCGATTGCTGGCGGGCCAGCAGGTCCTGCTGGGCCTGTGCAACGGTCAGGTCCAGATAGCTGCGCACCACGTCGGCAATCACCGCCACCTGCGCGGCATTGCGCAGCGCCTCGGCATTGCCGGCCGAAGCCTGCGCGCTCAACTGCGCGCTCTCGGCGGCACCGAACAGGCCCAGGTCCCAGATCGCTTCGATGCCGGCATGGAAGTAGGTATCGACGGCGGCGGCGTCCTGCACCTGCTTGGCGCTGGCCGAGATTTCCGGCAGGAAACGCGAGTCGGAAGTGCCGGCGACGATCCGAACGGCCTGCAGGCGCAGCGTAGCCTGCTGCAGGTCCAGGTTGCCGGCGATGGCCTGGTCGACCAGGCCATCCAGTGCCGGGTCGGACAGCACTTTCCACCACTGTCTGGCATCCACTGCCACGCCCTGGCCCTGCGGCACCTGGGTCCAGGTGCTGGGCGTGCGGTCAGGCAGGTCCGGAACAGGCACCGACATGCAACCGGCCAGGGCCAGGCTTGCCAACAACGCTCCAGGGCGCAGCACTGCATGCAGGGAGAGTCGGTGCCCGGCCTTGGGCACTGCCACTGAAGTGATACGCCTGACCACCAGCCCGCCAACGTGTAGAAGGAGCATGAAGGCTACCGTGCGATTGTGGAGCGAACATGGAGAAATCGTCCGAAAAAGGTCACAGCACGCGTGCGGTTCAGGCAACGCCGACCCAGTCTTTCACTACGCTTTCAATGCGTTCCCGGCACGGAACACTGGACGACTTTCACAGCGTATTGCACATTGCGGCATTGTCTTGCTTCGATGCTGCCCGACCGTGAAACGCCCCCGCCGCTGGCTGCTGATTGGCTCGATCACGACAGCAACTGTCGGCGTGATCGTGCTCGTCCTGACCACCCCACTGGTCTCGAACGCCACGCTGCTACTGATGGAGCGCAGCAACTTCATTCCCGCCGAATCCTCGATCTTCACGTTCGAGCCGTATGCCATCAACCAGGGCTCGTCGAACTACTGGTTGTACGGGAAGGACCGGACCTACTACTACCACTTCACCTACGAAGATGACGCTCCCTACGTCTACATCCCGCAGGACAACCGCTGCCCCGGTTTCCACCGGCAGGATGCCCGGACCTGGTGCAGCGCCCTGCCCGGCAAGGCACGCTAGCGCGGCGGTGGTGCAACCGGTGTGACAAACGAAAAACGCCCCCTTGCGGGAGCGTTCTTCTTGAATCTGGAGCGGGAAACGAGACTCGAACTCGCGACCTCAACCTTGGCAAGGTTGCGCTCTACCAACTGAGCTATTCCCGCAGATTCCGTTCGACCTGCGTCGAAGGAGCGCTATTGTGTCGATATTGCTGCACGGCGTCAACAGGAATTTTCAGGTGAAGTGAAGGGGGGCGTTCAGGCCCCTGCGCCCGGGCCTCAGGTCCGCAGGCCAGGCCGGACTTGCCGCAGCAGAGCCACGTTCTCGTTGATACGCCCTTGGATCATGCTCAAGGTGTCTTGAGCAATAACGCTTGAATACATGCCGTTGGCGATTTCGGTGAATTGGCTGGCCACCTCGCAGATGCTGTCAATCGCCAGACTGGCGTCACCCTGCTGCACTTCTGCTTCCTCGGCAAGCCGAAGCATGTCAGCACGGGAAATCGCCAGTGCCTCCCCCATGACGTCCATCTGGTGATATCCGTTGGGTCCCTCGCAGAAGGTCACGTCGTAGGCCGGGGCCAGGCGCCATTGCCCATCCGGCGACATGATGTAGGCAAAATTCTTCGGATGATCGTCCCGGTTGTTGAAGGCGACGTTGAAGACCGCACGCTCGAAGGCCACGGCCATTTGCCGCACGTCATTGGTACACAGCTGGGTCGCGCGCAGGAAGTTGACATAGTCCAAGGACCCCGCCGTCTGGTAGTTGGCGCCCGTGAATGCGGCAAGACTCTGCATGGGTACACGCAACCCATCGTGGCGATCAAAGCGCTTGCTGGCGAACGCGGCCAGCCCATTGGGCAGGCTGAAGTACTGCGTGTCCGGGGTCTCGATGCCGCACCTGCGCAAGCACTCGGCGTAGACCATTTCGATGGCGCACGCCTCGGCATGCTCTTCTCTGGCCGGGAACTTGACCAGCCAGGCTTCGAACCCTGGCTCGGCGGCCGTGGTGAACCCACCGAACTGCGGATCGCGATAGACAAGTGCCTTGGGCCTTGCACCTTGGGGTGAGCCGCCCACCAGCAGCAAGGTCTGCAGAAATTCGCCACCTTCTCCCCGGAGCACCTCCTGCACTTCGGCGGCAAGCTGCTCCAGCGGGATGTGGACCTGCGGCGCCTCACCCTCGGGCGCCACAGGTTCAAACGTCATGGCCCCCATCGCGTTGCCACCGATGCAGGCCAAACGCTGGAGCGGGCCGATGCGTGCTGTACTGATCCTTCGGCGTCTGAACATGCGGTCCATCAGCAGCATGCCCCAGCCGTCTGGCAAGGCGTCATACACGGGCCCGGGCAGTTGCAGTTGATGGTCCGGAAAATCCCGCCGCAACGGAGGGCCGGCCAGCGGCAGCTTGTACGAAGACAGCTCCAGCCCCCTTTGCCTGGCCTCGTTGCTGTACTCGAAGGCGATCAGCGGGCGGCCGGTCAGGGCGGTGGTGGAGACCAGCGTTCCCCAGAGCCATCGCTCTCCCCACCCCTCGTAGAAGACATTCACTTGCTCAGGCATTGCGGGGCTTCCTCTTCGTCCGCAGGCGATTCGCGGCCTCTTCGTAGCGCCGAATGTCTTCGATGCTGTCCAGCTTTGGCTGGAACAGGGCTTCGAGTTCGTTGATCCGACCAAGGACCATCGCCACGCGGACCACCGCCTCGAAGCCAACATTGCGCCCGGCCTCCAGATTGGACACGGTGTTGGTCCCAATGCCGGCACGCCCGGCCAGATCCGACTGTGTCATGCCCAACGCCATGCGCTCTGTGCGCAAGCGCTCGCAGAGTCGCTTGACGACCTCGCCGGGCTTGCTGAAGCCCAAATCCAACATAGCGCTCACCACCCTCTTCCCATGCCAGTTGGCACCCAAATTATAGAATCGACACCACTCCTGTTCAATGAATTTAATTCCCTAATTTTGCGGCTTATATGTGCATTCACGTAAATAAATACAGAATCATGGAATTAGATGGCCATCGAATTGCGCATCACGTGCGTAGGCCACGGCGGTGGAAGTAGACCTGCTCAGCGATGCGCCGCGTGGCCGCCGTATGCAGCAGTGCGTTGAGCGGCCAGTCGGCCTGCAGATGATCCATCGCCCAGCGCAGCAGGCGCTTGCCATGGAATGCCGGCGCCACCTGCCGCGCCACCCGTTCCGCTTCCCGCCCTTGCCCACGCAGATGGCGGGCAATCGCCTCGCCGACCGCCCAGCCATGCCGCCACGAGGAATGGATGCCTCCGGCGGACAGTGGTGAGACGATGCCCGCCGCGTCGCCGGTCAGGATCACGCGTTGGCCGGTGAACGGCCCATCCGGCCGGCCGCAGGGCACCAGCCCTGCGCGGGTGGCCGAGGGACGCGCCGAAGGCGGAATGCCGACCACATCGCGCACGTGCTCAAGAAAGCCATCGATATCAGGCGGCCGCACCTGGTTCGGGTCATGGCGCAGCGCCAAGCCGACCTGCAGCCCGGTCGGGTTCTGTGCGACCCACCCGATGTAACCCGGTGCAAAGCGCTTGCTGACGAAGCAATGGAGTGCGTCGCCCTGCGGCAACTGGAGGCCGGCGAACTCACGTTCCACGCCGTAGAGGTTGTCAGGCACCTTGCCGAGCCCGGTGCGCTGGGCAACGCGTGAGCGTGCACCATCGGCACCGACCAGGTAGGCGCACCGCCCTGCCCCTTCCACCTGCCAGCCGTCACCACTGCGATGGGCGCCGGTGAAGGACTGCTGCAGGCGAAGGTCGACACCATTCGCGCGCAGCTCGCTGGCCAGCCAGCGCATCAGGTTCGGCGTATCGGTGGTGAGGAAGTAATAGCCCGGCGCGGCCAACAACACGCTGCGCAGGTTCGGCGCATACAGCCGCACATTGGCAACGCGTTGCACCAGGCATTCGGGCATGCGCCCCAGCCAGGTCTGCTCCATCGCTTCCTTCACCACGATGCCGGTGGTGTGCAGGCGTTCGCCGGGGTCGGCCTTGCGTTCGAGCACGCAGACGCGCAAGCCATACTGGGCGGCAGCCAACGCGCAGGCGGTACCCGCGAAACTGGCGCCGACGATGACCACGTCGTGGTCGTAGGCGGAGGATTGATGAGGCATCGCGGCGTCACCCTTGGAACGAAGGATGCAGCATCCAACCTTCATGTGGTGGGGCGATGGGGCGACGGTGAAGTGGCAATGAAGCGCGTTGGACGCAAACGAAAAACGCCCCCTTTCGGGAGCGTTTTTCTTGAATCTGGAGCGGGAAACGAGACTCGAACTCGCGACCTCAACCTTGGCAAGGTTGCGCTCTACCAACTGAGCTATTCCCGCTTGGGAGGCGAAATTTTACCTATTCCAAGGATGGCGTCAAGCGCTTTTTCAGGGTCTGCGAGGCACCTTGCATTGCGTATCCACGCATGGCGTGGATCTACTATGGCATCCCCGCAAACCGATGGATCCGCATCATCCGTGGATGCGGCATTTCCAGTAGATCCACGCCATGCGTGTATGGGGCATCACCGTAGATCCGTCCAGCGCGTCGAGTAGATCCACGCCATGCGTGGATAGGCGCATCGATGGGGTCAGAGCCCTTTCCTGCGGAAAGGGATCCGACCCCGGGGCTCAGTTGCCCAGCTTCTTCTGCCGTGCACGCTCGCGCGCAGCGCGCTCGTCATCGCGCAGGCTCGGCCAGGCGGCGTGCAGGTACTGCAGGCCCGACCACAGGGTCAGCACCGCGGCGATCGCCAGGGTCCAGTCGCCGATATGGAACACCGGCCAGCCCATCCAGATGTCTTCCACCGGCACGTTCGGTGCCACCGAATACAGCAGGCAGAGCAGCGCGACCATCTGCGCGGTGGTCTTGACCTTGCCGATCATCGCCACGCGCACCTTGGCGCGCTGGCCGAGTTCGGCCATCCATTCGCGCAGCGCCGATACCGCAATTTCACGACCAACGATCACCGCCGCCCAGAACGCCATCCACGGCGTCGGGTGACCCTGCACGATCAGGAACAGCGCCACCGCCACCATCAGCTTGTCCGCGACCGGGTCGAGGAAGGCGCCGAAGGCCGATTCCAGCTGGTAACGGCGTGCGATCCAGCCATCGAGCCAGTCGGTGATCGCGGCCAGGCCGAAGATCGCCGCCGAAGCGAAGTTGGTCCAGGTGTAGGGCAGGTAGAACACCAGCACCAGCACCGGGATCATCACGATCCGCAACAAGGTCAGCCAGGTGGGCAGGGTCAACTTCATGCTTGCGTGCTTCTCTCTCTACTCGGCCGGATCAGGCGTGGCCAACCCGTGCAGGTTAGCGTAGATACGTGCCGCGAGGGCGTCATTGATACCTTCCACCCTGGCGATTTCCGCTTCACCAGCGGCTTTCAGGCCGACCAGGCCGCCGAAATGCTTGAGCAGGCTGGCGCGGCGGCGCGGCCCGATACCAGGGATGTCCTCCAGCTTGCTGGTCATCCGCGCCTTCTGGCGGCGGCCGCGGTGGCCGGTGATGGCGAAGCGGTGCGCCTCATCGCGCACCTGCTGGATGAACTGCAGCGCCGGATTGGCCGCGCCCGGGCGCAGCTCGCGGCCATCGGGCATCACCAGCGCTTCGTGGCCGGCGCGGCGTTCCACGCCCTTGGCCACGCCCACCAGCAACACGCCTTCCACGCCCAGGTCGGCCAGCGCGGCCTGGGCCTGGGCCAACTGGCCGGCGCCGCCGTCGATCAGCAGCACGTCCGGCAGCACGCCCTGCTCTTCCACTGCACGGCGGAAGCGGCGGTCGATGGCCTGGCGCATGGCGGCGTAGTCGTCGCCCGGCTCGATGCCGCTGATATTGAAGCGGCGGTACTGCGCGCGCACCGGACCGGCGGCGTCGAACACCACGCATGAGGCCACGGTGGCCTCACCCATGGTATGGCTGATATCGAAACATTCAACACGCTTGACCGGCTCGGCCAGGCCCAGCATGTCGCGCAGCGCGTCGCTGCGCGCGTGCTGCGCGTTGCGGCTGTTGAGTTCGGTCGCCAGGGTCAGCTGCGCGTTGCGGCTGGCCAGTTCCACATAGCCGGCGCGTTCGCCGCGCACGTTCCACTTCAGCTGCACCTTGCGCTCGGCCGAGGCCGACAGCGCGGCCACCAGCAGGTCGGCATCGGGAATCTCGCGATCCAGCAGGATCTCGCGCGGCGGCTCGAATTCGATGTAGTACTGCGAGACGAACGCGGCCAGCACTTCCTCCGGGCTATCTTCACCGTTGGTGCGTGGGAAGAACGGGCGGGTACCGAGGTTGCGGCCATCGCGGAAAGCCAACAGCAGCACGCAGGCCTGCGAACCCTGCATGGCCACCGCCAGCACGTCCAGATCGGCGGCACGGCCATCCACGTACTGGCGGGTCTGCATGCTGCGCAGCGAGGAGATCAGGTCGCGCAGGCGCGCGGCCTGCTCGAACTCCAGTGCCTCGCTGGCGGCCTGCATCTGCTCGCCCAGTTCGCGGGTCAGCTCGTCGCTCTTGCCTTCCAGGAACAGTGCGGCGCGACGCACCGATTCGGCGTAGTCCGGCGCCGGCACCAGCTCCACGCAGGGCGCGCTGCAGCGACCGATCTGGTACTGCAGGCACGGCCGCGAGCGGTTGCGGAACACGCTGTCCTCGCAGCTGCGCAGCTTGAACAGCTTGTGCATCAGGTTCAGCGTTTCGCGCACGGCGGTAACGCCGGGATACGGCCCGAAGTAGCGGCCGGGAATGGCGCGCGGACCGCGATGCAGCGCGATGCGCGGCCAGTCCTCTCGGGTCAGCAGCACGTGCGGATAGGTCTTGTCGTCGCGCAACGAGACGTTGTAACGCGGCGACAGTGATTTGATCAGCTGGTTTTCCAGCAGCAGCGCCTCGGCTTCCGAGCGCGTCACGGTCACGTCCATGCGCGCGATCTGCGAGATCATCGACATGATCCGCGCGTTCTTCGGGCTGCCGTTGAAATAGCTGCCGACACGGTTGCGCAGCGCGCGCGCCTTGCCCACGTACAGCAACGTGTCGTCGGCGGCGTACATGCGGTACACGCCAGGGGCGGTACTGAGCTGGGCCGCGAAGGCCTTGCCGTCGAAGGCCGGGGCGGGAACGTCTGTCATTCGCTGATCGGGACTTCGCTGAGCACGCCGCTGTCCGGGTCGAATCGCAGCACGGCATGGGCGTCGGTCTCGGCGATCCACACCGCACCGGCGCCTACCGCCAACCCCGCCGGGCCATGCAGGCGTCGTGGCAACGGCTGGGTGGTCAGTTCGCCACCGCCCAGGCGCAGCGTGCGCAGGCGGCCGTTGCCGGTATCGGCAATCCACAACAGCGGCGCATCCGGACTCAGCGCGATGGCCTGTGGGAACTGCAGGCTGGCGTCCGAACGCGGACCGTCTTCGCAGCCGAAGCGCCACGGCCCCTGCCCGACCAAGGTCTGCACCAGATCGCCGCGCAACTGCAGCGCGCGGATCGAGGAACCCAGCGCATCGGCCACGTACAGCACCTGCTGCACCACGGCCAGCGCAGTCGGCTGGGCAAAGGCAGCCAGATGCCCGCTACCATCACGCTCGTCGATGGAACCACTGCCCGCGCGCCATTGCAGGCTGCGCTGGCCCAGGTGGTAGCTCCAGATGCGGTTGTCGCCAGCCATGGCGATGTGCAGCTGGTTGTCGGCAATGGCCAGGCCGACCGGATGGTCCAGCGCAACCTGCCGCGCCTGCGCGACCGGGCCTTCCATCGGTGCACCGGGACGGCCGTTGCCGCACAGGGTATCGACGATCCCGGTCAGCAGGTTGATACGACGCACCGCGTGGTTGCCGGTGTCGGCGACGTACAGCGAATCGCGCTCCAGCACCAGCGCCTGCGGGCGGTGGAACGCGGCTTCGGCGAGGTTGCCGTCCATGAAATCGGCGGTGCCCAGCCCGAACTGGCGAAGGATGCGGCCACCATGGCTGCATTCGAGGATGCGGTGATGGCCGCTGTCGGCGATGTAGAGCCGTTCGGTGCTGACCGCCAGGCCCAGCGGGAAGCGCAGCGCCTGGCGGGGTTCCGGGTGCAGTTCGCTGCCGCCACGCGGCGGCGCCGACGGTGCGCCTTCGCACAGCGCGTTCAAGGCACGCTCCAGCTCACCGGGTGCACCCTGCCCGACCAGCCGTTGCTGTTCGCGGCCCTGCGCATCCAGCAGCACCAGGGTCGGCCAGGCGGTGATGCCGAAGCGGCGCCAGCCATCCCAGTCGGCATCAAGCAGCACCGGCATCGTCAGGCCCTGGCGACGCAGCAGCTTCAATGCGGCGCCGGCCTCGCGTTCGAAATCGAAGCGCGGCACCTGCAGCACCAGCGGCTGCAGCTTGCCGGGGTGGCGCGACAGCCATTGGCCGAACTCGGCCAGGCGTTGCGCGCTCCAGGCGGAGGCGGCGTTGACAAACAACAGCGCCACCGGCCGACCGCGCAGTTCGGTCAGGGTGCAGGGGGTGGCGTTGAGCCAGGTGGCGAACTCGGGCAGGTCCGGGACGGGCTGGACGTTCATGGCCCGATTATGCCGGAGTCGGCGTCATGCAACAGTCGTGCCACGGCACGTTTTGCAGCATCGTCGACCAATGTCCAGACCTGTTCGAAATGCTCACTTCCGCCGGTGTACGGGTCCGGGATCGCACCCCTGCCCTGCCCGCCGGACCACGGCAGGTACAGCGCCAGGCGTTCGCGCTGGGCGGGTGTGGCCAGCCGACCCGCATCGCGCAGGTTGGCCTCATCGGCGCACAGGATCCAGTCGAAGCGGTCGAAATCCGCGACCTGCAGCTGGCGCGCGCGCAGGCCGCCGATGTCCACGCCATGCCCGGCCGCGCAGCCGATCGCTCGCCGGTCCGGTGGCTCGCCCACATGCCAGTCGCCGGTGCCGGCCGAATCGACCTGCACCCGACCAGCCAGCGGCGAGGCGTCCAGGCGCGCGCGCAGCGCTCCTTCGGCCATCGGCGAACGGCAGATGTTGCCGAGGCAGACGACCAGCAGCTTCATCGGGCAGCCAGCGTCTGCAGCAATGCTTCGGCGCGTTCCAGGTCCTCGGGCGTGTCGATGCCCGGCGGGAACGGTTCGGGCGAGATCGCCACGCTGATCGGGAAACCCGCTTCCAGCACGCGCAGCTGTTCCAGCGATTCGATCTGCTCCAGCTGGCCCGGCGGCATCGCCGCGAACTGCTGCAGGAAACCGGCGCGATAGCCGTAGATGCCGATGTGGCGCAGCCAGTTGTGACCGGCCGGCAGCGTGTCACGGCTGCGGGCAAAGCCATCGCGGTGCCAGGCGATCGGGGCGCGGCTGAAGTACATCGCCTCGTTGCGCACGTTGCGCACCAGCTTCACCACGTTCGGGTCGAACAGGGTATGCGCGTCTTCGACGGTCGTGGCGAGGGTCGACATCGGCGCATTGCCTTCAACCAGTGCCTGGGCCACCGCGCGGATACCCGCCGCCGGCGCGAACGGCTCGTCGCCCTGCAGGTTGACCACGACAGTGTCATCGGCCCAGCCGGCGATGCGCGCGCACTCGGCCAGGCGGTCGGTACCGGAGGCATGCGAGGTGGCGGTCATCGCCACCTTCACTTCGGCCAGGCCGGACAGTGCGTCGGCAATGCGTTGATCGTCGGTAGCGACCCAGACCTCGCCGGCACCGGCCTGCAGCGCGCGACGCGCCACGTGCAGCACCAGCGGCTCACCGCCCAGCGGGCGCAGCGGCTTGCCCGGCAGCCGCGAGGCGGCATAGCGGGCCGGGATGGCGACGACGAATTCGGTCATGGGGCGGTACTCGGCAGGCTCGTTACAACGGGAATGCGGCCGGCGGCGCATGAATGCAAGCGCCGCCGCGCCACTCAGTTCGGTCGCAGCTTGTCCAGGCGGTCGGTCAGCGCCACCCAGAATGCGGCAGGCAGCTCGGCGCGCAGCGGGACCGCGTAGTGCCAGTCATTGCCGAACGCGCGGCATTTCACCGCGTCCTTCTCGGTCATCAGCACCGGCAGCTGGCTGCCAAAGGACAGGTCCTGCGGCTGATAGGCCTGATGGTCAGCGAAGGCGTGCGGCACGACGCCGATGCCACGCGCGCGCAGCATGTCGAAGAAGCGCTGCGGGTGGGCGATGCCAGCCACGGCGTGCACGCGCTGGCCCTTGAAATACGACAGCGGACGGGCACGGCCACCGGCCAGCGGTTGTGCGCTGTCGATGTGCAGGGCCATCGGCCACTGGCCGAAGCCGCAGGCCTGTGCTGCAGTCTCCTCATCGGCCTGGCCGAGGTTGACCACGCGGAAATCGCACTCGCTGGCGCGGCTGACCGGCTCACGCAGCGGCCCGGCCGGAATCATCCGGCCATTACCGTAGCGGCGCTGCGCATCGACCACCTCGATCTCGATGTCGCGTGCCAGCCGGTAGTGCTGCAGGCCGTCGTCGCAGACGATCACATCGCAGCCGGCCTCGATCAGCGCCTTGCCGGCTGCAACACGATCACTGTCCACGCGCACCGGCACGCCGGTCTTCCAGGCAATCAGCACCGGCTCGTCACCGCCCTTGGCGGTCGGCGTATCGGCCTTGACCCACAGCGGCTTGTCGGCATCTTCGCGGCCGTAGCCACGACTGGCCACGCCCGGCTTCCAACCGGCGGCACGCAGGCGCTCCACCAGCGCGATGGTCAGCGGCGTCTTGCCAGTTCCACCGGCGGTGATGTTGCCAACCACGATGACCGGCACCGGCAGCGTGTAGCGCTTGCGCCAGCCACGCCGATAGGCGCGCCGGCGCAGCGCGGTGACGCCGGCATACAGCGGCGCCAGCAGGCGCATCGCCCACGGAACCGGGGTGCCGTCGTACCAGTACGGCGGGGTCTGGGTACCCTTGCCGGCCATCAGTCCTGCCTTTCGCGGAACTGCATGCTGTGCAGATGCTGGTACAGGCCACCCATGGTGAGCAGCTCTTTGTGGGTACCGCGCTCGACGATGCGACCGTGGTCCATCACCAGCACCTGGTCTGCATGCTCGATGGTCGACAGGCGATGCGCGATGACCAGCGTGGTGCGCTCGGGCATCAATCGCTGCAGCGCGTCCTGCACCAGGCGCTCCGATTCGTTGTCCAGCGCTGCGGTGGCTTCATCGAGGATCAGGATCGGCGCGTCGCGCAGGATCGCACGGGCGATCGCCAGGCGCTGGCGCTGGCCACCGGACAGCAGCGCGCCGTTCTCGCCCACCGGGGTCTGCAGCTGCTGCGGCATGCGTGCGATGAACTCCCAGGCATTCGCGGCTTCAGCTGCCGCTCGGATCTGTTCATCCGTCGCGTCCATGCCATAGGCGATGTTGGCGCCGATGGTGTCGTCGAACAACATGACCTTCTGCCCGACCATCGCCACCTGGCGACGCAGGTCGGCCAGCGGATAGTCGTCCAGTGCCACCCCGTCGAGGGTGATGCGCCCGCCGCTGGGTTCGTAGAAGCGCGGCACGAGCCGGATCAGGCTGGTCTTGCCGCTGCCGGATCGACCAACGATGGCGGTGACCGTACCCGGCTTGGCCACGAAGCTGATGTCGTCCAGGGCGATGCCACTGTCTTCGCGGTAACGCAGCATGACGTGCTCGAAGGCCAGTTCGCCACGCACGCGCTGCACCGTGTTGCGGCCTTCGTCGCGCTCGACCGGCATGTCGAGGATGTCGAACAGGCGCTCGGCGGCGGACACACCGCGGGAGATCGAGGACTGCACGCTGGTCAGGCGGCGCAGCGACGGGATGATCGCCGTCATCGAGATCATCAGGCCCATGAACTGGCCGGCATTGAGGCGCCCTGCCAGTGCTTCGCGGGTCGACACCCAGACGATCACCGCCAGCGCCAGCGCGGCCAGGAACTGGACCACGCTGGAGGCACCGGCACGGGTGATTTCCACCTTCATGTTCAGCGCCAGCATGCGGTTGGCCAGGCGCGAGTAGCGCGACATCTCATGCTGCTGGGTGCCGTGCACCTTCACTTCCTGCTGGGCCGCCAGTGACTGCTCGGCGGTCTGCGCCATCGTGCCCATGCCGTCCTGGATACCGCGGCTGATGCGCCGGTAGCGCTTGCCCACGTAAGACACGATCACGCCGATCATCGGCACCACCACCAGCATGGCCACGGTCACCTTGACGCTCATCTGCAGCATCACCGCCAGCATGGCGATGATGGTCAGGGTGTCGGCAACCACGGTCTTGAGCGCATCGGCGCTGGCCTGGGTGACCTGCTCGGTATCGAAGTTGAGGCGACTGACCATCACCGGCGTCGATTCGGTATCGAAATGCGAGGACGGCAGGTGCAGGTACTTGGCCAGCACCTGTTCACGCAAGTCGCGCACCACGCTGCGACCGGTCTTGGCCAGCGCGTAGTCGCTCACCCAGGTGGCGGCGCTGCGCATCAGGAACAGGCCAAGGATGGTCAGCGGCAGGATCACCGCCATTTTCGGTTCGGGATTGACGAAGCCACGGTTGACCAGCGGCTCCATCAGCTTGGTGAAGTGGTAGCCGGCTACCGACTCCACCGCCATGGCGATGACGGCGGCGACCATCATGCCCCAGTAGGCACGGGTGTATCCCAGCAGACGTTTGTAGATCGGCCACACCGGCGCGTGTTTGGAACTCATGGACGCACCTCGGGTGCTGTTGCAATGGCAATACGGCGGAAACCGAGCTGACCCAGCGCATCCTGCGCGGTCACCACGGCCTGATAGGGCGTGCGGGCATCGGCACGCAACAGCACCGGCTGGGTACGGTCGCTGCCGGCAACGGCCGCGATGGTCTGCTTGACCGACTCGACGTCGCTGCGCAGCACTTCCTGGTCATTGATGAAGTAGCGGCCCTCGGCGTTGATCAGCACGCTCAACGAGCGCGGCGGCTCATTGCTGGGCTGCTGGCTGGCCGTAGGCAGCTCCACCTGGAGTGTCGAGCGCGCATCGAAGGTGGTGGTGACCACGAAGAAGATGATCAGCACCAGGATGACGTCGATCAGTGGCACCAGGTCGATATGCGGCTCATCCTGGGATCGGTCGTTGCCGATACGCATCGATCAGGCCTTCGCCGTGGCCGCGCCGGCCGGGCGCGTGGCAACGGCAGGGTTCATCACGCCGGGGCGGCCATCCAGCGTATCCAGCAGCGCGCTGGCTTCCTGCTCCATCTCTACCACATAACCGTGGATGCGGCCCTTGAAGTAGCGGTGGAACATCAGTGCTGGAATGGCGACGATCATGCCGGTGGCGGTGCACACCAGCGCCTTGCCGATACCACCGGCCAGCTGGTTCACATCACCCACGCCATGGTCGAGGATGCCCAGGAACATCTGGATCATGCCGATCACCGTGCCCAGCAGGCCCAGCAGCGGCCCGGCCGATGCGATGGTGCCCAGCGCGTTGAGGAAACGCTCCATGCGGTGCACCAGGTGGCGGCCGGTGTCTTCGATGCGCTCGCGGATCTGGTCGCGCGGGCGGTTGCGTGCTTCCAGCGCGGCGGCCAGCAGCGCGCCCAGCGGCGAGTTCGCCCGCAGGGTCTGCAGGTGGGCCGGGTCGAGCTTGCCGCGTGCCGCCCAGTTGCGCACTTCCTGGCCGAGGCCGGGCGGCAGCACTTCAGTACGTCGCAGGGACCAGAAACGCTCCAGGATGATCGCCAAAGCCAGTACGCCCAACAGCAGCAGCGGCACCATCGGCCAGCCACCGGCCTTGACCAGTTCCCACACGTTTCAACCCTCCGGCCCAACGGCCGCTTGTTCGATCGGCGATAGGATAGCAGCCGACCGCGCCCGCCCAGCGGCATCCCACCACCGGGATGCGTGGATGCGCTGTTCACGCAGCTGCAGCCCTTGTGCGCCAAGCCATATGCGGATCGCCCCGGAATCGGCCGTGGCCAGCACCTCGGCCCCTTGCGCCTGCCAGCGCTGGACCACGTCCTGGCGGGGGTGCCCGAAGCGGTTGCGGTGCCCGGCCGAGACCACCGCCAGCCGTGGCGCCACGGCCTCGACCCACGGCGCGCTGGAACTGCCACCGCTGCCATGGTGCGGCACCAGCACCACATCCGCCTTCAGCGCTGCCGGGTATGCCTTCAGCAGCGCCTGCTCGGCCGGGCGGCCGATATCGCCAGGCAGCAGGACCACGCCGTGACGGCTGGCGACGCGCAGCACGCAGCTGTCCTCGTTCTCGGCCTGGCGGCTGCCCGGTGCCGGGTGCAGGACCTGGAAATCAACTCCGTCCCACTGCCACTGCATCCCTTGCTGGCAGGGCGCAGCGCCGGCGATGGTACTGCCCGGTGGCGCCAGCAGCTGCAGCCCGGGCAGCTGCCTTCGCAGGCTCGGCAGGCTGCCGGTGTGATCAAGATGGTCATGGCTGAGCATCGCCTGCTGGGGCGGCCCCTGTCCGAGCGCGCGCAGGGCCGGGACCAGAATGCGTTCGTTGCCGTCGCCGCCTGTCGGCGGCCCCACGTCGTACCAGAGCGCGTGCCGCGCCGTACGCACCAGCACCGCGGTGCCCTGCCCTACGTCGTGCACCAGCAGCTCCAGTTCGCCTTCAGCCGGTGCATGCCGGGCGGGCCACAGAAGCGGCAGGCACAGCAGCAGGCCTGCCAAGGTACCGCCAGCGCCGCGTGGCAGCAGCCACCAGAACACCCCCGCCACTGCCGCCGGCACCGCCCAGCGCGGCGCCTCAGCCAACCACCACATCGCCTGCGGGTGCAGCGCCAACGGCTGCAGGGCCTGCCAGCTGAGCTCGAACAGCCAGGCGGCGGCGCGCCATGCCCAGCGCCCGGCGCCATCATGCAACGCGTGCAGGCCGGTACCCAGCAGCGACAACGGCACCACCAGCAGGGTCCACCACGGAATGATCGGCAGATTGACCAGCGGCCCCAAGCGCGCGGTGCCGCCGAACAGGGCCACGCACAGCGGCAACAGGCCGAGGCTGGCCACGCCCTGGGCGGCCAGAAAGCCGCGCAGGCCCCCACCGACGCCGTCCGGCCCGGTTCGTGGCAGGCACCACAGCAGCCACAGCACGCCCCCGAAACTGAGCCAGAAGCCGGCCGACAGCACCGACAGCGGCGCCGGCAGCAGCATCACCATCGCGGCCAGGGCCAGTCCCTGCCCCGCACCCACCGGGCGACGCCCGGCACGGGCCAGTGCCACCAGCCCGATCATCAGCGCCGCACGCACTGTTGGAAGCGCGCCGCCGGCGGCCACGGCATAGACGGCTGCGGCCAGCGCCGCGCCCCATGCCGCCGCCTGCGGCCGAGGCCAGAACCGTCCCAGCACCGGGCACAGCCACCACGACACGCGGCACAGCAGTACGCCAAAGCCAGCCACCACGCCCACGTGGAAACCGGAGATGGCGACCAGATGGGTCAGGCCCAGCGCGCGCAGGTGCTCCCAGTCGGCATCGGACAGGCCGCGCGTGTCGCCCAGTGCCAGGGCCTGCACGAACCGCGCGGCAGGATGTGCCACCTGCGTTGCGATGGCGTCACTGCTGCGCTCGCGCCAGGCCGGCAGGCCCTGCGCAGGCGCGCGCTCACGCGCAGCGCCGGGGTCGCGCACCGTGCCATTGCCGGAAATACCGCGCAGCAATGCATGGCGTTCGCCGTCGAAGCCGCCAGGATTGATCCGCGAGCGTGGCGCGCGCACGCGCAACGACAACTGCCAATGTGATCCCGCACGAACCGCGTGGCGCCCGCCCTCCGCCTGATGCGCTGGCGATCCGCGCCACGGGTCGTTCCAGGTGACCTGCAGGCGCTTGCCACGCAGCACTGGCAGCGCATCGGTCTCATCCACGTGCAGTACGAAACGTGTGTAGCCGGCCCCTCTCTGTGGAAGATCGGCCACCCGCCCCCGCACCTGCACATCCTGCGGCGGCGCACCGGGTGGAAGCTGGCCGTGCAGGGCCCACTGCCCGTGCACTGTTGCCCATGCCAGGCCGAGCAGGACTGCAGCCCACGCGCGGCCGCGCCAGCGCAGCAGCCAGCCCGCGACGCCGGCAACGGCCATCGGCGCACTCAGCGACAACGGCAGCAGCGCCGGCATCTGCACGCAGACCAGCGCGCCCAGCACCAGGCCGGCGGCGCAGCCGGGGCCAAACAGTGCCGGAGCGGAACGTTCGGGGACCATTCCAGCAGCCTGCCGAGGGACGTGGCAGGTTGCCTATCGGGGATTTCCCCGCGTGGCTGTCAGCGCCGGACGCTACCGCGATGGAAGTTGACCCGGAAGCTGGCACCGCCGCCGGACGCCTCGCCGACACTGACCGAACCGCCGTGATGCTGCACGATTTCCTTCACCAGATGCAGGCCCAGGCCACTGCCGCTACCCGCTGCGCGCAGACGATGGAACGGCTCGAAGATCGCTTCACGGTCGCCCACCGGAATACCGGCGCCCTGGTCGCTGACCTCCAGCAGGCCACGTGCATCCAGGCGCACGCAGATAGTGCCGCGTCCGCCACCGTGGACGATGGCGTTGTGCACCAGATTGGCGATCACCCGCCCCAGCGCCAGGCTGTCGCCATGGATCCACACTGGCATCTCGGGCGCATCCACTTCGAAGCCGTAACCGGCCCCCACCACCAGCGGCGCCAGATCGGCGGCCGCTTCGCGCACCAGCAACGCCAGATCCAGCCGCTGCAGTGCGCCGACATTACGATCAAGTCGCTGCAGGTCAAGCAGGTGCTCGGCAACGTTACCGAGCCGCGCCACGTCGGTCAGCAGCTGCGACTTCAGCTCGCCCTGCGGCAACTGCGACAGGCGCGCCTGCACCACTGCAATCGGCACCCGCAGTTCGTGCGCGGCATCGGCAAGGAACTTGTCACGCGCGGCATACCCCTGCTGCACCTTGTCGATCGCGTCGTTGAAGGCTTCCACCAGCGGTGCGACCTCGGTCGACACCAGCTGCGCATCCAGACGCGCCCCCGGCTGGCCGATATCCAGCTCCTTGGCCTGTTGTGCGGAGCGGCGCACGCCGCGCATCGCGCGGTGGATCACGGTCGGCATGACCAGCAGCGTGATCACGATCAGCGGCAGGAAAAACCACAGCCCGATCAGGCGCAGCACCATCAGCGCACCGTCCAGCAACCCGCCCTTCGGCGCCCCACCCACCATCACCGTGATGCGCCGCCCGTCCTCCTTGCGGATCATGACCCGCGCCACGTCCAGGTACGGCGGCACCAGCGAGCCGAGTTCGGTGGCACCCAGCGTCGGCAGGCGCGCGAGCAGCGGGGCGTGGATCGCCGGAATCGTGCCGCGTTCCAGCCAGACACCCTTGTCGTCGACCGCCGCGAACCAGAGGTTGCCCCCGGCCTCGGCGTCGAGCTTGTTCCAACGCGCCTGGTCCAGCACCAACCGCCCGCCTTCACTGTGCACGGCCTTGGCCACGGCTTCGGCCATGAACATGTCCATGCCCCAGGTGTCCTTGTCGCCCCAGGTCAGGATCAGCGCAACAACGGCGAACAGCACGGTGAAGGCCTGCGCCAGGAACAACCGCCAGGCCAACCCCAGCGTGATGGAACGGATCGGACGTGTCGGACGCGCCATCTCAGGCCTCCGCCAGCAGGTAGCCGACGCCCCGGATCACATGGATTTCAACGCCCGCCCCGGCCTGCTGCAGCGCCTTGCGCAGCTTGGAAATGTGCGCATCGAGCGCATTGGACTGGATCTCATCGTCGAAGCCGTACACCGCGGCCTCCAGTGCCGTGCGGGTGACCGTGCGCCCCTGGCGCATCGCCAGTGCCTGCAGTACCAGCACCTGGCGCCGCGGCAGCGCCAGCGGTTGGCCCTCCACCTGTGCCTGCAGCGATTCGAAGTCGAATTCCAGCCGGCCCAGATGCAGGCTCGGTGTCACCATGGCAGAGGGCCGCCGCGAGACAGCACGGATCCGCGCCATCAGCTCCTCGATCGCCACCGGCTTCACCAGGTAGTCGTCGGCACCGACATCCAGGCCCTCGACCTTGTCCGACAACCTGCCCTTGGCCGTCAGCATGATCACCGCCAGGTTCGGGCGCAGCGCGCGTGCGGTGGCGACGAAAGCCACGCCATCGCCATCGGGCAGCTGACGGTCCAGCAGCATCAGCTGATGCACCGGCTCGCGCAGCGCAACCGCGGCTTCGGCCAGGCTGCCGACCACGTCGGCGACCACGCCCTGCCGCTCCAGGCCCGACTGCAGGGCTCGGGACAGATCGGGATCGTCTTCGACCAGGAGAATGCGCATCAGGGGCTCGGCTACCGGAAACGGTGCCGATCATAGTGCCTGGCGCCAGGTTTGGGCGTCTTCGTGTGCCAGTTGCGAAGGCGCAATGTTCTGACAATGTTGTGCCCGCACCATGCACAGCCATCCCCCGCAAAGTGGTTGATCGATGCCGTCGCTGTCCCCGACCCTGCTGCGCCCGTTGCTGTTCTCCGCTGCCATCGGCCTGCCGTTGATCACCCACGCCGCCGACCGGAACCCGGGCGTGCAGACCGGTATCAGTGCCGGCGCGACCTCGGGGGCGTACGCCCACTACGACGTCAAGCCGCTGGTCGTACCGTCCATTGCCTGGCAGGGCGAGCGCTTCTTCGCCAGCCCGGGCTCGCTGGGCATGTACCTGTACAAGCGCGAGGGCCTGCGCCTGTCGGCGGCAGTCACGCCCTACACGCTGCGCTTCAAGACCGACGACGTGAACGATCCTCAACTACGTCGCCTGCACAGCCGGCAGATGTCGGCCATGGCCGGCATCAACGGTGAGTACAGCGCCGACTGGGGCATCGTCGAGGCCAGCGTGATGCGCGAGGTCACCGGGCACGGAGGTGGCATGGAGTCGCGCCTGCACTACAGCTATCCGATCCAGGCCGGTCGCTTCACCTGGGTGCCCAAGGTCGGCGTGGTGCACTCCAGTGCGCGCCTGCTCGACTACTACTATGGCATCACCGACGAAGAAGCGCTGCGCTCGGGACTTGCCGCCTACAACCCGGGCAGCGCGACATCACCGAGCCTGCAGATCGCAGTCAGCACGCCCTTGGGCACGAAGTGGCGCGCGACCGGCGTCGTCGCCAACCAGTGGTTCGGCGATGCAGTAAAGGACAGCCCGATGGCCCGTCGCGGTACGCAGACGTCGGCCTTCGTTTCCCTGATGCGCTCGTTCTGATCGAGCGCCCGCAACGGACAAGGACCCCCCATGGCCTCCGTCTCCCCTGCTGCTGAAGCGCACGCGATCCTGCGTGCCCCCGACCTGGACAGCGCCGAGCGCGTCTACCTGGGGCTGCTGCCCGACCTGGAACACGTGAACGCGCTGACGCGCCGCGCACTGGGCCTTTCGCGTGCTGCCGATGCGGCACGCGGCTACGCGTTGTCGATGACGCTGGTGGGATTGCGCCTGCAGGAACTGGAGATGGGCGAAGCGACCGCAAAGGAACATCGCCAGGCCACGCTGCGCAGCCTGCGCCAGGCCTTCAGCGCCTGAGCGCAGGCCTGCGACGCCGCCGCTGCCGCAGGCAGCGGGAAGACTCAGCGGAACGTGGTCCACGCCAGCACTGCCGCCAGCAGGGCCACCCAGATCACCGCCTTGAAGGTACCCTCCAGCATGTTGCCGCCGAACAGCAGTTCGATGATGGGATTGGGCCGGGAAACCGGAACGTGATCACTCATGCGGCAGCTCCTTGCAGTGACGGCGCGATTGCGCGGTAGACCGGAGTCTACGCCTGCACGGCCCGGATTCATCGCCCCCCGGCCGTCTTTGGCGGTTCAATTCCGGCCTTCGTCGCAGGCCGGCTGCAGCACCCCACATGTCATGCCAGCCTGCGTGCACTTTCCCGCTGGAGCACCGTGCCATGCCGATGCTTGCCCTGATGCTGCTGCTCTCCAGCCTGTTCGGCGCTGGCAACGGGCCCACTGAAGAGGCCCTTCGCAGCCAGATCCTGCGTGCCGAAACCCAGCAGCCGGACGTCGTACGACAGGATTGCGGTTCGCCCTCCCTGCTGCTTTACCGGCTGCGCCAGGACCGGGTCCTGAGGCTGGCCAAGCAGCCCCTGCAACACGAACCCGGCGTTGCCCAGCCCACGCGTGGTGCGACGGTTCGCGTCGCCCAGGTCTGGGAGCGCGTGGACGGTCACTGGAAGCTGCAGCGGATGATCAGCGTCGAAGACCTGGTCGTGCAACGCTGACCATGTGGAACCGTGATCGATGCCTGAAACGAGAAAAGCCGGCACAAGGCCGGCTTCCGTCGTGATCCACCGCTGCACCGGCAATGCCGGGAGCCAGGTGGTGGGCGGTACAGGGTTCGAACCTGTGACCCCTACCATGTCAAGGTAGTGCTCTACCGCTGAGCTAACCGCCCATCTTGTTCTTGCCGCCCGAAAGCTGGCCTTGCTACGTAAAAACCCGGCGCCAGGGCCGGGCTTTGCAGTTCACGACAGCCCCCTTCCAGGGACTTCGTGGTGGGCGGTACAGGGTTCGAACCTGTGACCCCTACCATGTCAAGGTAGTGCTCTACCGCTGAGCTAACCGCCCGATTTTGCTTCTGAACGTCCGCGATTGCGTCGGTGCAGGCCGCGTATATTACGGATGCCGGCCGTGAAGCGCAACACTTTTGTGAAGAAGATGCTGCACTGCCACGTTCAGCCCAGACTCGCTTCCTTCAGCTGCCGGATCTGGTCACGCACGCGGGCGGCATCCTCGAATTCCAGGTTCTTGGCGTGCTGGTACATCTGCTGCTCCAGCGCCTTGAGACGGGACGCCAGCTGGGCCGGGCTGAGGGATCGATAGTCACTCCCCTCCTCGGCAACGCCGGGCCTGCCCTTGCCCTTGCCCTTCTTTGCTTCCTTCTCGGCCGCATCGGAGCGCGCGCCTTCCAGCACGTCGGTGATCGGACGCGCCACCGAGCGCGGCACGATGCCGTGCTGCTCGTTGTACTCGACCTGCTTGGCGCGACGGCGGTCGGTCTCGTCGATCGCCGCCTGCATCGAACGGGTGATCTTGTCCGCATACAGGATCGCCTTGCCACGCACGTTGCGGGCGGCACGGCCGATGGTCTGGATCAGCGAGCCGGTCGAGCGCAGGAAGCCCTCCTTGTCGGCATCCAGGATCGCCACCAGAGACACCTCGGGCATGTCCAGGCCCTCGCGCAGCAGGTTGATGCCCACCAGCACATCGAACTTGCCCAGGCGCAGGTCGCGGATGATCTCCACGCGCTCGACCGTGTCCACGTCCGAGTGCAGGTAGCGCACGCGGATGCCGTGCTCGGTCAGGTATTCGGTGAGATTTTCGGCCATGCGCTTGGTCAGCGTCGTGACCAGCACACGGTCACCGGCCTTGATGCGCGCGTTGGCCTCGCTCATCAGGTCGTCAACCTGGGTGCCCACCGGGCGGATCTCCACCACCGGGTCGATCAGCCCGGTGGGGCGTACGACCAGTTCAGTGATCTCGTCACCGGCCTCGCGGTACTCATAGGGGCCTGGCGTGGCCGACACATAGATGCTGCGCGGGCAGCGCTCTTCCCACTCCTCGAAGCGCAGCGGCCGGTTGTCCAGCGCCGAGGGCAGCCGGAACCCGAACTCGACCAGCGTCTCCTTGCGCGAACGGTCGCCCTTGAACATGGCACCGATCTGCGGAATGGTCACGTGCGATTCGTCGATCACCAGCAGCGCGTCGGCTGGCAGGTAGTCGAACAACGTCGGTGGCGGTTCGCCGGCGTTCTTGCCGGTCAGGTGCCGGGAGTAGTTCTCGATGCCGTTGCAGTAGCCGACCTCGGCCATCATTTCCAGATCGAACTGGGTGCGCTGCGCCAGGCGCTGCGCCTCCACCAGCTTGTTCTGCGCGTACAGCTGCTCCAGGCGCTCCTTCAGCTCGACCTTGATCGTCTCGATCGCCGCCAGCACACGCTCGCGCGTGGTGGCGTAATGGGTCTTCGGGTAGACCGTGAAGCGCTGCATGTTGCGCAGCGTCTCGCCGGTGAGCGGATCGAACAACGTGATCTTCTCGACCTCGCCATCAAACAGCTCCAGGCGCAGCGCCTCGCTGTCCGACTCGGCCGGGAACACGTCGATGACTTCACCACGCACGCGGAACGTACCGCGCTGCAGCTCGTACTCGTTGCGCGTGTACTGCAGCTGGGTGAGGTGGTTGATCAGGTCGCGCTGGTCGATGCGCTCGCCCTTGGACAGGATCAGGCGCAGCGACAGGTAGTCTTCCGGCGCGCCCAGGCCGTAGATCGCCGACACTGTCGCCACCACGATCGCGTCCGGGCGCGACAGCAGGGTCTTGGTCGCCGCCAGCCGCATCTGCTCGATGTGCTCGTTGATCGAACTGTCCTTCTCGATGAAGGTGTCCGAAGATGGCACGTAGGCTTCCGGCTGGTAGTAGTCGTAGTAGCTGACGAAGTACTCCACCGCGTTGTGCGGGAAGAACGCCTTGAACTCACCATACAGCTGCGCCGCCAGCGTCTTGTTCGGCGCCATGATCAGCGTCGGCTTCTGCACGTTTTGGATGACGTTGGCGATGGTGTAGGTCTTGCCCGAGCCGGTCACGCCCAGCAGCGTCTGCTTGGCGATGCCCGCTTCGAAGTTGCTGGTCAGCTTCGCGATGGCATCAGGCTGGTCGCCCGCCGGCGAATACGGCGAGACGAGTTCAAAACGGTCGCTCATGATGGTGCCAGTTCCCGGGAGTAGTGAGTATACGGGGCATGGAGTGACGGCCCGCTGAGGGGTTTCCGGGCAGGTGAGCGCGGCGGTGCCTGATGGTGAATGCCCCGGCGTACGTCGAGGCTGGAGGCATGCCTCATCGTCTTCGCCCTGCCCGGCTCCACCGCGGGCTCCATCTGATCGAGCTGCTGGTCGCCGTCATGGTGCTGTCGGTCCTGCTGGCGTTGGCCTGGGGCCCTTGGCAACGCACGCTGCGGCACTTCCAGGCGGAAGCGCTGCGCGCCGAACTGGTCGCCAGCCTGTCGATGGCGCGCAGCGCCGCCATCACCGAACGCCGCCGCGTGACGGTCTGCGGATCGTCGGACGGCATGATGTGTGACCAGGCATGGAGCCAGGGCTGGCGGGTGCAGGTCGAACCGGCCAACAGCGCGACCGCCACCGCAAGGGAACTGCGCGTGCACAGGACACGCCAGCGTCATGTCGACCTGCGCACCAGCGATCATCGGCCCGACGTGCGGTTCCGGCCCGACGGCCGCAATGCCGGTACCAACCAGTCCATCGTGTTATGCGTGGATGGACAGGAGCACAGCCGCGTCATCATCAGCGTCCCCGGACGGGTCAGGAGCCAGCGCCCGCGCAGGTCCACCCCCTGCTGAAACCAGCAATGCCATCGTGGAAACGAAAAAAGCCGCGATTTCTCGCGGCTTTCTCGAATCTGGCGCCCGAAGTTGGACTCGAACCAACGACCCCCTGATTAACAGTCAAGTGCTCTAACCGGCTGAGCTATTCGGGCGGGGTGCGCATTTTAGCCAGCGTTTGCAGGGGAGTGCAAGCCTTTTCTGCGATGCTGCCCAAAGCCCTGCGCTTTACCAGCATCCCGGCCCCTTGCTGGCATTCGGCGTCTTTCGTCCGGCCTGGTCCAGGCTCAGTGTGCCGCAGTCGTCCTTCTTCTGGATCTCGGTCGGTGCAGCCTGGAGGGTAAAGGAGGTGCCGTTCGGAGTTCCCACATAGGAAAGCGTGTATCTGGCGGTACCGTCTCGTGGCGATTGGGAGAACGGCAGCGTCATGCCCGCATAGGTGTTCTCCACGGTATGCCGCCGCTCCAGCATCTGCGCCAGCTCGACCAGATCGGCCTTGGCCTGGGCACGATTGGCCTTGCGCACATAGGCCTGGTACGAAGGCAACGCGATGGCAGCAAGAATGGCAACCACGGCCACGGTGATCATCAGCTCGATCAGGGTGAAGCCGGTGGCGGTTCGACGCCTGCTGTACACATGCATGGGCAACCTCGATATCGGATTCATCAACGGATCTGCCGCCACGACTGTCGTCCACAGGGCCGAGGCATGTAAAGCGGATCGGCGCCGGCCGCACGCAGCACGAACGTACACTGGCTGGCCTGCAGCATCTTGTCGACCGTGCATCCCGTGTCGCCTGGTTTGCAGGGCGTAAGCTTGGGCACAAAGATGTTGGTGTCCTTCACTGGCGGCCCTTGGCTGAGGTCACCCTTCTTGGTCAGGGCGACACCACCGCAGTTGCCGGTGCACAGCGCTTCTCCGCCGATCGTTGGGCTCAGGCCGGACATCTGGCCACCACCGGTCAGCAGGTTGAGACCGTACAGCCAGTTCACGCCACCGCCGCTGCCGCAGATGGCGGTACCCGGCACATAGGACGTGAAGAACACGATGCCGTTCTGCACACGGGGGTTGCCGACGAAGCGCTCGCCCTCGACTGCCGATCCGGCCTGCAGGTCCACGTACCAACCGCGGGCCGAACCGTAGTTCACCGCATTGCGGGTGACATCACGCAATTGATAGCCGCTGGCCGATGTACCAGTAGTGATCACCTGCTGTACCAGGTTGTCGCGCGTGCCAACCGCACTGGCGAGGTTGTCCCATATGCCATACAGCGACTGCACTGGCGAAGTGCTGCTGACCGCATTGTCATCGGCGGCGAAATACTGACCGGTACCGAAGAATAGACTGATGCCACCGCCTGGGCCCGTGCTGATCTCGATGCCGCTCATGATCGGCTGCGGGCTGTTGTTGCGCGTTGCGGTGAACAGCGGAGTTCCAGACAGGGCGATGTTCCAATCGGCCGGATCGGTGCTGGAAAGATCAAACTTCCAGATATTGCCCTGCATGTCACCGCCATACACAGTGTCGGTGATGCCGTCATTGTTCTTCAACGCCACCGTGGCGATGTTGATCAGGCCGTTGCGTGCCGCGTACTTGGCACCTACCGGCGAAAGCCGCTTGAGCACCTTGCCGGTCTGGATATCGACCACGAACAGCGCTGCCTTGCCGCTGGTGGAGTTGACGCCATTGCCGAAGATCGCGACGAAACGCGGCGCAGCATTGGCATCGGCGCCCTTCACCGCCACCACAGCCGGCTTGCCCAGCACGAACCCAAGATCCGACTCCGTCTTGCCCGAGACTTCCCACAACACACTCGATGCACCGAACGCGGTCGGATCGCTGACATTCAGCGCGAACACAGAGCCATTGCCTACGCTCGCCGCATTGGGCGCCTTGCTGGACCCACCACCACCCGTAGTGCCCACCAGCACCGTGTTCCAGGCATCCCCGTAGTAGACGTCGGACGACGTTAGTGGGCCATCCACATAGTAGCGATGCCCATACTTGGGATTGGCCAGCTCAGCGATGTGCTGCATCGCAGCTGAGGGAATGAAGGCCAGCTCTTCCGTGCCGCCGGACGCCCCATTCGAACCGTTGAAACCATGCACCATGCCGTCATTGGCGCCAACATAGATCATCGTCGGCGGCCCTGATGTCGCACGCTTCGCTTTCAGGAAGCTGTCATAAGACGTGCCCAGCGTCGCCTTCCACTTGACTGTCGACTGCCTCGCCCAGCTTGCATAGCCGAAGTCATCCGTTTTGGAGACGATCTCGGTGGTGGAATTGACGATGTCACCCAGCGGCGACGTGCGCGAACGCAGGCCACTCACCGCTGCCCCCCGCAGATAGTTGACCAGATTGGTCGAGGTCATCTTGCCGAACCAGGCAGGAATCGAGTCGCTGAATCCCAACGCAGACAGCTTCGCCCGCTCATCGATGCCCGGCAGATTGGTGGCCAGGAACTCGGTCGCATTGACCGGGGTCACCGTGCCATCGGACGCAGTCCTGGTGGGGGACGTCGCCATGTAGATGCGGCGCGTGGCACTGCCGATGCTGCTGGACGCCTTCCACAGCACGGCACCATCCGCACCCTGGCCGTCGACCTGGGTGGCAATGACATCACCGGTCCAGTCCACAGTGCCCGAGGGCACGCTGTAGTGGGACGATACGGTGAACGAGTTGGTCGAAATACGCGCGCCACTGCCGCTGCCACCGACCGGCGCATCACCTTCCGCTGCACTGTTGAAGATCGCCTCCAACGCCTCCTTCAGTTTGGTCGGATTGCGTGCCAGGAAGTAGTTATCCGGCACGCCTGGCTTCTTGCTGTCCCACTTCTTACCGGCCGGGACACCGTACTTGGCGGCATACCAGAGCGGGCTTTCAAGCTGGCCAGCGGCAGTGGTAGAGGCTTTGTACTTGATGACTACCGGCTTTTGCCAATCATCGCGGAAGTTATTTGTGCTGGTCAGCACAGAGCCATTGCTGTTGCCCGGGCGCAGCGCCAGACGCTGCACTGTGCTGGAGGCATTCGAGCCTGTGATCGTGTAGCCGGTCAACATTGCGTTGCCCGCGTAGGCCGACAGGTTCTCAATGCGGACGAGTACCTCATCCTCTTCAACCTTGCCAGCCAGGGTCGTACCGATCCAGCTCTCCACTCTATTCTTTACCACGGTTGTGTAGTTGCACAGTCGTGTATTGCCGGCAGCACTGTTGCTCACTTTCGCATCAGCACGCCAGCAGATGTCGTTGAAATCCCCGGTGTCGTTGCACGCCGCACCCACGCAGTAGCTCAGCATGGCAACGACGTCGTTGTCATGGTCATTGCCCCACAGGGAGTCTTCCCACACCAGCGAGAAGCTGCCGGACTTCGCATCTGTACGGTAAGGACGGCCATAGACCAGCTTTCCGCCGGTGTCGTTGGCCTGCTTGGTGCCAATGCCGACCGAGCCCAGGAAGCAGCTGCGCCAGCCAGCGCTCGCTGCCGTTGCGCCACCGGTGTTGTTGGCCTGGCAGAGCGGAGCCAATCCGATCTTGCTGTTGCCCACCGCGATCTCGAACTGCGGGAGATTCTCGGCCATGGCAACGGCGTAGGTGGTGGCAGTGACCTTGTACGTACCTGGCTTGTTCTGCACGTTGGGGCGCAGATCGGTCACCGCGGCCGCTTTGGCCAGCCCCGCCATCAGGAAGCTGCCTTCCATGGAGGGAATGTCCGGGCAGATACCGCGCGCCTTGCTGAGGCTGCCGATTGTCTGCCCCTGGCAGATATCACTGTGGGTATCAAGCGAAGCACCGCGCGGTGTATCACCCACGCGACCGATCATGTAGCTCTTGCCGGCGATTCCTTCGGCCGTGCCGACTGCATCGGTCGCGGACTCCGCAGACGCGAGGCCGGTCACGGAACCGACGTTATCACTGTCGAAGGACGGCAGACCCGAAGACAGCACCAGAATGTTGCAGGTCGCACAATAGGAGTTGCCTCCATCTGCGGGCAAGCGATAGGGATCCTTCCAGCCGATATTGGTCGGCAGGCCGCTGAGATCTCCGCTGTCGCTGTAGATCTTGGAGCCCGCCGTGATGTAGCGCAGTGCTTCAGCATACATTTCCGCCAACGGGTTGCCCCAGGCGCTGCACTTCTGGCCACCGGTTCCCGGGTCGGCCAGGTTGCCATTTCCCTTCTGGTCCTGACGATTGAGGATGCCGTAGGTGTTGCAGTCATTCCAATTGTTGGACCAGTTCCAGTTGTCCAAACGGAAGCTGGAAATCGCGTTGATCACCCCCTCGTCGTCGGCCTTGGCACTTCCCGTCAGGTTCAGGTAGCAGAACTGCCCCGTAGACAGGTCGATTTCATCACCCGTGCCGCAGAATTTCGTACCGTTGCCCGCGATCTTGCCGATGTTCCGCCGCAGGACACCACCATCCCGCGGATTGGCGTAGGTTCCCGTCACGAGTCCAAAGCGCAGTCGCCCGCTCTCACCGTAGGTCTGCAGCAGCCCAGCCGGCTTGAAGCGGTCGGTGATGCCATCGTTGTATTTGCGGCAGAAACTCTCGCGCACTGTGGAGTTGGCATCACACACCTCGACACGTACCGTGTAGTCTGGGACCGAGGTCGAGCGGGGAATGTCGGCGTAGCCATCGGCGTTGCTGGCTCGTCCGGTATCGCACTGATTGCTGGCAGTCGAAGCCCATTCGGTAAATGAACCTTCTGCCACACGCATCAAGGGCGCCCCCTTGTCCGAACGCGTTACGCTGCAGAAGCTGAAAGCTGTCCCGCTTCCAGGAAGGTTGGCGAACTCGCGAAGATTCGACCCACTGTAGACCTTGACCCACGCATGCAGATCGCTGGGGATCGGTGCCCGCTCCAACACCGTCTTTTCCTTCGTATCGGTGAAGCGTTGACCGCCGTACAGAACGTAGCGCATCACATCCAGACGACTCATCGTCACCCAGTTGAGGAAGTTGCCCGACCACGCGCCGCTGCAACTGTGCTTGTTGGCGCCCTTTGCCTCTGCATTGGCCTTGAAGACACCACTGTTGTACGAGTAACAGAGGTTGTAGTCGAAGTAGCCTGAGTAATCGAACTTGTCTTGGTAGGTGATATCCAGCACCCCGTCCCCATCCAGGTCGCTGTAGTCGCTGTAGGCCTTGTTGAACAGCTGCTCGTCGCGCGACATCACCATCATCATCAATGGCGGCTGGCTCTGCTTGCTGTACAGCGGCTCCTGCGCGATGTCGTAGTCACCAAGCGCGGCCTGCAGTGGAATGATCAACGCGGCAAGGCCCGCAAGCGCAACAACACCCACACCGGCCCGCAGCCAGGTGGAGGAACGAAGTCGAAGGAAACGGCGCTCGCTGTTCATGGGATGAAGATCGTGTCGATGACCGCACTGGCGGACGCATTGGAGGGATCGTCACTGGCAAGCGCCGTGACCTGGTAGATGTTCCCGGTTTCTTCGTTCTGTCGGCCGCCGGTGCGCCGGCTGGACGCCGCAAAGCACTTGTCGATGCGACGCGTGTAGGTGGACTTGGTTTCACTGAGACCATCGGCCCACGTCTGCGGATCGTAGGAGGGACTGCATTCCTCCTGGTTGGCCTTGAAGATGCCCCCGTCAGCCAGTGCCTTCTCGATGGATTTCTCGGTCTGCCGGGCGTCGGCCTCAGCGTTCTGGAAGGCAACGTTGCTGCGCAGATAGTTGGCGGCCATCCGTTCCTGCATGCTCGTGACCTGCATGCCGGCGATACCCAGCAGGGCCATCAGTACAAGCATGATCAGCACGACATACAGCACCGCGCCCCGCTGGGAACGCGGTGAATGCAGAGAGCGGCGGCGGGCGGGATGGGTACGCATGGTGGCCTCAGTTGCCATACAGGCGATTGCGCAGAGCGATCGTGCTCTGGTAGGCGGCGCGCATGCGGCCGTCAGAGGGCGCGGTATAGGTCACGCCGAGCGCGGTCAGCGGCGCACTCGAACTGGCCTGGACAGATGCGGCCGGATCTGGACTGGATACCACCAGCCCCAGCTGCACCGTGCCCACACGTTGCCAGCCACGCGAGGCCGGCACGATGGAGGCCTGAACATCGGTCGCGGTACCCTGGCGATCAATGTAGCCGGTGGGCGACACCGTGCTCAGACCGTGATCCTGGCCATACAGCAATTGCATGTTCTCCACGCCTTCGACCAGCGCCTCTGCCGGTCCCGCCACCAGGGCAGCACCGGGCTTGGCGGTGAAACGAAGGCGATACAACGACGATTGCTTGGTCGTAGCGTCGTAGCCCACGTACAGGATCGACGTCTCGGCGCGATACAGCACCGCCTGGCCGGGCTCGTAGTTGCGGGCGATGGCCACGTCGTTGTTGGGTGCAGTGCCCACCGTCACGGTGCCGGCCTTTGCATCGATCGCACGAGCCTGGAAGACCGTGGCGGAAATGCAGTCAGCCACACCGAACAGCCCCGGTTCGGTAACTCCGCTATCAAGCACGGCAAGACGTTTGGGATCAAAACTGAAAACCGGCTGGGCAACCGTTCCGGCTACCGCCGTGACCGGCACACCGGTCGGCACCAGATAGCGCAGAGCGACGATATCGCTGCCGTCGACCCGGTTCTTGATGGCCGCGGCGAACTCACTCGGCAACGCCGGGGAGTACTTGTTGCCCCCCGTTGACGGCGTTGCCGCCAACGTCACTGTGTCGCCCGGCTTGGTATCCGTTGCTTCGTAGCCCTGGATCGACCGCGCGAAGTCCAGCGCGGGGTGGCCTCCCCCAGCGAAGGTGGTTGCCAAGGTGCCCTGCGGATCATGCGCCTGATCATTCACGCAGCCGAAGTGTCCGGCCATGCGCAGTTCGCGTTGCAGGGAATCCATCGCGAAACGGCTGTTCTCCTGGACCCGCGCCAGCCCTTCAGACAGCTGGTAGGCCGTGCGTGAAGCGGCGAACACCTGGACCACGCCCAGCATGATGATCAGGCCGATGGTCAGGGCGATCATCAACTCGATCAACGACAGGCCACTCATCGTTTGGCGGGAGCGCATTCTGGTCATCACAGCAGGCTCTCGGCAGCAAAGGTGGTGTCAGCCTTCGAATCGGGATTCCAACGCTCATCGCCCCAACTGACCGACACCCGTACCCGACCGTCATTGACGGTTACCGTTCCGGATGCCGAGTCACCCAGTGCGCGGCCCAGGCGACAGCGCCAGTCGCGGGTGAAGTCATCCTTGCCGATATCCTTGCCAATGGACGGCGCGCAGTCCCCCTTGCCAGTGGTAGCAGCATAGGTACCGGCATAGCTGAGCGCGTTGATCCGGTTGGCCCGGATCTGATCAAGCAGCTCGTACCCCAGGTTGGTGGCCTGGGTGCGGTAGTTCGCGCTCTGCACGAACCGTACATTCATCGTCTGCAGCAGCGCGAAGCCCAGCAGGCCGATACCCATCACCAGGATCGCGATCATGACCTCGATCAGGGTAAAGCCCCCCTGCGCGGTACGGTGAGGCTGGAAGCCGATCCTTCTCATGAGCAACTCTCCTTCAACAGCCGGACCTGTCCCGTAGGCGATATGCGTAGCGTCCGCTGCAGGGGCTGGTCGCCACACTTCTCAGGGCGAAGTGTCACATCCACTTCCGCGTTGGCGCGATTGCGGCCACGTCCATCGAAGCCGATGGTCAACGTTTCAGTTGCGGACTTCATGGTCGGGCGACCTTCGCTGTAGCGCAGCACGTTCTCACCGGAATCAAGCGACCCGTTACCGTTGCGATCCTCCCAGACCATCCAGCCGTCGGTCCAGCTGCTGCCATCACATTCTTTGCCCGCTGTGGATGCGCATACAGCCCCACCATGCGTGTTCTTTATTGCCTCGGAACGGGCAAGTGCCAGCGACGCGATCAGTTCGTTGGTCGTCGTGGCCACACGATTTGAGCGGATCGTGCTCTGGAAGCTGGGATAGGCGATGGTGCTCAGGATCGCCAGCACGGCAACCGTGACCATCAACTCAACCAGCGTGAAGCCGTTTTGCCGGCGCAAAGACATTGGACGCTCCCCAGCGTGTTGATGGCCACCATGGGCCATCGCCCTGCCACCGGCAAGCGGCGGCAGGATGAACGGTCATTCCGGGGCGACGGGCGTCAAAGCCTTGACGACCCGCACCTTCCCACACCGGCCGGCGCGATCCCCATCGCACCGGCCCGGGCTCAGGCCAGCACTTGGTAGCAGGGCTGGTATTCGCCGGAGATCTTCATCCGGCGCTGCTCGACGAAAGCGCGCAGCAACGCGTCCAGCGCCTGCATCATGTCCGGGTCGCCATGGATCTGGAACGGTCCGAACTGTTCGATGCGACGCATGCCGTCTTCCTTCACGTTGCCGGCGACGATGCCCGAGAACGCGCGGCGCAGGTCGGCCGCCAAGGCGTGCGGGGCACGTCCGTGGTGCAGGTCCAGCGCGGCCATTGCCTCGTGGGTCGGCACGAACGGCTGCTGGTACTCCCACGGAATCTCGATCGACCAGTTGAAGAAGAACGAGTCCTTCTGTGCCAGGCGGTGCTCACGCACGCGCTTGATGCCGTTGGCCATCTTCTTTGCCACCGCCACCGGGTCGCCGATGACGATCTCGTAGCGCTCGGCGGCCGCATCGCCCAGGGTCAGGCGGATGAAGCGGTCGATCTGCTCGAAGTACGGCGCCGCCACCGTCGGGCCGGTCAGGATCAGCGGGAACGGCAGGTCCTTGTTTTCCTCGCGCAGCAGGATGCCGAGCAGGTACAGGATTTCCTCGGCAGTGCCGACGCCACCGGCGAACACGATGATGCCGTGGCCAATGCGGACGAAGGCCTCAAGGCGCTTCTCGATGTCCGGCATGATCACCAGGTGGTTGACGATCGGGTTCGGCGACTCGGCGGCGATGATGCCCGGCTCGGTCAGGCCGATGTAACGCGTCACGGTACGGCGCTGCTTGGCGTGGGCAATGGTGGCGCCCTTCATCGGGCCCTTCATCGCGCCTGGACCGCAGCCGGTGCAGATGTCCAGGCCGCGCAGGCCCAGCTCGTAGCCCACCTGCTTGGTATACAGGTATTCGTCGCGCGAGATCGAATGGCCACCCCAGCACACGACCAGGTTCGGGTCGCCCGGGTTGAGGATGCGCGCATTGCGCAGCAGGCCGAACACCGCGTTGGTGATGCCCTCGGACGACTCCAGCTCGGCCGCGTAGGCCGGGCCCATCTCGATGGCCATGTAGGCCAGGTCACGCACCACGGCGAACAGCAGTTCGGCGACACCGCGGATGATCTCGCCGTCGACAAAGGCCATTGCCGGCGCATTGACCAGATCGATGCGCACGCCGCGATCCTGCTGCGCCACCTGGATGTCGAAATCGGGATACAGATCGCGCGCCGCGCGCGGATCGTCAGAGGCACTGCCGCTGGTCAGCACGGCCAGCGCGCATCGGCGCAGCAGCTCGTGCATGCCGCCCGCAGATGCATCGCGCAGGCGGGCCACTTCGGCCCGCGACAGCACATCCAGCCCACCGCGCGGGTAGATCCGCGCGTCCTGCACCGGCAATGCACGGGCTGATTTTTCGTTCGTGGTCATGTCCAATTTTTCGCTTCCTTCAAGGTTTCCGACTGTACTGCCGCCCCCTTAAAAAGCAAAACGGCCGGGAAGCCCGACCGTTGGATGTGTGCTTCCCGCGTTCGCCTTTCCGGGACCGCATCGGCGGCGTTGGCACCGCGCACATTTCCGGATGCTACGCCGATGCCAGGTGACCTGCAAGGACTTTCGCATGAACGGAAAACGGCCGGGTTTCCCCGGCCGTTTTCACTTACTGCTTCAGGCTCTGACGGATCAGAACTTGTACTTCACGGTCAGCTGCATCGACCAGCGCGACACGGCGGTGTTGCCCTTGTCGTTGTTGTTTTCCTGGATCGACGAGTTGTCGGTACGGCCGGTGAAGTTGTACAGGTACTTGCCGGTAGCCGGGTCGATACCCGAGTAGTTGGCAACGCGACGGGTGGCGTAGAAGCCGTAATCGTCGATCAGACCCCACTTCTTGTTGAGCAGATTGCCGACATTCATGATGTCCAGCGCGATCTCGCCCTTGTGGGTCTTCGCAAAGCCCGGGAACTCCTGGCTGATGCGGACATCGAAGCTGTTGACCCACTTGGCGCGGTGCGCGTTGGCCGGGACCACGCTGCCACGGTAGGCATCAAGCTCCGGATTCTGCGCCAGCCATTCGAAGAACTTCTTCTCCATGTCGGCGCCGCCGGTGAAGATCACGTCACCCGGGCCCTTCGGCACGTAGAACAGATCGTTGGTGCCTGCGCCGTCGCCGTTCACGTCGTTATAGAACACGTAGCTGTACGGACGACCCGAACGGCCTTCATAGAACAGGCCGACGCGGGTGGCATTGTCACCGAAGAAGTTGTGCTTCCACTCCAGGGTACCGGTGATGCGGTCCTTGATCGCATAGCGCGAGTTGTACGCAACGTTGTCGTTGGCGTTCAGGCTCAGCGTATTGTTCCAGTTCGAGGTGTTCTGCGAGCTGGACAGCGGGCTCACTTCCTTCGCCTGAGTGTAGGTATAACCCAGCGACCAGCCCCAGTTCTCGGTCAGCGGCTTGGCCAGCGAGAACGTAGCCTGGGAACCACGACCCTTGTCGGTGTTGCGCAGCAGGATCACGTCGCCGATATCGCTCGGACGGTTGACACGGTCACTCGGGCAGGTCTGATCGGTGGCCGAGCAGGCACGACCGTTCTTCTGGCCAGCCTGCATGCCGTTCGAGCCAGCATTGGCACCGTTCATACCGTAGTCGTTCCAGTACAGCGCACGACCGTCCTGACCAACCGAGCGGTTGGCATTCGGGGTCATGACGTCCAGACGATCGAAGTACAGACCATCCTTGACCTTGGTGACCAGCAGCTCGGCCGACGCCACGATGCCGTACCACGGCAGTTCGTGATCGAAGGCCAGATTGGCCTTCCAGACCGACGGCAGGCGGGTACCGGGAGCGATCAGGTCGACGTTCTGACGTGCCGAAGCAAGCGACGGGTCCGGGATGAACGGATTGTCAGCATCGAAGCTGAAACCACCCGGATTGCGGGTCAGGTTGTACTCGGCGTAGTTCAGGCCGGTGTTCTGGTAGGCACCCGCCAGCCACACGTTCGGGGCAGCACCGCCGAACAGGCCCACGCCACCGCGCAGCTGGGTCGGGCGGTCGCTATCGAAGGTGTAGTTGAAGCCGACGCGCGGCTGGAACAGCTTCTTGTCGACCAGCTTGGTGTTGTTGAAGCCGTACAGCTGCTCGATGCGCGGGTTGTACAGGCGCTGGGTGCTGAAGTCCGGCATGTCAACGCGGACACCGAACATCAGGCTCAGGTTGTAGTTGATCGCCCAGGTATCCTGGATGAACAGACCCGTGTTCTTCAGGTGGAACTTCGCCGGAATGTCATCCAGGCTGCCACCAGCACGCGGCACGCGCACCTGGTACGCGGACGGGGTGCCGGCTTCAAACGCAGCCAGGTTGGCGAACTCATACGCGCCGTACAGGTTGCGACCGTAGAAGTTCATCAGGTCGTTGTCGGTGTAGTCAAAGCCGAACTTGACGGTGTGGTCACCGACATACCAGGTACCGGCACCGAAGGCGCTCAGTTCCTTCGACTCGACCAGGTTGGTGTGGGTGTTCTGCTCGGTACCCAGGTACAGCGAATTGTTGTTGTCGAAGCGGACGCGGATCTGCGGCAGGTGCGAAGCGGCAACGCGGTTGGACGAGTAGTCCTTGTGCGAGACCTTGAACTCGGTCGAGAAGTTCTCGGACCAGTCACTGAACAGTTCACCCATCCAGGTCTCATACTCGGTCGGCTGGGTGTACCAGAAGTCACTCAGCGAAATTTCGCTGTTGCTGACCTTCGGGAAACGCACCACGTCCTGCTTCATCTTGTTGTAGCGCAAGGCCGCACGGTGGTTCTCGTTGATGTTCCAGTCCAGCTTGACCGCGTACTCTTCGATCTCGGTCTTGTTGTTCAGCGCACCGACGCCGCCGACCTGATAGCCAAGATCGGACATGCGCTTCTGGACGCGGGCGATATCAGCATCGCTGATGCCGCCAGCCTTGTTGTAGGGGCTTTCGCCAAGGCTGACGCCGCCACCGCTACGCTCGTACTTTTCGTAGTTGGTGAAGAAGAACAGCTTGTCCTTGACGATCGGGCCGCCGAAGGTCATGCCGTAGGTCTTCTCGTCCTTGAAGCCGTTAAAGTCCTGCTTGTCACCTTCCAGGCGCGAACGGACCATGTCCTTGTCGCGGTACGAACCGTACACGGTGCCGTGGAATTCATTGGTACCCGACTTGGTCACGGCGTTGATCACCGCACCGGTACCACCAGCGATGGTGGTGTCGTAGTTGGCCAGGTCGATGTTGATTTCCTGGATGGCGTCCATCGACACCGGCTGACGCTCGGTCGGCAGGTTGTTGGAGCCCAGGCCGAACGGATCGGAGGCGCTGATGCCGTCGATGCGGATGGCGTTGTAACGGGTGTTCTGGCCACCGGCCGAGATCGCGCCGTCAGCCTTGCTGACCTGCGAGATACGCGGATCCAGGCGGATGTAGTCCTGGATGTTGCGGTTGGCCGACGGCAGCGCGTCCATCGTTTCGCGCGTCACGTTGGTGCCGCTGCCCATCTTGGTGGCGCTGAACAGGTCCAGGCCGCCGGCGGTGGCGACAACGTTCACGGCGTCCAGGTTGGTGGCGGCCAGGTCGCCGCCGAGACTGGCGTTGACCGTGTTGACCTGGTTCAGGTTCAGGTAGACACCTTCTTCGGTCTTGGTGCCTTCACCGGACTTGGTGATGGTGATGGTGTACGGGCCACCCACGCGCAGGCCGCGCGCGTTGTAACGACCCGACGCGTCGGTGGTGGCACGCGAAACGGTGCCCGACTCGGTGTGGGTGATGGTGACTTCAGCGCCAGCGACAGGCTGGCCTGCAGAGGACATCACCTGGCCGCCGACACCGGCAGAGGTGCTCTGGGCGAAGGCGGGAGCGGCGGCGAGCGCAGCCACGAGACCAAGGGTGAGCTTGGACATCCGGAGTGGGTGGGTCATTTTTCGGTAGCCTCGATGCGAGTTGGCGATGGCGGAAAAAAAAGCGCATCCAAACAGCCCTGCGGGTGGCTGGTCGGACATTTATCTGGGGTTCCCTACCGCTTGGCTGAAGGAAGCCACAACGGTTAACACTAGATTAACACGCTACGCCATCAATGTGACGGTTGTGCGACAAACGGCACCCGATCGCAACGCAATCGTGACGGGTTCTTCACTCCGCCTTTCCCCGGCGCTCACTCGGCCGGGGACGCCCCGCTGGCATCGAGAATCCGGCCGCGCCAGGTGGCGCCAGCACCGGACAACAGGGTCACGGCCGCAGCGGCGGCGGCCTCCGGGCCTTGGGCGGCCGGGTCCTGGTCGACGGAATACGCCCGGGCCCGCAGGGCTGTGCGCAGTGGGCCGGGGTACAGGCCACTGACCCGTACCGGGCTGCGGCCGAGTTCGTCGTGCAGGCTGGCGATCAGGCCACGCAGGCCATGCTGGGCCACACCGTAACCGCCCCAGTAAGCCTGCCCGACCCGGTCAGGGGCATCGACCGCAAACACCAGCGCCGCATCTTCGCGCTGCCGCAGCAGTGGCAGGCAGGCCTGGGCCAGCCAGGCCGGCGCGGTCAGGGTAACGTGCACCGCGCGGGCGAAACTGGCCGGGTCGGCCAGCTCGAACGGGGTCAGGCCCGGGAAGTGGGCGGCACAGACCAGCAGGCCGTCCAGCCGCCCCAGCTCGCGCTGCAGGGCCTGGGCCAGCTCGGCATAGTCATCGGGGCCGGCGCCTTCCAGGTCCAGCGGGTACAGCAGGGGTTCCGGGCCGACCGCCTGGACCTGGGCATAGACACGGTCCAGGCGGCGCGGCTTGCGGCCCAACAGGACCACGGTGGCACCGGCCGCTGCGGCCGCAACGGCCGCCGCACTGCCCAAGCCACCGCCGGCGCCTGCAACCAGCACCACACGATCCTGCAACGGGCGGCCATCGAGCGCCCCGTCGGTCGGTGACGTCGATGGCCAGGCACTCATCCCTGGGTCGCCTCTTCGACGATGCGCTTGAGCTCGCCGGCTTCGAACAGCTCCAGCACGATGTCGCAGCCACCGATCAACTCACCGTTGATGAACAGCTGCGGGAAGGTCGGCAGGTTGGAAAAGCGCGGCAGGTTGGCGCGGATCTCGGGCTCTTCCAGCACGTTGACGGTGCGCAGGGTGACCGCGCCGGCCGCCATCAATGCCTGTATGGCGCGGCTGGAGAAGCCGCACATCGGGTATTGCGGGGTGCCCTTCATGAACAGCACGAGCGGGTAACGATCGACCTCGGCCTGGATTTGCTGCATTACCGCCACAACCACACTCCTTGCTTCGCCGGACAAACCGACCGTGATGGTCGGCTAGACTGCCCACGGTAGCCGCAATTGTAAGCGGATGGAACCGGCTGCCGCCGCCCCCTGGCCACGAACCTGTCCATGCCTGTCGAATTGCCTGCCCTGCCCTACCTTTCCGGCTCCCTGCAGCCGCATCTGTCCGCACAGACCGTGGAACTGCATCACGGCCGCCACCATCGCGCCTACGTGGATGCCGTCAACGCCGGCATCCTCGGCACCGAGTGGGAGGAAGCGTCACTGGAAGAGATCGTCCGCCACGCCCAGGGCACGCTGTTCGATGCCGCCGCACAGGCCTGGAACCATGGCTTCTACTGGCAGTGCCTGCGCCCGCGCGGCGGCGGTGAGCCGCAGGGGCGGCTGGGCGAGCTGGTCAAGCGCCAGTTCGGCGACGTGCAGCGCCTGCGCGAGGAATTCAACCGCACCGCACTGGGCCTGTTCGGCTCGGGCTGGGTGTGGCTGGTGCAGCATCCGGGCGGGCAGCTGGGCCTGCAGGCCACCCGCAACGCCGGCACGCCATTGACCGGCGAAAGCACCCCGCTCCTGTGCTGCGACGTCTGGGAGCACGCTTACTACACCGACTACCAGAATGATCGCGCGCGCTATCTGGACGCGTTCTGGCAGATGGTCAACTGGGAATTCGCCGAAAGCCAGCTGCGCTGAGGCAGCGGCTCCGCCACGGGGTAGTGCCGGCCGCTGGCCGGCATCCCCATACGCGCACGAACATACCCGATCTGCCGGCCAGCGGCCGACACTACCGGGAAACAGTACGGAGCTTCACGCGCTCTCGTGCGCGGCCACCGCGTCCATCACCCGTGCCGAGTACACCAGCGCGGCGCCTGCATTGAGCGACACTGCCACGCCCAGCGCCTCGGCGATTTCCTCGCGGCTGGCGCCGTGCTTCAGCGCTGCATCCACATGCACGGTGATGCAGCCGTCGCAGCGGGTGGTCACTGCCACGGCCAGCGCGATCAGCTCGCGGGTCTTGGCATCCAGGTGGTTGGTCTGCGCGCCGGCATTGGCCAGGGTGGCATAGCCCTTGACCGTATCCGGCGAGAGCTTGCCGATCTCGCCGATGCGGCCCTTCAGTTCCTTGCGGTAGGCATTCCAGTCGAGCATGGTCGTGACTCCTGTGAAAGGAGCTCCACGCTACCACCGGGAATGTTGCGCCGATGCCTGCACCGGCGCGCCACATCGTTGCATTGCCGGCCAGCGGCCGGCGCTACCGGGTTCAGCGGTTGCGCAGCGCGTGTACCGCCGGCGCCACCTGGGCCTGGCGACCCAGCTCCAGACCCACCTGGTCCAGTGCATCGGCCAGTGCATCAGCAGCATCATCGCGCAGCGTGGCATGACCGACCTTGCGGCCCTCACGCGGCTCCTTGCCGTAGTCGTGCCAGTGGCCGCTGGCCTGGGCCAGCACCGGCGCCGGGTCCGGCATCGCGCCCAGCCAGTTCAGCATGCAGGCATGGCCGAGCATGCGGGTGCTGCCCAGCGGCAGGCCCAGCACAGCGCGCAGGTGATTCTCGAACTGCGAGGTCTCGCTGCCTTCGATGGTCCAGTGGCCGGAGTTGTGCACGCGCGGCGCCATCTCGTTGGCCAACAGCTCGCCATCGCGGCAGAACAGCTCCAGCGCGAACACGCCGACATACTGCAGGTGCTCGGCGACGCGACGGGCATAGCCGATCGCTGCCTCGTGCTCGGCGGCCGACAACACGGCCGGCGCCACGCTGGCCGACAGCACGCCGTCGACGTGCCAGTTGCCGGTGACCGGCCAGGCCTCGAAGCTGCCATCGCGGCCACGCACGGCAACCACGCTGACCTCCCGCTGGAAGGCCACGAAGCCTTCCAGGATCAGACCAGTACGCTCGACCTGCGCACCCAGCGCATCCCATGCGGCATCGATGTCGGCCTCGCTGCGCAGGCGGAACTGCCCCTTGCCGTCGTAACCGAGGCGGCGGGTCTTGAGGATGCACGGCAGACCGAACTCGGCAGCCTTCGCGGCCAACTCGTCACGGCTGCGGATGTCAGCGAAGGCCGGCAGCGGAATGCCCAGCTGCTGGAACAGGGTCTTCTCGCTCAACCGGTCCTGGGCCACGGCCAGTGCGGCCGGCGGCGGGTAGACCGGCACGCGGTCGGCCAGGAACTGCGCGCTGTCGGCCGGCACGTTCTCGAAATCGAACGTGACCACGTCGACCTTGGCCGCGAAATCCGCCAGCGCCTGGCGGTCATCGAAGGCACCGACGGTGAGCGGCGCCAGCGGGCCGCTGCAGGCGTCGGCTGCGGGGTCGTACAGTTCGAAGCGCAATCCCAGCGGCGCACCGGCCAGTACCATCATGCGGGCGAGCTGGCCGCCACCCAGGATGCCTACGGTCAGGCTCATTGGCGCGGATCGTCGTGGGCCATCACGTCTTCGGTCTGGCGTGCGCGGAACGCGTCGAGCGCCTGGCCGATCGCCGGCTGGTCACTGGCCAGCATTGCGGCGGCGAACAGCGCGGCGTTGGAGGCGCCGGCATTGCCGATGGCGAAGGTGGCGACCGGGATGCCGGCTGGCATCTGCACGATCGACAGCAGCGAATCCATGCCGTTGAGGGCCTTGGACTGCACCGGCACGCCCAGCACGGGAACGGCGGTCTTGGCGGCGATCATGCCCGGCAGGTGCGCGGCCCCGCCGGCACCGGCGATGATCGCGCGCAGGCCACGCGGGCCCGCCTGCTCGGCGTAACTGAACAACACATCCGGCGTCCGATGCGCGGACACTACCTTCACTTCGAACGGAACACCCAGAGCTTCAAGCTTCTGGGCGGCGTGCTGCATGGTTTCCCAGTCGGAACGGGAACCCATGACGATGCCGACAAGCGGCGCGATCGGGTTGGGGGTCATTGGCCGTCACCTGCCTTAAAGACGTATTCTAGCCATCTTCCACGCAAGACGAAGAACCATGGATCGCAAGCTGCTCGACCTGCTGGTGTCACCGGACACCCGCCAGCCCCTGTCCCTGCTGGATGGCAAGGGCCTGGAAGCCCTCAACAAGGCCATTTCCGCCGGCGCGGTGAACAAGGCCGATGGCAACCCGCTGGCGCAGCCGCTGCGCGAAGCGCTGGTCACCCGCGACCGCAAGCAGGTGTTCCGCGTTGACGACGGCATCCCGGTGCTGCTGGCCGAGGAAGCCATCCCGACCGCCCAGATCGCCGACTTCCCGGCCGCATGAGCGCGCTGCCGACGCCGGATGCGGCCGTTGTCGCCGCCGATGTCGCGCGTGCGCTGGCCGAGGACCTGGGCAGCGGCGACGTCACCGCCGCCCTGCTGCCCGACCAGGCCGACAGCGCCTACCTGCTGTGCAAGCAGGACGGGGTGATCGCCGGCCGCCCCTGGTTCGACGCCACCCACCGCGCACTCGATCCGGACGTGCGCATCGAATGGCATGTCTCCGAGGGCGACACGGTCACCGCCGGCACCGTACTGGCGCTGCTGCACGGGCGCAGCCGCAGCCTGGTGAGCGCCGAGCGCACTTCGCTGAACTTCCTGCAGACGCTGTCCGGCACCGCCACGACCACCGCGCGCTACGTGGCGGCCGTGGCCGGCACCGGCACGCGCATCCTCGACACCCGCAAGACCCTGCCCGGCCTGCGCCTGGCACAGAAGTACGCGGTGCGCTGCGGCGGTGGAGAGAACCATCGTTTCGGCCTGTACGACACGGTGATGCTGAAGGAAAACCACATCCGCGCTGCCGGTTCACTGGCCGCAGCCGTGGCTGCCGCACGCCGGCAATGGCCTGGGTTGCCGCTGGTGGTCGAGGTCGAGGATCTTGCGCAGCTGCGCCAGGCGCTGGAGGCTGGTTGCGAACGCATCCTGCTGGATGACTTCAGCCCCGACCTGCGCCGCGAGGCGGTGCGCATCACGGCGGGCCGCATCCCGCTGGAAGTCTCCGGCAGCGTCGGACTGGGTGGCCTGCGTTCGATCGCCGAGGACGGCGTGGACTGCATTTCCATTGGCGGCCTGACCAAGCACGTGCAGGCGATTGATCTGTCGCTGAAGCTGGGCCCGCCGCCGGGCTGAGGCCTGACCCGGTTCTCACACCCGGCGTTCACGACAGCGCTGCGACGCTGCGGTCATCCCCCACAGGAGCCGCGCATGCGCCGGATGCTCTTGCCTGCCTGCCTGCTGCTGGCCGCAGCCCCCTTGTCCGCAGCGGCCGCCGAAGCCTGCGATGTGCCGCCCCGCTTCGGCCTGAGCCCGTTGGCGGTGGCCATCCGCAATACCGCCTGCAACGAGCACCGGCTGTGGTTCCGGCCCTTCATTGATCGCGATGGCCGCGCCGCCAGCCTCAGTGTCACCGAGGCCGAAAGCGATCACTTGGCCGACAACGGCCTGATCGCCTGGCAGCGCGTGGCCGGCTACTGGCGCAACAGCGGCACGCTCAACGCAATGGGCAGCATCGCCGGCGCCAGCAGCTGCCTGGCACCGCTGGGCACGCGCTACACCGACAGCGACTGCCGCGCCTTCCTGGTCGACAACCCTTGGTCGGCCGCGTTCATTTCCTGGGTGATGGTGCAGTCCGGCGTTCCCGGCTTCAACACCTCGCCACGCCACATCGACTACATCCGTGCCGCGTACCAGGCCGGCCCCTCGGGCGTGCCGTACCGGTTGGTCGATCCCGCGACCGCAAAGCCCGCACCGGGCGACCTGCTGTGCTTCCTGCGCGACCGCAGCACCACGCTCAGCTACAGCGGGCTGGTGCAGGCACTGGGCAATGGCTCGGTGGGCCACTGGAAATCACATTGCGAAGTGGTGGTAGCGGCCAATCTTGGCGGCGACCAGACCCTGTACCTGGTCGGCGGCAACGTGATGAACACCGTGGCGATGCGGTTGCTGCCTCTGGACCGCACCGGACTGATCAAGCTGCCGCCCGCGCGCGAACGCAACAGCACCGGCATCGACCCCAGCTGCACGCCGGGCCGCGAGGACGAATGCAGCTTCAACCGGCAGGACTGGGCGGCGCTGCTGCAGTTGACCGCCACATCACCGCTGGTGATGCCCTCGCCCACTGCGACGCCGATGCAGCCCGCCCCGACACCGCAACCGGTCATCGTGCCCGCGCAACCGGTATCCGGCGAACCGCAGCCGCGGCGGTGAATCCAGCGCTTGATCCAGCGCTCGTTCGCCGCCATCTTTGCGGAATCGACCTCTGACGGCTGACGCCATGCCCACCCTGCTGCTGTTGCTGATTGCCGGCGGAATCATCTATTTCTTCTGGAACGCTGCGCGTTCGGCCGCCGAGCGCGCGGTCGAGCTGGGACGCAATGCCTGCCGCGCAGCCGACGTGCAATGGCTGGACCAGGCGGTACATGCCACCGGCCTGCGCCTGTCGCGCGGCGAGGATGGCCGGCTCGGTTTCGAGCGCACGTTCAAGTTCGAGTATTCCTACGATGGCATCGATCGCCACGTGGGCCGCATGGTGCTGCGCGGCGACCAGTTGATTTCGTTCACTGGACCGGGTGCGGCGCGGATCAGCCAGATCCGGCCGGATGCGGAGGATGCCGAGGATGTCTAAGGGCTTTGAGTGCCGACCAACGGTCGGCACCCACCGGTAAATCCTGTAAAGGAAAACGCCGCCCATCGGGGCGGCGTCGGAAGGATTACTTGACCACGCGCAGGTTCGGGCGGCCCTTCGGCGGCGGACTGGCCGGCGGCGTATCGTCCGGCGGCGTGCCTTCGTCATGCAGCAGCTCATCGCTGGTCGGCGCGGTTTCGCTGCCCGGAATGTCGTCCGGCAACGCCATGCCCTGCCCGGTCTCGCGGGCGTAGACGGCCAGCACGGCGCTGATCGGCACCTGCACCGGGTAGCTGGTGCCGGAGAAGCGCGCCGAGAAGCTCACCATCTCGTTGTCGATCATCAGCCGCACGACAGCGCGTTCGGCGATGTTGAGCACAACCCGGCCATCCTTGACCGCCGAAGGCGGGACCTGCACGCCGGGGACGCCGGCGTCGACCAGGATGTGCGGGGTCAGCTGGTTGTCGTTGATCCATTCCACCAGCGCCCGCAGCAGGTACGGGCGGTGGCTGGTCATGTGGAAGAAGTCTTCGGTCATGCGTGAAGTGTACGCGCCCGGCGCCCCGCCGGGGCGGATCACCTGCACGCCGGTCGGCGTGCAGACGGGTAACGCAGGCCCGGATCAGACCGGCAGATCGCGCAGCTTCTTTTCCTGGTCGGTCAGGCTGCGGACGAAACCGGGATGGCGGAAGATGCGGTTGCCGTAGTCTTCAATCGCCTTTCCGTCCTTCGGCAGCGGCACATCCAGCGACTGCAGGCGCCAGATGATCGGCGCCATCGCGCAGTCGGCCAGGCTCATTTCCGGGTTGAGGAAGAACTTGCTGGCCTTGAACAGCGGCAGCGAGGCGGTCAGCAGTTCCTTCAGGCGCTTGCGGCCGGCCTCAGCCTGGGTCTTGTTGCCCAGCTGGATGGCCTGCACCTGCGGCACCCAGTCGTGCTCGATGCGCAGCATGGCCAACCGGATGCGGGCACGCGACAGCGGATCAACCGGCATCAGTGGCGGATGCGGATAGCGCTCGTCCAGGTATTCGCTGACCACCGACGCCGCGTACAGCACCAGCTCGCGCTCGACCAGGGTCGGCACCGAGTGGTACGGATTGAGGTCGATCAGGTCTTCAGGCGGGTTCTGTGGATCGACCGGAACGAAGTCGAAGGTCACACCCTTGGCCGCCAGGACCAGGCGTACACGGTGGCACAGTACGTCGTCGTTCGAGGAAAACAGCGTCAGTGTATTGCGCATGCGTACGCTCGCCGCCATCAAAGGCTCTCCCACGACAGGAGACCGCCTGCCGCATCGGCGCCGCCGGCACCGTGCCAGCGATCGACTCCTCCCCGAGTGTGCAACCGACCATCACAAAAGCCAATAGGCCCGTGCGATGGTCGGCGGCAGATTCAGTGAACGTCCTTCCAGTATTCCTTCTTCAGCAGGTACAGCAGGAAGGTCAGCAGGGCCAGGAACAGGATCACCCACACGCCCAGCTGCTGGCGCTTGAGCGCGGCCGGTTCACCGGCGTATTCGAGGAAGTTGGTGATGTCACGCACGGCCTGGTCGTACTGTCCGGCATCGACGTTGCCTGGCGTTTCCAGGCGCAGGCCGGTCACCGGCGGGTCCATGCCCGGCGCCTCCGGCTTGCCATGCACGGCATGCTGCAGGCCCTGCATTTCCCACAGCGGGTTGGGCATGGACGCGTTGGCGAACAGCGCGTTGTTCCAGCCCAGCGGCCGGCTGCTGTCCAGGTAGAACGACTTGAGATAGGTGTAGACCCAGTCACTGCCCCGCACGCGCGAGATCAGGCTGAGGTCCGGCGGCATCTTGCCGAACCACTTCTCGGCATTCTCCTTGGGCATCGCCACCGCGATCGGATCGCCGATCGCTGAGCCGGTGAAGTTGAGGTTGTTCATCACCTCCTCTTCGGTCAGGCCCAGGTCCTGCGCCATCCGCGAATAGCGCAGGTACTTCAGCGCGTGGCAGCCGGAGCAGTAGTTCATGTACAGCTGCGCGCCGCGCTGCAGCGAGGCGCGGTCACCGAGATCGTTGCCGGCCTGCAGCAGCTTGGTGCCGCCTTCGGCGGCGGAGGCCAGGAAACTGCCCAGCATCAGGGCGGCCGTCAGGGCCAGCCGGACCATCCAGCGTTCAGTCATGGGTGGTCACCCTCTCCGGTACCGGCTTGGTCCTGTCCAACCTTGTCCATAGCGGCATGGTGATGAAGAACGCGAAGTACAGGAAGGTCAGTACCCGCCCGATGTAGGTCTCGTGCACGTCGGTGCCTGGGCCGGAACCGATCACGCCCAGCCAGACGAAGCACACCGCCAGTACGCCCAGCATCACCTTCGAGATCCAGCCGCGGTAGCGCACCGATTTCACCTTCGCCTTGTCCAGCCACGGCACCAGGAACAGGATCGCGATGGCCGAGAACATCACCAGCACGCCGCCCAGCTTGTTCGGCACCACGCGCAACATCGCGTAGTACGGCGTGTAGTACCAGACCGGCTTGATGTGCTCCGGGGTCACCAGGCGGTTGGCCTCGGTGAAGTTGTCGTGCTCCAGGAACAGGCCGCCGAAACCGGGCGCGAAGAAGATGATGAAGGCGGCGATGATCAGCAGGAAACCGGCGCCGACGCCATCCTTGAGCGTGTAATAGGGATGGAACGGGATACCGTCAGCCGGGGCGTTCGGCGACCAGCGGTTGCCCTTCGGCCCCTTCTTGATCTCCACGCCGTCTGGGTTGTTCGACCCCACTTCGTGCAGCGCGCCCAGGTGCAGCACCACCAGCAGCAACAGCACCAGCGGCAATGCGATGACATGCAGCGCGAAGAAGCGGTTGAGCGTGGCGTCACTGGGCAGGTAGTCGCCCATGATCCACTCGGTCAGGCCGTTGCCGATCACCGGTATGGCGCCGAACAGCGAGATGATCACCTTGGCGCCCCAGAACGACATCTGGCCCCACGGCAGCACGTAGCCCATGAACGCTTCGGCCATCAGCACCAGGTAGATCAGCATGCCCAGGATCCACACCAGCTCGCGCGGCTTCTGGTAACTGCCGTACAGCAGGCCGCGGAACATGTGCAGGTAGACCACGATGAAGAACAGCGAGGCCCCGGTGGAGTGCATGTAGCGGATCAGCCAGCCCCACTCCACATCACGCATGATGTATTCGATGGAACCGAACGCCTCGGCGGCGTTGGTCTTGTAGTGCATCGTCAGGAAGATGCCGGTGACGATCTGGTTGACCAGCACCAGCAGCGCCAGCGAACCGAAGTAGTACCAGATGTTGAAGTTCTTCGGCGCGTAGTACTCGCTGACGTGCTTGCGGTACACCGGCATCAGGCCCGGTGCCCGGGCATTGACCCAGTCGGCCACGCCGCTGGCGGTACGGCTGAGGATATTGGCCATCAGGCAGCCCCCTGCGGATCGACACCGATGATGATGGTGTTGTCGTCCTGGTAGTGGTGCGCGGGCACCTTCAGGTTGATCGGCGCCGGCACGTCCTTGAAGACGCGGCCGGACATGTCGAAGCGCGACTTGTGGCACGGGCAGAAGTAACCGCCCTTCCACTGCGGGTCGTAGGGCTCAGGCCGGATCTCGGCGACCATTTCCGGCGAGCAGCCCAAGTGCGTGCACAGGCCGACCAGTACGGAGATATCCGGCTTGATCGAGCGCAGTTCGGGGTTCTGCTTCAGCACGTAGTCCGGCTGCTGATCCTTCTCGCCGGACTCGGGGTCCTTGAGACGGCCGTCCAGCCCGTGCAGCGCATCGAGGATGGCCTTGGACCGCTTGACGATCCAGATCGGCTGGCCACGCCATTCCACGATCAGGCGTTGGCCTTCCTGCAGGGCGCTGATGTCGGCCACCACCGGTGCGCCGGCAAGCTTGGCGCGGGCACTGGGGTTCCAGGATTTGATGAAAGGAACTGCGGTGAATCCGACGCCGACGGCGCCCACCACGGCTGTGGTGGCAGAAAGAAAACGCCGACGTCCGGTGTTGACTGGATCGTGTACCCCATCGTTGGCCATCCGGCACTCCGATATTGATTAGGTAGCTTTAAGGCTGCCAGCGGATCCGGTGGGGGCCAGAGCCGCATTGAATCACGGTCGAGTGTAGCGGAACCGTCGCGCGCCACACAACGCATTGCAACAACATTGATTGCGGGGTTGCCGGCCAGCGGCCGGTCGGTACCGGCCATTGCCCAGGGGTTGCCGGCCAGCGGCCGGCACTACTGGTGCGTCAATGCGGTGCGGTAACGCTCGGCCAGCTGCCCGACCCGGCGCACGTAGTACTGGGTTTCGCTGTAGGGCGGTACGCCACCATGACGGTCGACCGCGCCTTCGCCAGCGTTGTAGCCAGCTGCGGCGAGGGTCAGATCGCCATTGAAGCGCTTCAACAACCACGCAAGATACTGCACGCCGCCACGGATGTTCTGCCCGGCATCGTAGGAATCACTGACCCCGAAGCGGGCAGCGGTCGGCGGCATCAGCTGCATCAGGCCCTGCGCACCCGCGCGGCTGAGCGCGGTCGGGTTGTAGGCCGACTCGGCGTGGATGATCGCGCGCACCACAGCCTCTTCCACGCCGAACTCGCGCGCGGCCGAGGTGATCTCGGCCTGGAAGGCCGAGGTGTTCAGGCGCACGGTGCCGAAGTCCACGCGTGGATTGACCCCGCACGCGTAGCAGCGCTCCATGAAGCTGTAGCGGATGGTCCGCACCGGGCCGAGATTGGCGACCTGGGTCGGGCGCGCACTGGTGTAGTGGCGCACGCCGTCCTTCATGAAGGAATAGACCTGGCCGCTGACCATGCGTCCGGCGCGCGGGGCGACCGGCTGTGCTGGAGCAGCTGCGGGCGCGGATGCAGGTGTCGGCGCGGCCGCTGCCGGCGTTGCGGCGCTGGCGGCAACGGCCACCGGATTGCGTTCGATGCTGGCCACCGCGGTCGGCGTCGGCCTTGGCGCGGCCACCACGGGGCGCGGCGCCGGACGGGTGTCGCGGCTGTAGCTGATGGTGCTGCAGCGCGCACCCGCCACCCGCTTGCTCACATAACTGGTGACGCCGTCAGGGCCCTGGCACTTGTACAGGGTTCCGGCGCTGGCCGGCGCAGCGGTCAGCGCAGCGATGATGATCGCCGTTGTCCCCAGTATCCCCTTCATGGCGGCGAGTGTCCCAGCTTCGCCGGGGCTTGCCAAGCGATGTGGCTCAGCCTGTGACCGGCGGCACAGCCAGCACCTGGCCCAGCCCGGCCAGGCGCTGGGCCAGTTCGTCGCGCAGGCCCGGCGGCGTGGTCCACAGCGCCACCGGCACGCGGTCCAGGCTGAGGATCTGCGCCAGCATCATGCCCCGGCTCTCGGCCCCCATGCGCAGCAGGCAGTGCTCGGCGCCATCCGCCTCCAGCACCCCGCACCAGGGCGGAATGCGGCCTTCCAGCTCGGCGCGACTGCCGGCCAGACGGACGATGGCCTGCAGCGCGAACGGGGCCTGGCTGACCGCCTGCCGCACCATCACATCCGGCGGCGCCGGGGTGCGCCGGTGCATGCCCGGCTCGGAGCACTCACGCACCGCGCCCATCCGGTCCACGCGCAGGGTGCGCCAGTCCTGCCGGCCCAGATCCCAGGCCAGCAGGTACCAGCGCCGCCCGTAGTTGACCAGGTGCTGGGCCTCGACCTCGCGCTGGGTGACGGCCTCCTGTGCGCTGCGGTATTCGAAGGCCAGCCGTGACGCCTGCCGGCAGTACTGGGCCAGCCGCCCGAGCACGCGCGCATCGGTGGACGGAAGATCGGACAGGGTGGCCGTCGCTGCATGCACCTCGCCGGCCTGCTGGCGGCGACGGGTCGGCACCAGCGGATCGAGCTTGGACAGCAGGCCACGCGCGGTGTCGTCAATGCCGGCGACGGTGGCCGAGGCCGCGCGCAGCGCGATGGCCAGGGTGGTCGCCTCCTCCTCGTCCAGCAGCATCGGCAACACCGGCGCGCCGGACCCCAGCTGGTAGCCGCCACCAACGCCGGCCGAGGCCTGTACCGGGTAACCCAGCTCGCGCAGGCGCTCGATGTCACGGCGGATGCTGCGCCGGTCCACACCCATGCGCTCGGCCAGTTCGGCCCCGGACCACTGGCGGCGGGCCTGCAGCAGGGCGATCAGGCGCAACAGTCGATGGGCGGTATGGCGCATGAAGGATCGAGGACAGAAGTCGTCCGCAATAGTGCCCCAGGATGAGCTCCAGTTCACCACCCACCGCAAGGAGCAATGCCATGACATCCCGCCAGATCACCCTGTACCACGCCGCCCGTTCACGCTCGAGCGGCGCCGTGGCCCTGCTCGAAGCGCTGGGTGCCGACTACCGCATGCAGGTGCTGGACCTGAAGGCCGGCGCCAACCTGGCCCCGGCCTACCTGGCCATCAACCCGATGGGTAAGGTGCCGGCCATCGTCCACAACGGCGCACTGGTGACCGAGCAGGTGGCGATTTACCTGTACCTGGCCGACCTGTACCCGGAAGCCGGGCTGGCCCCGCCGATCGGCGACGCCCTGCGCGGCCCCTACCTGCGCTGGATGGCCTTCTACGGCGCCTGTTTCGAGCCGGCGATGATCGACAAGGCAATGCACCGCGAGCCGCCGCCGCGCCTGATGTCGCCCTACAACGACGCGGAGACGGTGCTGCAGGTGATCGAAGCCCAGCTGGCACAGGGGCCGTACCTGCTCGGCGAGACGATGAGCGCCGCCGACGTGCTGTGGGGCAATGCGCTGGCCTGGACCACCGCCTTCGGCCTGGTGCAGCCGGCGCCGGCCACGGCTGATTACATTGCACGGATGAGTGCGATGACCGCTTTCGACCGTTCGCGGCAGATCGATGCGGAGCTGGCAGCGGCCTGAGGCGTGCCGACGGGCGCGGCCGGGCGCTACCGGGGGGCGGACCCTGAATTCCAGTAGATCCACGCCATGCGTGGATGACCCGCCCGGCGTGCCTGCGGGACGGAAAGCAGCCAGGCATGGCCTGGCTCTACTGGGCCGGCGCACGCGCTGGGATGCGGGTAGAATTGCCCGCTTTCCCGCCACCCGAATGGATTAAGCGCCATGACCGGGACGCCAGACGTCTTTCCGCCCGCCACGCCGGGCGGTACCCCGCTCGTTGCCCTGCCCGCTGGTCCGCGCAAGCCCGACCAGGTCAAGGGCAAGCTGTACATCAAGACCCACGGTTGCCAGATGAACGAGTACGACTCGGCCAAGATGGCCGACGTGCTTGCCGCCAGCGATGGCCTGGAACTGACCGACAGCCCGGACGATGCCGACGTCATCCTGGTCAACACCTGCTCCATCCGCGAGAAGGCGCAGGAGAAGGTATTCAGCCAGCTGGGCGTGTGGAAGGGCCTGAAGAACAAGGGCCGTGAAGTCATCATCGGCGTGGGCGGCTGCGTCGCTTCGCAGGAAGGCGAGGCAATCATCAAGCGCGCGCCGTTCGTCGACCTGGTGTTCGGCCCGCAGACCCTGCACCGCCTGCCGGAATTGATCCGTGCACGGCGCGAGCAGAAGCGCCCGCAGGTGGACATCAGCTTCCCCGAGATCGAGAAGTTCGACCGCCTGCCGGAACCGCGCGCCGAAGGCGCTTCGGCCTTCGTCTCGATCATGGAAGGCTGTTCCAAGTACTGCTCGTTCTGCGTGGTGCCCTACACCCGCGGTACCGAAGTCAGCCGCCCGTTCGAGGACGTGGTGGTGGAGGTGGCGCAGCTGGCTGCACAGGGCGTGCGTGAGATCAACCTGCTCGGCCAGAACGTCAACGCCTACCGTGGGCCCTATGGGGACGGCGAGTTCGCCGACCTCGGCCTGCTGATCCGCACCATCGCCGAGATCGACGGCGTCGGCCGCATCCGCTTCACCACCTCGCACCCGCTGGAGTTCAGCGATTCGCTGATCGATGCGTTCCGCGACGTGCCGCAGCTGGCCAACTTCCTGCACCTGCCGGTGCAGGCCGGCAGCGACCGCGTACTGTCGGCGATGAAGCGCGGCTACACCGCACTGGAATTCAAGTCGAAGATCCGCAAGCTGCGCGCGGTGCGCCCGGACATCTCGATCAGCTCGGACTTCATCGTCGGCTTCCCCGGCGAGACCGATGCCGATTTCGAGAAGACCATGAAGCTGATCGAGGACATCGGCTTCGACCACAGCTTCTCCTTCATCTATTCGCGTCGCCCGGGTACACCGGCCGCGGATCTGGAGGACACGATCAGCGATGCCGAGAAGCACGCGCGCCTGTCGCGCCTGCAGGAACGCATCAATGCGCATGCCGCCGGCATCTCCGAGAAGATGGTCGGTACCGTGCAGACCGTGCTGGTGGAAGGCCCTTCGCGCAAGAACCCGAACGAGCTGACCGGCAAGACCGAGAACATGCGTTCGGTGAATTTCCCGGCGCCGGCACGATTGATCGGCCAGTTCGTGGACGTGGTGATCACCGAAGCGCTGACCAATTCGCTGCGCGCGCGCGTGGTGGCGGAATAAGGCTAGGGTGTGCCGACCAACGGTCGGCACCCACCGGAGTTGATGCCGGCCCCCCGCCCGCCACTACCGGATGGCATGCCTCAATCCAATCGCTTGCGGAAACGCAGGATCGCCAGCGTCATCATCACCACGATGAAGGCCAGCAGCGCCAGCGCATCGTGCCACAGCTCCCACAGCGAGGCGCCACGCAACATGATGCCGCGCACCAGTCGCAGGAAGTGGGTCAGCGGCAACACCTCGGCCAGCCACTGCACCGGCCGTGGCATGCCGGCGAACGGGAACATGAAGCCCGACAACAGGATCGACGGCAGGAACAGGAACAGCGTCATCTGCATCGCCTGGAACTGCGAGCGCGCACGCGTTGAGATCAGCAGGCCCAGCGCCAGGTTGGCCAGCACCAGCAGCACCGCGGCCAGATAGATGTCCAGCAGGCTGCCGCGGATCGGCACCTGGAACAGCCAGGTGCCCAGCACCAATACCAGCGTGGTCTGCAGCAGACCGATGGCCGCATAGGGCAGCACCTTGCCGACCATCAGTTCGCTGCGCGACACCGGTGTGGCGATCAGCAGTTCCATGTTGCCGCGCTCGCGTTCACGCACCACCGCTACGGCCGTGAACATCACCAGGGTCATGGTCAGGATCACCCCGATCAGGCCCGGCACGATGTTCACCGCCGAACGCCGCTGCGGGTTGTAGAAACTGGTCACGCTGATCGGACCACCAGCGATGCTGCCTTCGCGCAGCGGCCGCGTGTTGCTGGCCGGGCGCGTATCCAGCGGCACCTGTGCCAGCTGGATCGCTGCGCTCTGTACAACGGTGTCGCTGCCATCGACGAGTACCTGCACTGCCTCACGGCCATCGAAACGGCGCCGCTCGAAGTCGGCCGGCACCACGATGCCGACACTGATTTCGCCACGGCGCAGCGCCTGCATCAGTTGATCGGGCGTGTACGCCTCGCTGCGCGGCGTGATCACGCCGGTGGCGACCATGTCCTGCACAAGCGCGCGTGACGCCGCGCTGTTGGCCTGGTCGGCGACACCGGCGTTGAGATGGCGCAGGTTGAGATTGATCGCATAGCCGAACAGCAGCAGCTGCATCACCGGAATGCCGACGATCATCGCCAGCGTGATGCGGTCGCGGCGCAGCTGCCGCAGCTCCTTGAGCATGATCGCCCACAGGCGGCGCAGGTTCATGCCGCCGGCTCCCGGCCACGGCCGCGGGTGGCCGCCACGAACACGTCTTCCAGGTTCGGTGCCACCGCCTCGATGCGGGCCTGCGGATCGGCGCTGGCCAGCGCGCGCCGCAATGCGGCGGCGTCCGCGACATCCTCGCTGCACAATACTCGCAGCTGGGTGCCGATCTGCGCCACGCTCAGCACGCCGGGCAGCTCAGACAATGCACGGCTGGCCTGGCGCGGCTGCGTCGAGGTGACCTGCAGCGTGCGGCCGTCCAGCCGTGCACACAGTTCGGCCGGCGTGCCGTCGGCGACCAGCGCGCCTCGATCAAGGATCGCCAGCCGGTGGCAACGCTCGGCCTCGTCCATGTAGTGGGTCGACACCAGCACCGTCGTACCGGCATCGGCCAGCTCGAACAGGGCTTCCCAGAAATCGCGGCGCGATTCCGGATCGACCGCACTGGTCGGCTCGTCCAGGAACAGCAGTTCGGGCGAATGCACCACGGCACCGGCCAGGGCCAGGCGCTGCTTCTGGCCACCACTGAGCGTGCCAGCCAGTTGTGGCTGGCGGTCCTGCAGCCGGTATTGCTGCAGCAGTTCGTCGACCCGCTGCCGGGCCTGTGCGCGCGGCAGGTCCTGGATGGCGGCGAGGAACTCCAGGTTCTCGCGCACCGACAGATCTTCGTACAACGAGAAGCGCTGGGTCATGTAGCCGATGCGTCGGCGCAGCGCTTCGGCCTGCTCGGGAACCGCCAACCCCAGCACCTCGATCTGCCCTGAGCTGGGTTCCAGCAGGCCGCACAGCATGCGGATGGTGGTCGACTTGCCAGACCCGTTCGGGCCCAGAAAACCGTATACCTGTCCGCGCGGTACGGTCAGGTCGACGTTGTCCACGGCCAGAAGATCGCCGAAGCGGCGCGTCAGCCCGCGTGCGTGGACCGCGATGTCCTCGCCGGTATTCAGAAGCGCACCTGTACCGGCAGCCCGGCCGGAAGCTTCTGCATGTCGGCGGCCGCGTCCACTTCAATCTCGGCCAGATAGCTCAGCCGTTCGACGTCATCGCCGGTCAGTGCGTAGTACGGCGTGAACGATGGTTCGCTACGGATCGCACGTACATGCCCCTTCAGCACGGTGTTGCCGCCTTCCAGCTGTATCTGCGCGGCCTGCCCGACCTTCACCTGCAGACGCAGCGGTTGCGGCAGGTAGACGCGCGCATAGGGGCGCTCGCCGACCAGCATCACTGCCAGCGGCGCACCGATCGGTGCCTGGTCACCCTGCCGGTAGGGCAATGCATCGACTACCCCGTCGCGCGGTGCACGCAACTGCAGCTTCTGCAGGTTCACGCTCTGTACCACCTGCTGTGCCCGTGCGGCATCGGCAGCCGCCTGGCCCTGGGCGATATCCTGCACACGGCTGCCGTGCACCCGCTCCAGCCAGGCCTGCTCGGCAGCACGCACGCTGGCTTCGGCATTGCCGGCGGCGGCGCGTGCTCGATCCAGTTCAGCGGCGGCAATCAAGCGCTGCTGTGCCAACGGCTGGACCCGTCGGTAATAGGCACTTGCTTCGGCAGCCTGTGCGCGCAACGCGGCCAGTTGTGCCTGGGCCTGAGCGATCTGCTCCTGGCGTGGGCCGATCTGCAGTTCTTCCAGCTGCGCCTGCGCACGCGCCGTATCAGCCTGCGCTGCGGCGAACTGCGCGCCTCCCCGCGCCGGGTCCAGCTGCATCAGCACGGTCCCGGCCTTGACCTGCTGGCCCTCGCGCACCTCCACCGTGGCGATCACTTCGGCCGCCGGTGCCGGCACCGTGATCCGGTCCCACTCCAGCGTGCCCAGCGCAGTCGGCGTTGACTGCCCACACCCCACCAGCAGGCCGATGCCCGCCAGTCCGATTCCACGCATCCCGTTGCCGATGCCCATGCCATCCCCTCCTGCGACGGCGACACGGTGCCATGTGCCCCGTGCACCCTCAATGATTCCAATCAGCCCTGACGGTTTTTTCACCACGCCTGGGCAAGCCTTTTGCTGCAAGGCTCCGCACCACCTATCCACAGGTTGATTCGGCATCATTCCACAACCGTTGTGGAAATCCGGCAGGACCCGGCGCTGTTGCTCGCCCGGCAACGAAACCTGCACTGCCATCACGATGAATGCCCCCCGCGCAGGCCACCCGTGGCAGTGCTGCCGTAGCGACCGGCGACCATGACGCTTTTTTCACCAGGACCTCATGGGCCTTGTGGCACAAGCATTGCGAAGGTCTATCCACAGGTTTCCGCGTGCCCCGTCCACACCGGGTGTGGAAAACGCTGTATCGACCGTCTGCTGGCCGTGTGCCCCGCACGCGCGCTACCCTTGTCCTCCCTGAATACACTGCGGTGGAAGGCGTCCGCCCCACCCCAAGCAATGAAAAGCATCGATCATCGAGACTTCACCCTGTCGCCGGAAGACAACGAGCGACTGGCCAACCTGTGCGGCCCCTTCGACGGGCACCTGCGCCAGATCGAGCTGAAGCTCGGCGTGGAGATCGCAAATCGTGGCTTCGTGTTCCGCATCAGCGGCCCCAACGAAGCCATCGTCGAGGCGCAGAAGCTGGTTGAAGCGCTGTACGCCGAAGCCGGCGAAACGACCTTCGACAACCACGCCATCCACCTGCGCCTGGCGCAGGCCAATGTCGAACAGATCGCCGAGCGCTCCTACGAAGCACAGGACGTGGCGATCAAGGTCAAGCGCGGCACGGTGCGCGGCCGCGGCGCCAACCAGGGCCGCTACCTGCACCAGATCGCCACCCACGACATCAACTTCGGCATCGGCCCGGCCGGTACCGGCAAGACCTTCCTGGCCGTAGCCAGCGCGGTCGAAGCCCTGAACGAATCGCGGGTGCAGCGCCTGATCCTGGTGCGCCCGGCGGTGGAGGCCGGCGAGAAGCTGGGCTTCCTGCCCGGCGACCTGAGCCAGAAGGTCGATCCCTACCTGCGACCGCTGTACGACGCCCTGTACGAGATGATGGGCGTGGAAAAGGTGGTCAAGCTGCTGGAGAAGAACGTCATCGAGATCGCGCCGCTGGCCTACATGCGCGGCCGCACGCTCAACGATGCGTTCGTGATCCTGGACGAAGCACAGAACACCACCATCGAGCAGATGAAGATGTTCCTGACCCGCCTGGGCTACGGCTCCACTGCGGTGGTCACCGGTGACCTGACCCAGACCGACCTGCCCAAGCACGTGAAGTCCGGCCTGCGCGACGCCATCGACGTGCTGCGTGAGGTCGAGGGCGTCAGCTTCACCTTCTTCGAATCCCGTGACGTGGTCCGCCACCCGCTGGTCGCGCGCATCGTGAGCGCGTACGACCGCCGCGACCTGCATCAGATCCAACCTGGAGCAACTCCATGACCCGTGGTCCCGTGCGATTGGACGTCGCCGTCAGCTATGCCCTGCCGCGCGCCGGCCTGCCGGCGGCAGTGAGCTTCCGCAAGTGGGTGGCCGCCGCGTTGAAGGGCCGCATCCGCGAGGCCGATCTGGCCATCCGCGTGGTCGATGCCAAGGAAGGACAGTCGTTGAACCGCCATTACCGCGGCAAGGATTACGCCACCAACGTGCTCAGCTTCCCGGCCGAAGTGCCCGAAGGCCTGCCCAAGGGCGTCAAGTTCCCGCTGCTGGGTGACCTGGTGATCTGTGCTCCGGTCGTGGCACGGGAGGCCGACGAACAGGGCAAGGCACTCAATGCCCATTACGCGCATCTGACCGTGCACGGCGTGCTGCACCTGCTCGGCTGGGACCACGAGGACGACAAGGAAGCCGAGGCGATGGAGCAGCTGGAGCGGGAGATCCTGGCCGAGCTGGGCATCGACGATCCATACGCGGGCGAGCGCTGAGCGGGCCACCGCCCGTCGCCAGGAACACGAGAGGAACAAGGATGACCTCGGGAAACGGCTCAATGATGTTTGTGATCGGCGCCACCTTGTTCGCCATGCTGCTGGTGCTGGGTGCCTATACCGTGCGCCGCATCAGCGCCCACGAACCCAGCGGCAGGCACTGGCTGCTGCGCAGCCTGGCCCTGCTCTCGCCCGTGTGCCTGCTGACCGGGCTGGCGATCGGCATGATCGGCCCGCACCTCAGCGGACGGTTGGAACCGGCCCATCTCCCCGGTCTGCTTGAAACGTCGATGGTGCTGACGCTGGTGGGTGCACTGACCCTTCCGCTCCTGTGGCGGATGATCGTGCACCGCCGCCTGGGCCGCTCCGTGAACGCACTCCCGTTCTTCCACGCCAGCCGTACCTCGCTGCTGGTGCTGTTCGTGCTGGCTGTGATCTACATGAAAGTGGGCAGGACCGCCGCAGCGGAACTGATGCCCTGGCTGACCAGCCCGGGCCTGTGGCCGGCGGTGGCGCGCATCGCGGGGCAATCGATGCAGGTCGCCATGCTTGCGGTCGTGCTGACCCTCTCACTGATGGTCGTGCGGCGGGCGATGACCGGTTTCCTGCGCCTTCTCACCGGGCTGTTCCGGCGCTCGCCGGGGCTATGATGGCGGCCCTTCGCCTGCGGAAACCGACCATGTCACTGCGCTGCTGCCTGCCCCTGCTCTGTGCCCTCGCCGCTCCCGCCGCCTTCGCCACCAGCCTGGACCTGCCGGCCCTGATCGAATGCCGCCAGGGCGTGGCCGAGCAGGCCGCGCTGGCGCCGCTGCTGGCCGATCCGCTGAAGGCCGTGGCCCAGGGCCTGCAGCCGCTGCCGCAGGGCAACCAGTTCATGAGCGAGTTCCGGCTGGCCGGCCCGATCACCGTCTTCGGCCAACAGACCGAGCGGGTGGCGGTGGCCGGCGCCAGCATCATGGCGGTGCTCGACCAGGCCGACCCACGCCCGCTGGCCAAACGGCTGGAATTGGAGACCGGTTACGACCAGGACGGCAAGTTCATGGCCGGCCGCGAACTGGTCAGCCGCGACGTGACCGACCCGAAGACCGGCGAGGCCCAGATCGAGTCGATCATCCTCAGCGTCTCCACCGTGGCCTCCCACCCCGGCAAGACCCTGGCCGGCTGCACCTACAGCCTGGACCTGCCCGAGGAGGAGCCGGCCCCGGCCGCCCCAACCCCGGCCACCGGCAGTCACTGACAGGCCGTCACATCCTGCTAGACTTGGGTCAACGCCCGGCCTGCCGGGTGCCTTTTTTCCAGAGATGTCAGAAGACGACAGTAGTAGCTCCCCTGCGGAGCACAGTGAAAAGAAGCGCGGCTGGCTTGAACGCCTGACCTCCGCCTTCTCCGGCGAACCCCATACCCGCGACGAGCTGGTCGCTGTCCTGCACACCGCGCAGGAAGAGGGTCTGATCGCCGCCGATACCCTGAAGATGATGGAAGGCGCCATTTCGGTGGCCGAGCTGACCGTGGGCGACGTGATGATTTCGCGCTCGCAGATGGTCTCGCTGCCGGTTGAAGCGCCCTTCCTGGAACTGATGAAGCAGGTGGTCGAATCCGGCCATTCGCGCTTCCCGGTGCACGGCGAGAACAAGGACGACATCCTTGGCATCCTGTTGGCAAAGGACCTGCTGCGCGGCGTGGTTGCCGACAACGGCCCGGCAAACGTGCGCGAGCTGCTGCGCCCGGCGGTGCTGATCCCGGAAGCGAAGAAGCTCAACGTGCTGCTGAAGGAATTCCGCCTGTCGCGCAACCACATGGCCATCGTGGTGGACGAGTACGGCGGTGTCGCCGGCCTGGTCACCATCGAGGACGTGCTGGAACAGATCGTCGGCGAGATCGACGACGAACATGACGAGGCCGAGGATCCGTCCGCGCAGATCGCCATCCAGTCCGACGGCCAGTACGTGGTCGACGCGCTGACCCCGATCGGCGACTTCAACGAGCGCTTCGGCGCGACGTTCTCCGACGAGGACTACGACACCATCGGCGGCCTGGTCACCGAGGCCGTGGGCCATCTGCCGGAAGTCGGTGACGAGCTGGCGCTGGATCGCTTCATGTTCCGCGTGGCCCGCGCCGATGCGCGCCGGGTACAGGCCTTCCACGTGACCGTGCTGCCGCCAGACGCGCAGGACGACGCTTGAAGCGCCACGGCCTGATCCTCATGGTGTGGCTGGCACTGTGCGTGCTGGCCATGGCCCTGCCGCTGGCCGCCTTCGCGCAGCCGGTCGCAGCCACACCTGCCGTACCCGCGACCAACGCTGAAGCCCCTGCCCCGCGCATCGGCGTGGTGACCATGCAGCCGGGCACCGTGTTCTTCGAACGCTTCGGCCACGACGCCATCGTCGTGGTCGATCCGGTCAGCGGCGAGGCAACCTCGTACAACTTCGGCTACTTCGATCCGTCCGAGGACGATTTCATCAGCCGCTTCGCACGCGGCGACATGATGTATTACCTGGTGGCGCTGCCGTTGCAGCAGGACCTGTCCTACTACGACGAGACCGGCCGTGGCGCCAGCGTGCAGTGGCTGGACCTGCGCCCGGACCAGGCGCGTGCGCTGGCCGCCGACCTGGCCGAGCGGGCCAAGCCGGAAAACGCGCGCTACCACTACGATTACTACACCGCCAACTGCGCCACGATGGTGCGCGACACGGTGGACAAGGCATTGGGTGGCGGCCTGCAGTCGCAGCTGTCGGGGCGCTCGCGCGGCAACACCTACCGCAGTGAATCGGTCCGCCTGGCGTCGCCGGCACCGTGGATGTGGCTGGGCTTCGATGTCGGCCTTGGGCCGTTCGCCGACCAGCCGCTGTCGCGCTGGCAGGAAGCCTTCGTGCCGATGCGCCTGGCCGATGCGCTGCGCCAGGCACGCAACAGCGATGGCCGTCCGCTGGTGCAGTCCGAACAGGAACTGCTGCCGCACCGTATCGATGCGGAGCCGAAGGAATTCGCGCGCCGCTGGTGGCCATGGCTGCTGCTCGGGCTGATCGTGGCCGGCGGCGTGCTGGCGCTGCGCAACCGCCCGCGCCTGCTGGCCGGGCTGGCCCTGCCGTTCTGGCTGCTGTGCGCCCTGTTTGGTGGCGTGCTGGTGTTCCTGTGGGGCTTCAGCATCCACTACGCCGCGTGGGCCAATCGCAACCTGCTGTTGCTTTCGCCGCTGGCCGTGCTGCTGTTGCCGGGTGCAATCGCCCTGCTGCGCCGTCGCGTGCCGGGCCGCATGTTCAGGATCGTGTTGTGGCTGCTGGCGGTACAGGCGGTGGCCGCGCTGGTACTGCACTGGCTGAGCCTGCAGGCCCAGTACAACGTGCAGTGGATCGTGCTGCTGCTGCCCGTCCACGTCGCGCTGGCATGGGTGCTGGGGCGTACTCCTCACTTGTCCAAAACACAGCCCTGACGCACGATGGCGGGCATGTCATTGCCCGCCTCTGCTGCCGCGCCCGCCTCGGCCAACCCCGCCTGCGTCATCAACTGCGTCCACTACGATGACGAGGGCAAACGCCACGACATCACCCTGGACGCCATCAGCGATGTCATTGCCAGTGGCAACGGCTTCGTCTGGGTCGGCCTGTACGACCCCAATGATGATGTGCTGTTGAAACTGCAGGAAGAGTTCTGCCTGCACGACCTGGCCATCGAGGATGCGCGCAACGCGCACCAGCGGCCCAAGGTCGAGACCTACGGCAATTCCATGTTCGTGGTGGTGACCACCGCGCAGATGGTGGACGAGCGCATCCAGTACGGCGAAACCCATGCCTTCCTCGGCCCGCGCTTCCTGGTGACGGTACGCCATGGCGCTTCGCTGTCCTATGCCCCGGTGCGTGCGCGGGTGGAACGCGAGCCGCAGCTGCTGAAGATGGGCCCGTCGTACTGCCTGTACGCGGTGACCGACTTCGTGGTCGACAACTACCTGCCCATCGTGCACCGCTTCCGCGACACCCTGGAGCTGCTGGAGAAGGACATCTTCGCCGACACCTACAAGCGCAGCACGGTGGTGCGGCTGTACGAGCTCAAGCGCGAGCTGAACAAGATGCGGATGGCGGTGGCGCCGCTGCAGGATGTGCTGGCGCAGCTGCGCCGCTACCAGGGCGAGCTGATCCCCGACGAAGTGAAGCTGTACATCCGCGACGTCCACGACCACGCAGTACGCATCAGCGATGTGATCGACACCCTGCGTGAGATGCTGGGCACCGCGCTGAGCGTGAACCTGTCGCTGGTGACGCTGGCGCAGGGCGAGACGGTCAAGCGGCTGGGTGCATGGGCCGCGCTGCTGGCGGCGCCGACACTGATCACCAGCTGGTACGGCATGAACTTCAGCCACATGCCTGAGCTGAGCGAGCCGTGGTCGTACCCGCTGATGATCGTGGGCGTGGGCGGTGTGTGCGTGGGCTTGTACCGGTTGTTCAAGCGCGCGAAGTGGTTGTGAGGGGTATCGACCAACGGTCGATACCCACCGGACCGGTAGGCCACGACCGTTGGTCGTGGCGCATGGCCCGCTTCTGGTAGTGCCGGCCGCTGGCCGGCAACCAGGCAATGCCGGCCAGCGGCCGGCACTACCGTTCGGCATCAAGCCACGTAGACGGTCTTGATGTTCATGAACTCATGGATGCCGTGGTCGGCCAGCTCCCGGCCGAAACCGGACTGTTTGCTGCCGCCGAACGGAAGCCGCGCGTCGCTCTTGACGATGGCGTTGACGAACGCGGCACCGCATTCCATGCGCTGCGCGAAACGTTCGCCGCGCACCGGATCGCGCGTCCACACGCTGCCGCCCAGGCCGAAGCGGGTGTCGTTGGCCACGCGCAGTGCCTCGGCCTCGTCAGCGACACGGATCACCGCAGCCACCGGCCCGAACAGCTCCTCGTCGTAGGCCGGCATGCCCGGGCCGACCTGATCGAGCACGGTGGCCGGATAGCCGGCATGTGTACCCGCAATCGGCTCACCACCCAGCAGTACCCGCGCGCCCTTGGCCACGCTGGCCCTCACCTGCTTGTGCAGTTCGTCGCGCAGGTCCGCGCGCGCCATCGGCGCCAGCGTGGTACCGCGCTCGTCCGGATCACCGTACTGGCGCTCGCCCGCGGCTTCCACGAAGCGCCGGGTGAACTCATCGGCCACCGCCTCGACCACGATGAAGCGCTTGGCCGCGATGCAGGTCTGCCCGCTGTTATCGAAGCGCGACTTCACCGCCGCCGCCACGGTCTTGTCGAGGTCGGCATCGTCGAGCACCACGAAGGCATCGCTGCCACCCAGCTCCATCACCGACTTCTTCAGCTGGCTGCCCGCGTTGGACGCGATCGAGCGCCCTGCCCGCTCGCTGCCGGTCAGCGTCACCGCCTTCACCCGTGCGTCGCGCAGCACCTCGGCCGCCTGGTCGTTGTCGATGTGCAGTACATCGAACACGCCGTCAGGCAGGCCACCGTCACGGCATACCGCCAGGATCAGGTCGGCGCACTGCGGCACGTTGCTGGCGTGTTTGAGCAGGGCCACGTTGCCTGCCATGAACGCCGGGGCGAGGAAACGGAACACCTGCCAGATCGGGAAATTCCACGGCATCACCGCGAACACGCAGCCGATCGGCTCGTACCGCACATAGCTGCGCTGGGCTTCGGTGTCGATCAGCTGCGGCTTGAGATAGTCGGCGGCGTGGTCGGCGTAGAACTCGCAGGCCGCCGCGCACTTGTCGACCTCGGCCAACGCCTCTGCCTTGAGCTTGCCCATCTCGTGGGTCATCGCCTGCTGCAGATCGTCGCGGCGCGCACGCAGTTGGCCAGCGATCTGCTTGAGGATCGCCCCCCGCTCCTGCAGCGAGCGCTCGGCCCAACCGGGGAATGCATCGGCAGCAGCCTGCAGGCGCTGCTCGATGTCGGCAGCACCCATCAGTTCATGGCGGTAGGTCACCTGGCCGGTGGCCGGGTCGACAATCTCGACGGTCATGGGGGATCTCCATCTGGAAGACCCCCATTGTGCGCCGCCGGCCGTGAGCCGGGTGTTGCCGACGCTGTCGACAAACCGTGTGCTCAGCCGTTGTCCTGGCGTGCCAGCTGCAGGTCGCGCTGGCGCCGTTTCTCGGCACGCGCGTTGATGTACCAGCCGATCACCGCGGCGATCGACACCGCCGACACCAGCAGGGTGGCCAACGCGTTGATCTTCGGGCTGATGCCCATGCGCACCGAGGCGAACACCTTCATCGGCAGCGTGGTCGAGCCCGGCGTGGCGACGAAGCTGGCCACCACCACGTCATCCAGCGACAGGGTGAACGCCAGCAGCCAACCGGCCACCAGCGCCGGCGCGATGATCGGCAGGGTGATGCGCCCGAACACGGTCAGCCGGCTCGCGCCCAGGTCCATCGCGGCTTCTTCCAGCGACAGGTCCATTTCCTGCAGCCGCGAGGACACCACCACGGTGACGAAGCACAGGGTGAAGGTGACGTGGGCGATCCAGATGGTGGTCAGGCCACGCGCCGGGAAGCCGGGAATCGCGCCCATCGAGGCCAGCAGCGCCATCAGCGAGAAGCCCAGGATCACATCCGGCATCACCAGCGGCGCGGTCACCAGCGCGCCGAACAGCGGCTTGCCACGGAAGCGCTTGAAGCGCGTCATCACCATTGCCGCCAGCGTGCCCAACACGGTGGCGGTACAGGCGGTCCAGAACGCGACCACCAGGCTGGTCCACATCGCATCCATCAGCGCGCGGTCGGCGAACAGGTCGCTGTAGGCGCGGGTGGAGAACCCGGCCCAGACCATCGCCAGCCGCGAGCTGTTGAACGAATAGAACATCAACAACAGGATCGGCAGGTACAGGAAGGCGAAGCCGAGCAGCAGCACGCCCAGCCCGAGGCCCTTTGCGCTACGCGGGCTCATGCCTGCTTCCCTTCCAGCAGGCGCTGCTGGGAACGGTTGAACAGCAGGATCGGCACCAGCAGCAACAGGATCATCGCCACCGCCATCGCCGAGGCGCCCGGCCAGTTGCGGTTGTTGAAGAACTCGTTCCACAGCTGGCGGCCCACCATCAGCGTCTCCGAGCCACCCAGCATTTCCGGGATCACGAATTCACCAATGGCCGGAATCATCACCAGCATGCAGCCGGCGATGATGCCCGCCTTGGACAACGGCAGGGTGATGCGCAGGAACGCCTGCCACGGCTTGGCACCAAGGTCGTAGGCGGCTTCCAGCAGGCGGTGGTCATGCTTGACCAGATTGGCGTACAGCGGCAGCACCATGAACGGCAGATAGCAGTAGACGATGCCGATATAGGCGGCGGTCGGGGTGTCGATCAGCTGCAGTTTCGGCAGGCCCATCGACGTCATCAGCGTCTGCAGGCCGGTGAACTGCAGGAACTGGTCGAGCAGGCCGTTGCGGTCCAGGATCGCCTTCCATGCATACACGCGGATCAGGAACGAGGTCCACGACGGCAGCACCACCAGCATCATTGCCACGTTGCGTGCGGCGGGCGACAGGCGGGCGATGGCATAGGCCATCGGGTAGCCGATCAGCAGGGTCAGGAAAGTAGAGATCGCCGCGATCTTGATCGAGCTCAGGAACGCCTGCGCATAGATCGAGTCGCGGAACAGCGCCAGGTAGTTTTCCAGGTTCAGCTTCAGCGAGAAGCCGCCGTCCGCATACTGCAGCAGCCAGGTGTACGGCGGCGAGCCGACCCGGCTGAGCGAGAAGCTGATCATCAGCACGATCAGGAACGGCACTGCGAAGAACAGCAGCAGCCACAGATACGGAATGCCGATCACCGTGGCACGCAGCCCCGGCAGCCAGCGCTTCAGGCCGGCGACGCTCATGAGGTCAGCACCACGCCGTCGTTGTCGCGCCAGTGCACCCACACCTCGTCGCCCCAGGTGAGGCCATCACTGGCCCAGCGCTGCGAGTTGGCGAAGTTGGCCAGTACCTTGGCACCGCTGGGCAGGCGCACGTGGTAGACCGAATGGCTGCCGAAGTAGGCAATGTCCTCGATCACGCCCTGCGCCTTGTTGGTGTGCCCTTCCGGCTCATCCTTGCCGATCATCACCTTCTCCGGGCGCAGCGCGAACGCGACCGGCTGCCCTTCATAGCCGGTGATGCCATGGGCGATGTAGATCGGCGCCGGGAACAGCGGCGAGCGCACGGTCACGTACTCGGGAAGGTCCTCGTCGATCACCCCGTCGAACAGGTTGACCGAACCGATGAACTCGGCGACGAAGCGGTTGGCCGGCTGCTCGTAGACCTCGTCCGGCTTGCCGACCTGCTGGATCCAGCCGGCATCCATCACCGCGATGCGGGTGGCCATGGTCATCGCTTCTTCCTGGTCGTGGGTGACCATCACGCAGGTCACACCCGACGATTCAATGATGCTGACCAGTTCCAGCTGCATCTGCGAGCGCAGTTTCTTGTCCAGCGCGCCCATCGGCTCGTCCAGCAACAGCAGCTTCGGCCCTTTGGCCAGCGACCGCGCCAGCGCCACGCGCTGCTGCTGGCCGCCGGACAGCTGATGCGGCTTGCGCTTGCCCAGGTGCCCCATCTGCACCAGGTCCAGCATCTCGCCCACGCGCTTGCTGATCGCATCCTTGCCCAGGCCATCCTGCTTCAGGCCGAAGGCAATGTTCTGCTCGACCGTCATGTGCGGGAACAGGGCATAGGACTGGAACATCATGTTGACCGGCCGCTGGTACGGCGGCAGCGCGTCCAGGCGCTGACCATCGAGGGTGATGCTGCCCTTGGTGGGCGTCTCGAAGCCGCCCAGGCAGCGCAGCAGGGTCGATTTGCCACTGCCGGAGCCACCGAGCAGGGCAAAGATCTCGCCCTTGCGCACGTCCAGATTGACGTCGTCAACGGCGACGAAACCGTCGAATTCCTTGCGCAGGTCACGAATGGAGAGATAGCCGGGCGCACCGGTCGTGTCGACGACGGTGGCTACCGGCTGGGCTTCAACGGGCATGGGGGCTCCGGGAGCGGGCGGTGGACAGCGGCCGCCATTCTAACGGCCGGGGGGCCCAGGGGATATGACGGCGGCAGGCGGAAGCGGCCGCTGGCCAGCCCCGGGGGCCCTGGGAGTGTCGGTTTTCCCCCGCCATGGTGGCCTGTCCGCTCCAAGGCCGCGGCTGCCCGGTCGTCCATGCCGCCGTCCCGGCCAGACACCACAGGCGACGCCTCGATCTGCAACGTTTTTCAGAACCGGATCTGTTGAAGGCCCGGGGCATTCCCCGCGCAATGGCCCGGATCAAGCCCCTGCATGGACCCATCCTGGTGACTTCCCCGGACCGCCCCTCCCCTTTCCCGCCCCGCCTGCCGGGCTCCCTGCCTGCAACGCTGCCGCTGGTCATCATCGGCGCCGGCCAGGCCGGGCTGTCCCTCAGCGCGCTCCTGCAGGAAGCCGGCGTCGAGCATCGCGTGCTGGAGGCCGAAACCGTGGGCGCCAGCTGGCAGCGGCGCTGGGATTCATTCCAGACCAACACCGCCAACGCGACGATGGCCCTGCACGGCCATGCCTATGCGGGCGACGACCCGGAAGGTTTCATGGGGGCCCCCGAGGTGATCCGGCGGCTGCGCGACTATGCCGACGAACGTTCGTTGCCGATCAGCGAAGGTTGTGCGGTTCAGCGGGTCACGCCCGAATCGGGCGGCTATGCCATCGAAACCAGCCACGGATTGATCCGGGCTGGGGCGGTTGTGGTCGCCACCGGCGAGTACCGCCGCGCGCGGATGCCGCGGGTCCCCTTCGCGCCCGCACCGGGTCTGACGGTGCTGCACTCCGGCGACTACCGCAGCCCCCGCCAGCTGCCCGACGGCGGCGTGCTGGTCATTGGCGGTGGCCAGTCCGGCGCGCAGATCGCCCAGGACCTGCGCGACAGCGGTCGCAGCGTGCACTGGTCACTGGCCCAGCGGCATTCGCATACTCGCCGGCTGCGCGGCAAGGACTCGATGACCTGGTGGGACATGGCCGGGCGCATCCACCAGCACGTGAGTGAAGCGGCCGCCGTCCTGGCCGGAGAACCGGATGCGCTGCGCAAGGCCCGCACCGCCGAATTCCCGCTGATTTCCGGCAAGGGACGTGCCGGCCTGGGCAGCTCGATCAGCCTGCTGGCGATGCACCGCGCAGGCATCAGGCTGCTGGGCCGGTTGCAGGGCTTCGATGGAAATGTCGCCCGCTTCGCCGATGTGCGCCCGCAGCTGCGCACCGCGATCGAGGCGACACGGACCGAATATGCCTATCTCGATTCGCTGGCCAGCGCGTACTACGCCACGCGGCCCGAACCGCGCACCGACGATGCCCGCTACATTCCCGAAGAGGTCTATCTGCACTGGGAGCCGGACGCCGCCCCGCGTGAACTGGATCTGCAGGCCGCAGGCATCCGCTCGGTGGTGCTGGCCACCGGCTTCGTCGCCGAATGGCCCTGGCTCGACGTGCAGGGCGTGCTGGACGCACATGGCTATCCGCTCGGCGAGTTCGGCGTTTCACCGCATCCGGGGCTGTTCTTCATCGGCATGCACAACCTGCAGCGGATGAGTTCGTCGTTCCTGTGCAATGGCGGTCGCGATGCACGTGACCTGTTGCCGGCGATCCTGCGGCACCTTGGCCAGGGCGGCGGTACCGCGCCCGGCCAAGGATGAAGCAATCCGCCGGGCATGGCCCGGCGGCGCCAGACCGGCTTAACGGCCGGTCTTCACCTCGGTCCACAGCCGGGTGTAGAGCTTGTCGGTTTCCGGCGTATTGATCGAATAGGTGAACATCTTGTCGGCCACGTCGGCCGGCGGGTAGATGGTCGGGTCGGTACGGATCGCCTCATCCACCAGCGGGGTCGCGGTCGGCACCGGGTTGGCGTAGTGGATGAAGTTGGTGTTGGCCGCGGCAACCTTCGGCTGCAGCAGGTAGTTGATGAACGCGTACGCGGCTTCCGGATGCTTGGCATCCTTCGGGATCGCCAGCATATCGAACCACTGCGGGGCGCCTTCCTTCGGGATCGAATAGGCCACGTGCACGCCATTGCTGGCTTCCTCGGCACGGTCGCGGGCCTGGATGATGTCACCCGACCAGCCGACTACCAGGCAGGTACCGCCGTTGGCCAGCGAACCCACGTACTGCGAGGAGTGGAAGTTCTGCACGTACGGGCGGATCGACTTCAGCAGGTCGGCCGCCTTCTGCAGCTCGGCCGGGTCGCCGCTGTGCGGGTCCAGGCCCAGGTAATGCAGCGCGATCGGGATCATGTCCGCCGGCGTGTCCAGGATGGTCACGCCGCAGTCCTTCATCTTGCTGATGTTCTCCGGCTTGAACACCAGGTCCCAGCTGTTGGCGATGTCGGTGCTGCCGTCGAAGCGCTGCTTCAGCATCTCCACGTTGTAGCCGATGCCGGTAGTGCCGATCATGTACGGCACGCCGTACTGGTTGCCCGGATCCTGGGTGGCGATGCGCTTCATCACCGCCGGGTCCAGATTGGCCAGGTTCGGGATCTTGCTCTTGTCCAGCGGCAGGAACACGCCGGCCTGGATCTGGCGGCCGAAGAAGTTCAGGGTCGGCACTACCACGTCATAGCCGCTGTTGCCAGCCAGCAGCTTGGTCTCGACCATCTCGTCGCTGTCGAACACATCGTAGGTCACCTTGATGCCGCTCTCCTTCTCGAAGGTCGGGATGGTGTCCTCGGCGATGTAATCGCTGTAGTTGTAGACGTTCAGGACCTGGCTGTCCTGCGCGCCGCCGTTGCCACCGCTGCAGGCGGCAAGCATGGCGGAGGCCAGGCCGAGCGTGAGGATACGCAGCTTCATCGGGTGCTCCAGAATGCGGAAAGGGGGGCCGGCGGGGCCGGCGACGGGTGCCAGCCTACCCCCCGGCGGCGGATTTTTCTATTCCAGGTGCTCAGACGTTCAGCAGCAGGAACTCGCGCTCCCACGAGCTGATGACGCGGAAAAAGGTCTCGTATTCCTTGCGCTTGACCGAGATGTAGGCGCGGCAGAAGCGCTCGCCCAGCAGGGCCTGCAGCTCGCTGCACTGCTCCAGGCCGTCCAGTGCTTCGCCCAGCGAGCGCGGCAGGTTGTAGCCCAGTTCCTTGGCACTGCCGGTCACCGGTGCATCCGGTGCCAGCCGCTCGCGGATGCCCAGCAGGCCGCAGGCCAGGGTCGCCGCCATCGCCAGGTACGGGTTGGCATCGGAACCGGCGAAGCGGCTTTCCACGCGCATGTTCTCCGGCGTGTCCAGCGGCACGCGCAGCCCGCAGGTGCGGTTGTCATAGCCCCAGTGCACGTTGCTCGGCGAGACCTCGCCGAACACCAGCCGGCGATAGGAATTCACGTTCGGCGCAAAGAAGGCCATCGCCTGCGGCACGTATTTCTGCAGGCCGCCCAGGTAGTGGCCGAACACCGGGCTGAACTCGCCCTCGGCATGGGTCTCGCCGGCGAACACGTTGCTGCCGTCGCTCACCCGCACCAGGCTCTGGTGGATGTGCATGGCGCTGCCCGGCTCGTTTTCCATCGGCTTGGCCAGGAACGTGGCATACACCCCGTGGCGCATCGCCGCTTCGCGCATGGTGCGCTTGAACAGGAATACCTGGTCGGCCAGGTCCATCGCATCGGCATGGGTGAAGTTGACCTCCAGCTGCGCGGCGCCGGATTCGTGGATCAGCGTGTCCACGTCCAGCTTCATCGCATCAGCGTAGTCGTACATCAGGTCGAGGATCGGGTCGAATTCGTTGACCGCATCGATCGAGTACGACTGCCGCGCGGTTTCCGGACGCCCGGAGCGGCCGGCCGGTGGCAGCAGCGGGAAGTCCGGGTCGGTGTTCTTCTGCACCAGGAAGAACTCCAGCTCCGGCGCCACCACCGGGCGCAGGCCCAACTCGGCGTAGGCCGCCAGCACGCGGCGCAGCACGTTGCGCGGTGCCAGCTCGTGCGGCTCACCGCTCTTGGTGTAGCAATCGTGGATGACCTGCGCGGTGGCATCGGCCGCCCACGGCACCATGCGTACGGTGTCCGGATCGGGGCGCAGCATCATGTCCGAGTCCGACGGCGAGGTCAGGTCGTAGTAATCGTCAGGGAATTCGCCGGTGACGGTGGTGGCGAAGATGCCCTCGGGCAGCCGCGTGCCGTAGTCGTGCGAGAACTTGTCAGCCGGAATGATCTTGCCGCGCGCGTTGCCGGTGATGTCCGGCACCAGGCACTCGACCTCGGTGATGCGCCGCTCCTTCAGCCAACGCAGCAGACTGCTTTCCTGCGGTGCGGGGGGCGTAGCCGTCTTGCGCGGGCGCGTTCGGGAACTCATCGGGAATCCAGTCGGTTCTGTTGGTGCTGCCGGCAAGCTTGGCCGAACGCACGGAAAATAGCGTGATAGAACGGCGAATCCATGACACGCCACTCCGGGTGCCACTGTACGCCGAGCACGAAATCATGGTGCAGGCTGCGTGCCGCCTCGACCAGGCCATCATCGGCCACGGCTTCGACCTGCAGCCCCTGCGCCAGGCGGGCGATACCCTGCCCGTGTACCGAATTGACCTGCGTCCGGTCACTGCCGCTCCACCGCGCCAACCAGCCATCAGCGGCCAGGGTGACCGCGTGGGCCGGCCCGTACTGCACCTCCACCGGCGCCTGCGGGTCTTCGCGGTGGTCGGCCAGGCCAGGCACCGCATGCACCTGCGGATGCAGGCTGCCACCCAGCGCGACGTTCAATTCCTGGAAGCCGCGGCAGATCGCCAGCACCGGCAGGTCCAACGCCAGCGCTTCGCGCAGCAGCCCGAAGGCATTGGCATCGCGGGCCGGGTCGTGCGGATTGCCTGGCCAGCTGCGGCCGCCCTCGTAGTGCTGCGGTTCGATGTTGCTGACCGCGCCGGTCAACAGCAGGCCATCGAGCCCCTGCAGCCAGTCGCCAGCCGGCAAAGGAGGCTGCAGGCTCGGCAATACAACCGGGGTCACTTCGGCAGCCTCGGCCAGCGCGCGCACGTACTTCTCGCCGGCCACCGCAAAGCGGTGATGGCCGAGCACGGTGCTGTCGGTGGGCAGGCCCACCCAGGGCAGGCGGCGCATGGGAAAACTCCTTGGCGTGCCGACACGTTACCCGTCGGCCCGCGAATGCGGCAAGTCGTCGCCGTCACACCATGGCCGTCACGCATCGGCGAAACTAGTCGCGTGAACACTGATCGTCCTCCCCCGCTCCGTCCTTCCGTACTGCGCCTGCGAGGCCGGCGGTGAGCGCCGCCTTCCCGCCCAGCTGGTATGCCGCCAGCCTGCCCGAACCACCCGCACTGCCCCCACTGCAGGGCGATGTGCAGGCCGATGTCGCGGTACTTGGCGCCGGCTACACCGGCCTGACCGCCGCGCTGGAGCTGGCCGCGCGTGGACAGCGCGTAGTGGTGCTGGAAGCCCAGCGGATCGGTTGGGGCGCGTCCGGCCGCAACGGTGGCCAGGCGCTGGTCGGCTATGGCTGCGAGGTGGACGAGCTGGAGCGCCAGCTCGGCCACGACGACGCGCGCCACCTGTTCGACTGGTCGCGTGACGCGGTGCAGGCGATGCGCACCCGCATCGATCGCCACGGCATCGACTGCCATTGGGTGGAAGGCCATGCCAGCGTCGCCATCCGCGAACGGCATGAGCGTGAACTTCTGGCCAACTGCGAGCACCTGCAGCGCCACTACGACTACCCGATGCAATGGTGGGACCGTGATGCCCTGCGCGCACAGCTGGACAGCCCGCGCTACCGCGCCGCGATGTTCGATCCGCTCAGCGCGCACCTGCAACCGCTGGCGTATGCACGCGGCCTGGCCGATGCGGCGCGCGCGGCCGGCGTGGTGATCCACGAGAACTCCGCGGTAACCCGCGTGCAGCGGGGACCACAGCCTTCCCTGCATACCGCTCAGGGCAGCGTGCGCGCTGCGCATCTGGTGGTGGCCGGCAACGCCTGGCTGCAGGGCCTGCTGCCCGAGCTGGAACGGCGGATCATGCCGGTGGGCACCTATATCGGCGCCAGCCAGCCGCTGGGTGCTGAACGCGCCCGGGCCCTGATCGGCAACAACATGGCCGTGGCCGACACCGCATGGGCTCTGGACTACTTCCGCCTCAGCCACGACCACCGCCTGCTGTTCGGCGGCCGCGCCAGCTACTCGGCCCTGCCCCCACCGGGCCTGCGCGGGGCGATGCAGCGGCGCATGCACCAGGTGTTCCCACAGCTGGCCGACGTGGCACTGGACCAGGTCTGGGGCGGCTACGTGGACATCACCCGCAACCGGGCCCCGCATTGGGGCCGGCTGGACGGCAACCTGTACTTCGCGCAGGGGTTCTCCGGCCATGGGGTGGCCGCCGCCGGGCTGGCCGGCGAGGTGATCGCCGCCGCCATTGCCGGCCAGAGCGAGCGTCTGGACGTGTTCCAGCGCATGCGGCATGCGCCCTTCCCCGGTGGCCGGCTGCTGCGCACGCCGCTGCTGGTGGCGGCGATGTCGTGGTACAAGCTGCGGGATGCGTTGTGGTAGCGGAACCCTTCCCGCCCACATAATCGGTGCAGGAGCTGGGGGAGCACGTGGATGCAGTGGTGGAAAGACGGCCTGCTGGTGAGGATACGGGTCAGCCCCGAGGGGCTGGTGCTCGCACTCGTCTATGCCGTCACCTGCTGGGGTGCGCGCAAACTGTCATTGGACCAGTTTTTCCTGCCTGCCGGCGTACGGGTGGCCGCATTGCTGTTGTGCCCGCCTCGACTGTGGCCCTACCTGCTGATTGGTGAATACGCCTACTTCGCGCATCTGCGCATCCCCCTGATCAGCAAATACAACCTGACCTGGGTGATCCTGGCCTCGGTGTTCCTGATGCCTGCCGTGATGCTGATCGTGCGCCTGCACCGGAAGCTGCTGGCACGCACCACGATCGTCGGCGTGATCTCCATCGCGGTATGCGCCGCGACGATCATCAGCCTGCTCAACCTGGGAATCTCGTACCTGCTCTGGGAGCCGTTGCAGAACGCGTCATTCATCACCAACGTGTTGCGCTATGCGCTGGGCGATTTCACCGGCATCCTCATCCTGGCGCCACTCGCACTGCTCTGGATCCGTCGCGCCGAGGAGCAATGGACGCCCCGGTCCGTTGCTGCTGTGGCAGGAGCACTCGCAGCCATGCTGGTCGTTGGCCTGCAGGCGACTCCGGTACCTGCCTCGATCACGGCGCCTGGCTCGCTGCAGTTGTTGTTGATCCTGCCTATTCCCGCAATCGCCCTGACCTGCCTGCTGGGATGGCGCGGTGCGGCCATCGGTGTCGCCGCCGTTAACATGATTCTTGGCGTCAGCACCCCCGCCGACCATCCGACGGCATTCGACCCGGCCACTTTCGCTACCCAGCAGGCCATGGCCAGCATCGCCCTGCTGTTGCTGGGCGCGCGCATCACCCACTTCCAGAACCAGCACCGGTTGCGCGAGGAAGATGGCAGAGCGGCCCTGCAGCTTGCTCGGAATTCACATCTGGCCAGCGAGATGGACCTGCGTGAGCGCGCGGCCCATCTGCGCCAGTTGGGCGATGGCATGGACCTGTCGCTGAGCGAAATGGTGAACTGGCTGCATGCGCAGGGCCATCACGCCGTGGCCGACAGCCTGCGGCATACCTCGGAGGTGCATTCACGCCTGTTCCGGGCCCAGGCCAGCATGATCTATCCCGCCGCCCTGGAACGGCTGGGCTTGTATGTGGCCTTGCAGGCGGGTGGAGTGCGTGAGGCTTGGGGCAATACCCACCGGATCAATCGACCCTGGTTGATGGGCGATCCCTGCGCCCTCAGCCCTGGCTTGCAGCTGGCAGCCTATCGCTCGATCGTCGAGGCAGTGTCCATCCTGCTTGGCAACGAATCCGGTCAACTCACCGTGCGAGCGCGCTGTGGCCGCCTTGGCCGACAGCAAGGAATCTTGCTCGTTGCAGCCATGCTCGATCCACGCCGACGCCTTTCGCAGGCGACGATGATCATGGCCACTGACCAGTTAGCCGGCCGCGTGCTCGCATATCGCGGCACGATTCAATGCCAAGGCAATCGCGTCCGGATCTGCCTCATCGAAGCGGTAAGCGCTCCCCAGACCGGGGCCTACCCGGTTCGTGAAGCCGGTCGGGACAACCCGCTCGACCCGATTGGCCCACCCTCACGGATCTGATACCCAAATCAGAAAACTGCGACGGACTTCACAGCCGCTTGGTGACATCCAATGGCGGCGTGTTCACGGCTGGCGAAAGACCGCCTGACGCCTCCGCCGCCTACGAGATTGCGCCCATCGGCATCAACAGATACTGTCGGGCCTGAAGGATACATTCAGTGTCGCCAGGACTGCGATAGCGCGGTACGAGCAAGGGAGGCTTGGGCTTGAATTGGTTGAAGAGTGGATTTGAACTGAGCTTCCGTATACGACCTGTCGGCCTCGCTCTTGCTGCGCTGTATGCCTTCGCCTGCTGGGGAGCCCGTCACTTCTCCGTTGATCAGTTCTTCCTGCCGGCTGGCATTCGTGTGGCCGCACTGCTGTTGTGTCCGCCCAGGCTCTGGCCGTATCTCATTCTTGGTGAATACGCCTATTTCGCGCCGCTGCGTTATCCAATGATCGAAGAGTACGGGATAAGCTGGGTCATCCTCGGATCGGCGTGTCTGATACCTGCGGTGGCGCTGATCGTCCACCTCCACCGCAAGGCAATGGCATCGACCAGTGAAAGCTGGCTGCTTTCCGTTGCAGCATCCGCAGCACTGGTCGCCAGCGCTCTCAAGCTGGGACTGTCCCACGTGCTTTGGCCGGTCCCGCCAAGCATGCCGTTCTACACGAATGCAGCGCTATTTGTGCTGGGTGACTACATCGCCATCCTGACAGTGGCACCACTTGCATTGCTGTGGCTCCGCCGTCGTGGCGGCTACGACTGGTCTACCTGGCGGCTGCGCCCTACCATCACGGCGCTCAGCGCTCTATGTGCTCTCAGCATTCTCATCGCCACGGCCGGTGCGCGTGATGATGCGGCACGAGCCATATTGCAGCTGTTGATGACCTTGCCCGTAATTGCGCTGACATGCATTCATGGATGGCGAGGTGCTGCTGTGGGCGTACCGCTGATGAACATAATTCTCAGCGTAACCATGCCCAGTACCGGACTACCGGGCTCGTTCGACCAGACAACCTTCTTCACGCAACAGATCATCGCGATCACGGGTACCACCCTCTTGGCTCTGGGCTCACGCATCACTCATCACTATCATCAGCGTGCGCCCACAACGGTTCAGCTACAGGAGCCGCAGACGGTGGTTTTCTCTCGCTCGGCCCACCTGGCCAGTGAGATGGATCTGCGCGAGCGGGCACTGGGCCTGCGCAGGGTAGCTGACGATATTGAAGCAGCCCTTGATGAAACCCTGAAGCTGCTCAGGACACATGGCCAGGAAGGCCCGGCAATCGATCTTCTGCGAACATTTTCCTCACGCTCGCGCAAGTTCCGCGAGCTGACCAGCATGGTCTACCCGACTGAGCTGGAGCACGCTGGGCTCTATGTTGCTCTTCAGGCAGGCGGGCTGAGCGAGGCCTGGGAAGAGACCCACCGAGTGGTCCGCCCCGTACTTCAGGGTGATCCCTGCCAGCTGAGCATGGGTTTACAGCTTGCCGCTTATCGCGTCCTTGCCGAGTCCATGTCTCTGTTGCTCAAGGAAGAACGGGGCCAGATCCAGCTCCGTGCACGTTGCGGACACGTGGGTCAACACAAGGGAATATTGATCACAGCGTCGCTGCTCGATCGCACGAGCACGTTGTCGTCGAGAACTGTCGATCTGGCAATTGAGCGTCTCTCAGCACGTACACAGGCCTACTCTGGCACAGTCAGCTGCCTGGATAACCGGATCCGGATGGTGATGCGTGATACCCACTACGAAATGCAAGGGGACAGCGCGCCGCCGCGAGTGGATGCTCCGATTGACATGCCGGTCAGGTACTGACTCAAAGCCCCGCCAGTTCGCATCAGCAACGGCAGGGAAGCGTACCCGCAGCGGCTCTGGACCACCGCGGGCACTCTACTTGCCATCTACGGTCTTTCACTTTTCGCTGGGGGACGTCTCGACGGACCAGATTGCTCCCTTCCCTTCACCGTGGACAGCCAACGAGAAGTCCGACGCTTGGAACACCAGATGCCTACGCGCCGTCGCCGGCATCGCCAGCCGCTGCGAAGGTAGCGAGACACGGACAGACGAATTTCCGGCCGGCAGTGTCCAGAAAGTGGAATCGATGTTGGCGATGATCAAAACCACTTGGCCCGAAGGATCATTGACCTGGTAGTAGGTCACACCATCGCGCTGAAAGGCATAGACAAACCAAGCCGGATCCAAGCTTAGATTGATGGCGACCGGCTGGCGTTCGCCCAAACCGGCGCTGGCCATCTGGACACCATTGCCCCCCGTTGTACAGCAGGATGCTGAAACCAGCATGGGCATGGATAGCAGAGCTACAGTCGTCGCCGCAACGGAAAATCGGGGAAATCTCACAGGCATCTCCATTTTTGATTGAGTTACTGCATCCGGGTAATTCCGCATTGACCGCGGCAAAAGAGCGCCATGCCACTTCATGGCCGGATAAAATCGTCCGCTGCAAGCGTCAAGGCCGGAGCATCCCCAGCATACCGAGGCCCCCACGGGGGTGCCATCGCACCGACCGGCCCCCGTGTGTATTCTCCATTTTTCCGTTGCACGGCGTGCTATCTGCCGAAGCCGCTGTGCTGTGCTGGGCAGGCCACGCATACGCGGGACCGAGCGTCCCAACCGACCCGGGAGGGTGAAGTGAGCTGGTGGAAGGATGGAATACAGGTAGACGTTCGCTTCCGTCCAGAAGGATTCGCGGTAGCGATCCTATATGCGGCTGCGTGTTTGGTGACGCGGCAACTGTCACTTGACCAGTTCTATCTTCCTGCGGGCGTGCGGATTGCTGCACTTCTGTTGGTACCTGTGCGCCTATGGCCGTACCTTCTGCTTGGCGAATACGCCTATTTCGCACAGATCCGCATGCCAATGGCGACAACCCACGGACTGGCATGGGTCATTCTTGGCTCAATTGGGCTGATGCCTCTGGCAATGCTGATCGTGCGCTTCCATCGCAGACATGTCCCTACCGCGGGCGGATTGTGGCTGCTCTCCCTGTCGTTCTCGGCAGGCATTGCAGTCAGCCTGCTGAACATGGGACTTGCGCGTCTGCTGTGGCCTGGCCCAGACCCGGAAATGATGCTCGAACGGGTGGGACGTACTTTGCTGGGCCAAACCACCGGTATCCTTACGCTTGCCCCACTGGCACTGCTCTGGCTGCGGCGTCACTCCGAACCAGGATGGAGCACCCGCTTCGTTGCTTTCACCGCCACATCTATCGCGCTGATCATGGTGCTTGGATTGGCAATGAAGCTGACACCGGCTACGGCCAACACCACCCGTGAGCAACTCGTCCTGATGGCTTCGCTCCCGGCAATCGCACTTGCCTTCCTGCACGGTTGGCGCGGCGCGGCAATCGCAGTGCCGCTACTGAATCTGATCGTGCTCGCATCTACACCAAGCACTGGGCTACCCGCTTCGTTTGACCTCGGAGCCTTCTCTACGCAGCAGAGCCTTTGCGTAATAAGCGTCGCGCTGCTCGCACTGGGATCTGGTATCAGCCACTATCAACGCAAGTACCAAGAGCATGAAGATAGTGGCCGGAACACAGTAAAGCTGGCGCGCGCCTCGTACCTGGCCGGTGAGCAGGCTCTGCGTTCACGGGCGCTCGAGCTGAAATCAATTGGTGACGGCATGGATATGTCGGTGCAAGGTGTTGTTGACTGGCTCAAGACCCATGGTCACCACGATATCGCGGCAGATCTGGTTCAGACATCTGCAACGCATTCATGGCAATTCCGCCAACAGGCCAGCATGATCTACCCGACTGCAATTGAGCAGATCGGGCTTTACCTCAGCCTGCAAGCCAGCGGCGTACGGGACGGTTGGAACTCCACCGGCCGTATGAATCGACCACAGTTCTCCGGCGACCCCTGCCAGTTGAGCGTGGGTCTGCAACTATCAGCCTATCGCCTACTGATCGATGCAGTGCCGGTCATGCTGAGTCATGAGCCGGGGCAAATACACATCCAGGCACGTTGTGGCCGGCTCGGCCAGCGTCACGGCATCATGTTGAACATCGCACTGTTGGATCGCGATCGTCCACTGACGTCGGCCACCGAAGCTGCACTGATTGATCGGCTCGGCGGACGCCTGATTGCTTACGACGGCGTGCTGCTATGTCGTCACCATCGAATCACGATCATACTCAGCGAATCCCTGCCGTCCCTGGTCCAGGGGGGCAGAGCGCGAAGCAAAAAGTTCGCCTAGCTCCATTCTCCGCGGCATGATGTACGCCGGGCGCTGCATGAGCGGCTAAAGTTACGCCCGAAACCGCCGCTATCCGTGCCGAGCCCTCCTTCGTGAGCCACCGCATCATGCCCGTCCTGCCGCAGGCCGCCGTCGATGGCGACCTGGCCGATCCGCTGCCACAGCGGATCCTGCTGGTCGAAAATTCCCGTGCCTTTACCGGCATGCTGCGCGAAGCCATCGAGCAGCGCCTGGAACTGCCGGTGGTGATCGCCTCCACCCTGGCCGAGGCCGATCGTCTGCTGAGCGAGGGTGGCGGCTGGTTCCTGGTGCTGACCGGGTTGGTGCTGGCCGACGGCGACCGCGATGCGGTGGTCGAGTTCTTCCTCAAGCGCGACCTGCCGACCGTGGTGGTCAGCGGCGTGTACGACGAGGACCTGCGCAAGCGCGTGCTGCAGCAGCAGATCATCGACTACGTACTGAAGAATACCCCCGGCAGCATCGACTACCTGGTGTGGCTGGTGCAGCGGCTGGAACGCAACCGCCGCATCGCGGCGCTGGTGGTGGACGATTCCCCGTCCGCGCGCGGCTATGCCGCCGCCCTGCTGCGCATGTATGGCCATGAGGTGCACGAAGCGGCCGATGGCAACGAGGGCCTGGCCGCGATCGAGGCGCATCCGGCGATCCGCCTGGCGGTGGTCGACCAGGAAATGCCCGGCATGCAGGGCGTGGAATTCACCCGCCGCCTGCGCACCCTGCGCTCACGCGACAAGGTGGCGGTGATCGGCATCTCCGGCAACACCGACGCATCGCTGATCCCGCGCTTCCTGAAGAACGGTGCCAATGACTTCCTGCGCAAGCCATTCTCGCGCGAGGAATTCTTCTGCCGTGTCTCGCAGAACGTGGACCAGCTGGAACTGATCGGCACCCTGCAGGATCTGGCCACCCGCGACTTCCTTACCGGCCTGCCCAACCGCCGCTGCTTCCTGGAACAGAGCCAGCGCCAGCTGCCGCAGCTGCAGCTGCATGGCCAGTGCGTGGCGGTGGCGATGATCGACATCGACCACTTCAAGCACATCAACGACACCCACGGCCACGAGGCCGGCGACGATGCGCTGCGTGCGGTGGCCGGTGCGGTGGCCGCGCATGCACGCAGCCAGGACCTGATCGCACGCTTCGGTGGCGAGGAGTTCTGCCTGCTGGTGCCGGACATGGAACAGGACGAGGCACTGCAGTACTTCGAGGAACTGCGACAGCGCATCGCCGCACTGGAAGTGGACATCGGCACCGCGACGCTTCGCATGACCGTCAGCATCGGCCTGTGCTGCCTGCGCCCGCAGCGTGATGCACTGCATCGGCTGATCTCCGAGGCCGATCGCCAGCTGTACCTGGCCAAGGCCGGTGGCCGCAACCGGGTCAGCTGCACCACGGTGGCCAGCCCGCTGCGCCCGCGCGAGCCTGCGCTACCCTGACCGGCCCGCTTTGATCCAGATCAACGCCGCACCCGCGCGGCGGCTCTACAGTCGGCCCCGACATACGCATGAAGGGGAGCCGGGGATGGCACTACTGGTCTGGCAGGACGATCTGAACATCGGCATCGATGTGATCGACCAACAACACCGCCGCATCATCGAGATGCTCAACCACCTGCACGTGGCCCAGGCCAGCATGCAGCGTGCGGCGGTGGGTGAAGTGATCGACGAGGTCGTGGACTACACCATGTCGCACTTCGCGTTCGAAGAAGAGTTGATGGAAGAAGCGGGCTACCCGTTCTGTGCCGCGCACAAGCGCGTGCATGAGGTCTTCATCAAGCGGGTATCGGAATACCGCATGCGCTTCCAGGCCGGCGAGGACATCAGCGACGAACTGCGCACCATGCTCTCACGCTGGCTGTTCAATCACATCCGCGGTGATGACCAGGCCTATGCCGAACAGGTCAAGGCGCACCTGAACCAGTTCGCCCGCGAGCACCAAGGGGGCGGTTGGCTGGGGCGTACGCTCAAGCGCTTCTTTGGTTGAGCCTCAGGGCGCGCCGGTGCAGTGCCACCAGCGCGCACAGGGTCGCCACCGCAGTCAGGCACAGGTAGTAACCCACCGCGACCAGGCCGAAGCGTTCGGCCAGCCAGGTGGCCAGGTACGGCGCCGGTGCCGCGCCAAGGATGCCGGCCAGGTTGAAAGACAGCGACGCGCCGGTGTAGCGCACCTCCACCGGATAGATCTCGGCCAGGAAGGTGCCACAGGGGCCGTAGGTCAGCCCCATCAGGAACAGGCCCAGGCACAGGAAGCCAGTGACCAGCCACGGGCTGTGCGGCTGGAACAGCGGCGCGAACAGCACACCGAAACCGACGATCAGTACGCTGGCGACGATCATCGTGCGTCGCGTGCCCCAACGATCGCCATAGCGCGCCGACAGCGGGATGCCCAGCGCGAAGAACAGCATGCCGGCCATCTGCATCAGCAGGAACTGCTCGCGGCTGTAGCCCAGCACCGCGGTGCCGTGGCCGAGGCTGAACACCGTCATCAGGTAGAACAGCACAAAGGTGGCGAACGCGCCCAGGGTACCCAGCAGCATCGGTACCGGATGGTCACGCAGCACCGTCCACATCGGCAGCCGCACCGGCGCCTTGCGCTCCAGCGCCTTCTTGAAATCGGGCGTCTCGTGGATGTTCAGGCGCACCCACAGGCCGAGGCCGACCAGCAGTGCGCTGGCCACAAACGGGATACGCCAGCCCCACTGCAGGAAGTCGTCCTGGCTCAGGCAGCGGCCGAGCACCAGGAAAATGCCGGCCGACAGCAGGAAGCCGAGCGGCGCACCCAGCTGCGGGAACATGCCGTACCAGGCGCGCTTGCCCGGCGGTGCGTTCTCGGTGGCCAGCAGCACTGCCCCACCCCACTCGCCGCCCAACCCCAGGCCCTGGCCGAAGCGGCACAGCGCCAACAGCGCGGGGGCCCACAGGCCAATCTGCGCGTGGGTTGGCAGCAAACCGATCAGCACCGTGGACAGGCCCATGGTCAGCAGCGCGGCCACCAGCGTGGCCTTGCGGCCGATACGGTCACCGAAGTGGCCGAACACTGCCGAGCCCACCGGACGCGCGATGAACGCGACCGCGAAGGTCGCCAGTGACTGCAGCAGCGCCGCCTGTTCGCTGCTGTCCGGGAAGAACAGGTGTGGGAACACCAGCACCGCGGCCGTGGCGTAGATGTAGAAATCGAAGAACTCGATGGTGGTGCCGATCAGGCTGGCCAGCAGGACTCGACTGGGGGAATTCACGGACGGCGCGGCAGCGGTGATCGTCGACATCGGCAACACGGGTAACGGCGGATCGCCCGATTCTGCCACGGGCCGGTGGCCGCACGGGGCGATGGTTTCAGCCGACACCGATGCCAACGGAATTTTTCGGGCCACCCGCTAGGCTGCGCCACCGGTCCCTGCATGGATGCTTTGCCGATGACTGCAGTCGCGCTGTCGTGGTCCGATTCGCCGAAGCTGCCGCGCATGGCGGCATGGCTGGTGGTGCTGCTGGTGCATGGGTTGATGGCAGTGTGGCTGCTGGGCAGCGGTAGGATGACGCTGCGCAGCGACGAAGGCGCAAGGATCTCGCTGCGCTGGCTGCCACCGGAACCGCCGACGCTGGCGCCTCTACAGCCTACCCTGCGCTCCGCACAGGTGACGCGTCCGGCCGCTTCGGCGATGCCACGTCCTGCCCCGGCTGCCCAGACAGATTCCACCCTACCAGCCGCAGGGGAAACGGCCGTTGCGGCGCCGCTGATCCTGGGCCTCCCGGCGGGCAGCATCGACGGTGGCGACGGCATCAGCGCTGCGGGTGTCGCTCCGCGCCTTATTGGTCGCCGCGAGATACACCCGGCATTCGCGCCGCGCCGCAATTACTTCCGGATCCGCCGGCAGATGACGCCGGAGCAGATCGTGCATGGCGTAGCGCAACTGCTGGGTTTGTGGCCACCGGGATACATCGTCGACCCCTGCGAGCTGGGCCGGCAGGACATGGATTACTTCCAGAATGCCGTCGAAGAAGCCGACCGCGACATGCTGCGTGCGGCAGTGCTGCAGGTGAGTGCCCGCTGCCGGTAGCTCGACAGCTATATGCTTTATGTAGAGTCGAGCCATGCTCGACTGCTCTTCGCGAGATGCAGCCGAGCATGGCTCGGCTCTACCGAAGAACGAAAAGCAGTCGAGCATGGCTCGACTCTACAAAGAGCGAACAGCGGTCAAGCAGCCACGTCGTTACAACTGGATCCAGGTGGCCTTGATCTCGCTGTACTTGTCGAAGGCGTGCAGTGACTTGTCGCGGCCGTTGCCGGACTGCTTGTAGCCGCCGAACGGTGCGGTCATGTCGCCGCCATCCCAGCCGTTCACCCAGACGCTGCCGGCGCGCAGCTGGCGCGCGACGCGGTGGGCACGGCCCAGATCGCGCGTCCACAGACCGGCGGCCAGCCCGTAGCGGCTGTCGTTGGCCACGCGCACGGCTTCTGCCTCGTCGTCGAAACCGAGCACCGCCAGCACCGGCCCGAACACTTCCTCGCGTGCCAAGGCCTGCTCCGGGCGCACCTGGTCGAACACCGTCGGCTGCACATAGCTGCCACCCGCCTCCACCTCGGCACGATGCCCGCCCAGCAGCAGGCGGGCACCTTCAGCTTCGGCGCGTGCGATATCCCGCATCACCTTGTCCAGATGCGCGGCGTCCACCAGCGCGCCCATCGGCGCGTCGGCGTCCAGCGGATGCTGCGGCTGCATGTGCTGGCCATAAGCAACTACCTGGTGCACGAAATCCTCACGGATCGAGCGCTGCACCAGCAAGCGCGACCCGGCGGTACAGACTTCGCCCTGGTTGAAGAAGATGCCCTGCGCCACGGCCTTGGCCGCCGCGTCCAGATCGGGAGCGTCGGCGAACACCACGTGCGGGCTCTTGCCGCCGCATTCCAGCCAGACCCGCTTGAGGTTGGATCGCCCGGAATACTCCAGCAGCTTCGCGCCGGTGGCAGTGGAACCGGTGAACGCCAGCACATCCACGTCCATGTGCAGGGCCAGCGGTTCGCCAACGCGCGCGCCATGGCCCGGCAGCACGTTCAGCACGCCCTCCGGCAGGCCCGCCTCGGCGGCCAGCGCCGCCAGCCGCAGCGCACTCAGCGGCGACCGCTCGGACGGCTTGAGCACGACCGAGTTGCCCATCGCCAGCGCCGGCGCGATCTTCCAGCAGGCCATCAGCAACGGGAAATTCCACGGCACGATGGCCGCCACCACGCCAGCGGCTTCGCGGGTGACCAGTCCGAGTTCGTGCGGGCCAGTCGGCGCGATCTCGCCATACAGTTTGTCCACCGCTTCGGCGGTCCAGCTCAGGCAGCGCACCACACCGGGCAGGTCGATACGGCGCGCGTCATGCACCGGCTTGCCCATGTCCAGGGTTTCCAGCAGCGCCAGCTCATCGGCGTGCTTCTCCACCAGCGCGGCCAGCGCCAGCAACACGCGCTTGCGATGCGCCGGGCTCGCCTGCGACCAGTGGCCCGCCTCGAAGCTGCGCCGCGCGGCCAGTACCGCGCGTTCGACATCCTGCGCGTCGCAGTCGGCAACCGCGCCCAGCACGCGACCATCGATCGGGCTGATGCAGTCGAAGCGGGCGCCGCTGGCGGCATCGACATAACGGCCATCGATGAAGGCCTGGCCCGGCATCGAGAGCTGAAGGGACAGCGCCCGCCAGTGGCTGCGGTCGGGGAAATCGGCCATGGGAAGCTCCAGCGGTCAACGAGCTTTGGTTATACCGGGACCGCCGCGACTCCACCGTGACGCGGCTGCGCTACATTCGTCGCATCGGACCCGATGGAGCTGGCATGAAGCGTCCCGAAAGCGAGCTGCACGACCTGGCCACCCAGCGCCCCGAGTCACTGGACGCGTACTGGATGCCGTTCACCGCCAACCGCCAGTACAAGGCCGCGCCGCGCATGCTGGTACGCGCCGAAGGCATGCACTACGAGGACGTCGACGGCCGCCAGATCCTCGACGGCACCGCCGGCCTGTGGTGCTGCAACGCCGGCCACGCCCGCCCGCGCATCGTCGAGGCCATCGTCGAGCAGGCACGCACGCTCGACTATTCGCCGGCCTTCCAGATGGGCTCGCCGCCGGCCTTCGCACTGGCGCAGCGGCTGGCCGCACTGGCGCCTGCCCCGCTCAACCATGTGTTCTTCACCAGCTCCGGCTCCGAGGCGGTGGATACCGCGATGAAGATCGCGCTGGCCTATCACCGCCAGCGTGGCGAGGGCCAGCGCACCCGCTTCATCAGCCGCGAGAAGGCTTACCACGGGGTCGGTTTCGGCGGCATGGCGCTGGGTGGGCTGCCCAACAACCGCAGGGCGTTCGGCCTGCAGCTGGGCGGCGTGGACTACCTGCGGCATACCCTGGACCTGCCGCGCAATGCGTTCAGCAAGGGCCTGCCACGCCAGGGCGCCGAGCTGGCCGACGACCTGGAACGGCTGATCGCCCTGCACGACGCCTCGACCATCGCGGCAGTGTTCGTCGAGCCCATTGCCGGTTCGGCCGGGGTGATCCTGCCCGCGCCCGGCTACCTCCAGCGCCTGCGCGAGCTGTGCGACCACCACGGCATCCTGCTGGTGTTCGACGAGGTCATCACCGGTTTCGGCCGGGTCGGCATGCCCTTCGCCGCGCAGCGCTTCGGGGTCACCCCGGACCTGCTGACCTTCGCCAAGGCGGTCAGCAACGGCGCGGTACCGCTGGGTGGCGTGCTGGCCAGCGACGCCGTGCATGCAACCCTGATGCAGGCACCGCCGCAGGCCATCGAGCTGTTCCATGGCTATACCCATTCCGGCCATCCGCTGGCCTGCGCCGCAGCGCTGGCCACGCTGGAGGTCTATGCCGAGGAGCGCCTGTTCGAGCGTGCCATCGAGCTGGGCGAATACTGGCAGGAACGGCTGCACGCGCTGCAGGGCCTGCCCAACGTGATCGACATCCGCAACTTCGGGCTGGTCGGCGCGGTCGAGCTGGCGCCGCGCCGCGATGCCCCCGGCAGCCGTGGCTACGAGGTGTTCCGGCGCTGCTTCCAGGACGGCCGGCTTCTGGTGCGCTGTACCGGCGACATCATCGCGCTGTCGCCACCTCTGATCGTGGACAAGGCGCAGATCGACCAGATCACCAGCACCCTGGGCGAGATGATCCGGGCCACCGCCTGAGCCCGGGCCGGCGGTGGCGAGCGGGTACAATGGGCGGTTCCGCTCCTGCTCGCTGCCGTGCCCATGGATATCGTCGTCAAAGAAGAACTCAAGGCCTACATCGACCCGCTGACCGCGGACGAACATGACGCGCTGGAGCGCAGCATCCTGGCCGAAGGCTGCCGCGATGCGCTGGTGCTGTGGGGTGATGTGCTGGTCGATGGCCACAACCGTTTCGGCATCTGCCAGAAGCATGGCCTGCCCTTCAATACCGTGCAGAACACCCGCTTCCAGAGCATGGAAGACGTACACCTGTGGATGATCGAGCAGCACCTGGGCCGCCGCAGCGTGTCCGACTTCCAGCGCGGCGTGCTGGCGCTGCGCAAGCGCGACATCCTGGCCGCCCGCAAGCAGATCGAGCAGGCGCAGCTGCAACGCGAGAGCGACGGCACCGCCGAAGCCATCGAGGACGCGGGTGAGGACAGCCCGCCGTGGGAACCGGCACCGAAGATCAGCCGCGCCGAGCTGGCCCGCGAGGCCAAGCTGAGCACCAGCCAGGTCGGCATGATCGAACGCATCCACGCCCAGGCCGCGGCCGAGGTGGTGGAAGCGGTGAAGGCCGGCGTGATCTCGATCAGCGCTGCTGCTGCCGTGGCCGACCTGCCGGAAGACGAGCAGCGCGCCGCTGCCGCCGGTGGCAAGGATGAGCTGAAGCAGGCCGCCAAGCGCGTGCGCGAGTCCAAGCGCAAGCCGCGCGCACCGAAGCCGGAAGCAGCCGAGATGGACTTCGAGGAAGCGGACGAAGAGCAGATCGCCAGCCGCGACGCCGAGGTGCTGTCGGCACTGGAGCAGCTGGGCGAGGATGCCCCGGCGCTGCGCCGCCGCGTGGTCGCGCTGACCCGCGAGAACGACACCCTGCGCGCGCAGCTGGCGGCGTTGCGCAAGCAGCTCGAAGCGCTCTGAACCAACGGGTAGTGCCGGCCGCGGGCCGGCAACCCCATGGACGTTCCGGGTGCGTTGCGGATGCCGGCCAGCGGCCGGCACTACCAGATGCTCATGCCGTGCCGGTTAGACTTCCGGCATGACGTCTGCCAACGATCCGCGCCGCGCACAGCTGCGGCGCCTGAAAGCCCTCGCGCTGGGACTGCTGCTGTTGATGCTGGCCGGTTTCGCGGTCAGCCACTGGCAGGGCGAGCGCGGCATCTGGGCCTGGGTCTCGGCCTTCTGCGAAGCAGCGGCCGTAGGCGCACTGGCCGACTGGTTCGCGGTCGTCGCGCTGTTCCGGCGGCCGATGGGCCTGCCGATCCCGCATACGGCAATCATCCCACGCAGCAAGGAACGCATCGGCGACAGCCTGGCCCTGTTCGTGCGCGACCAGTTCCTTGAACCACAGGTCCTCTTGGCAAAGCTGCAGGTATTCGACCCGGCCAGCCGTCTCGGCAGTTGGCTGGCCGACCCTGCACGTTCGCGGATGCTGGCCGACATGGCCCGCGGCTGGGCCCTGCAGGCACTGGACTTCTTCGACGAAACCGCGGTGCGTCGGCAGCTGCACGCCTTCGTGGTGCAGCAGCTGCGGCAGTGGAATGCCGCCGCCACCGCCGGTGAGCTGCTGGCCCTGCTGACCGCCGATGGGCGCCACCAGCGCGTGCTGGACGAGGGCCTGCAGCGCTTGGGGCGCTGGCTGGAGCAGCCGGAAGTGAAGGAGCGCGCCTCGCAGCTGATCGTGCGTTACATCCAGCGCGAGTGGCCGACGCTGTCGAGCACGGTGAACTGGGTCAAGCCGATCGACGAGATCGGCGATAGCCTGGCCGAGCGACTGGCGCGGGCGGTGCTGGAAGAACTGCAGCAGGTGCTGGCCGAGCCGCAGCATCCGCTGCGCCAGGACTACGAGAGCTGGCTGCAGAACTACGTGCAGCGCCTGCGCGAGGACCCGGCCCTGGCCGAGCGCATCGAACAGCTCAAACAGGAAATGATCGATCACCCCGCCCTGCAGGAGTACGTGCAGGGGCTGTGGGCGCGCATCCATGCCAGCCTGCGTGCCGACCTGCAGCGTGAGGATTCGGCGCTGGTCGGGCACCTGCAGCGCAGCCTCGCGTCACTGGGCAGCAGCCTGCAGGCCGACCCGGCCCTGCGCGACGCGCTGAACCAGCATCTTCTGGAGGGCGCCCAGCGCCTCACCGGCCGCCTGCGCGAAGGCGTGACCGCGCACATCGCGCAGACCGTGAAGAGCTGGGACGAACGGCATCTGGTCGAACAGCTGGAACTGAGCGTGGGCCGCGACCTGCAGTTCATCCGCTTCAACGGCACCCTGGTGGGCGGCCTGATCGGCCTGCTGCTGCACGCCGCGACGGTGGTGTTCAGGTTCTAGGCCCCCATCCGGCAGTCGATCCACGCTCTGCGTGGAGACGGAATTCGTCACGCTTGATTAACGAAATGCGAATGCCTATCATTTGCCGATCGGTTGTACGCTTAGCCAAGCGGGGCACGGAAGCACGCACCCACCCGCCCCTTCGCCCGTGTACATCCCCCGACTACCGGGTCGCCCGCACCAAGCGGGTGGCGCACCGTCGATGGGACTCGCTGGGCGACGTGCGCGAAGCGCATGGCTGCTGTGTCTGCGCATTCCATCGCCTGTTTCGTCCTGCATGGAATCGCACCGATGGCAATGCCGTTGAACCACCCTCGTCCCACTCTGCTGGCCCTGGCCGTGACCGCACTGATGATCGCCCCGCTGGCCCATGCCGACGGCACTGCCGATCCTTCCGCGCGCACGCTGGATACGGTCCAGGTCACCGCTGACGGCGATATCGTCGACAGCTATACGGTCAAGCGTGCCAGCACGGCCACCAAGCTCGGCCTGTCGCTGCGCCAGACGCCGCAGTCGATGACCGTGGTCACCCGCCAGCGCCTGGATGACATGGGCTTGTTCTCGCTGTCCGATGTGATGGGCCAGGTCACCGGCGTGGCGGTATCGGTTACCGACAGTGAGCGCATCAACTACGTCTCGCGCGGCTACAACATCACCAATTTCCAGGTCGATGGGATGCTCAATACCTTCGGTGGGTACATCAAGACCAACACCGACAGCGTGATCTATGACCGCATCGAAGTGGTGCGCGGCGCAACCGGCCTGACCACCGGTGCCGGCGATCCCTCGGGCACCATCAACTTCGTGCGCAAGCGTCCTACCGACAGCTTCCAGATGAGCGCCAACCTGACCCTCGGGCGTTGGGGCAACCAGCGCCTGGAGGCCGATCTCGGTGGCCCGGTTGCGCTCGACGGCCGCATCCGCGCGCGCGTGGTGGCGGCCAAACAACAGAGTGACTCGTTCCGCGATGTCTACAAACTGGACAAGGACGTGTTCTACGGCATCGTCCAGGCCGACATCACCGACACGACCCTGCTCGAGGCCGGCTACGAATACCAGTCGCCGCGCACCACAGGCGTGACCTGGGGCGTGGTGCCGTACTGGGGGTCCGATGGCCAGCCCGCCAACCTGCCGCGCTCGACCAACCTGTCCGCCCGCTGGAGCAGTTGGCCGATCATCGAAAAGAGCGCATTCGCACGCCTTGAGCAGCAGTTGGGCAACGGCTGGACCGCCAAGGCCGCCTATACCCGCTCCAAGCGCGAAACCGACGGTGCGGTGTGGTACGGGGCCTCCGGCTACCCGAATGCCGATGGCAGCGGCATCAGCGCCTTCGTCGGCAGCTTCGGCGAGAACGGCGACATGCAGGTGTTCGACTTCAACGTTGGCGGTCCGTTCCGGCTGTTCGGCCGGGAACACGAGCTGGTGCTCGGTTTCGGCCAATCGGTGCGCAAGGGTGAAGTGCCTGCCACCGACACTGCTGCCTACCCGGACAGCTACACCCGTGTACCGGATTGGCATCGCTGGAACGGCGACGTCGCGCCGCTGCAGGTCACCCGCCTGGGCTATCTGGCTTCTGAAGACGAACTGCGCCAGCGCGCGGCCTATCTGGCGACGCGCCTGCAGCTGGCCGATCCGTTGACCGCGGTGCTCGGCGCGCGCTACGGCAGCTGGGAAACGCGCACCTGGAACTACACCCATGACGCCGCCGGTCGCCTGACCGATACGCGTCGCGGCGGCTACAAGCCGGACGACTCGCTCACTCCGTATGCCGGCTTCATCTACGACTTCAACCGCTACTTCAGCGGCTACGTCAGCTACACCGACATCTTCCAGCCGCAGAACTACCGTGACCGGGACAACAACTACCTCGAACCGGTGGTCGGTGACATGTGGGAGGCCGGCGTCAAGGCCGAGTTCTTCGACGGTCTGCTGAATGCTTCCGCGGCCGTGTTCAAGGGCCAGAAGGACAACGTTGCCGAGCTCGACGACTCGGTGCCGGAAAACTCGCTGCCGGGTGGGGTCAGTGCCTACCGCTCCACCGGCAAGGGCAACAAGGTCAAGGGCTGGGAGATCGAAGCACAAGGCAGCCTTGGTGAGAACTGGAACCTGGCGGCCGGCTTCACCCACACCGTCAGCCGCAATGCGCAGGGCGTGCGCCAGAACACCGTCGTCCCGGTCGATCTGTTCCGCCTCAACGCCAGCTGGCGACCGGGCGGTGCTGAAGGCCGCTTCTGGCTGGGCGGTGGCGCCACCTGGCAGAGCGGAATCTGGAGCCTGAGCAACAAGCCGCGTGCGGATTTCCTGACCAGCGGCAAGCGCGACCGCGTGGCAATCGAACAGGGCGACATCTACCTGCTCAATCTGTCGGCGGGCTATCGCTTCAACGAGAACTTCACCGCGCAGGTAAACGTGAACAACCTGCTGGACAAGAAGTATTACAACCGCGTCGGTTTCTATGACGGCGTGTTCTGGGGCGAACCGCGCAATGTGACGATGACACTGCGCTGGAAGCTCTGACCCTCGATGGATGGCACCGGTTCTGCGACGGGTGCCCGGCCACGGATGGCCAACCCCGGCGCGCTGCGGTGCGCCGGTTCCTTTTCACTGAAACCTGCAGGAACGCCGTGGACCGCTCGCCCGCAACCGCCAGCCCCCGCACCTTCTTCTCCAACCCGCGCTGGGGCGTGCTGTCACGCTCGCTGGCGGCGATCTTCGGCGGCTACGCGCTGGCTTCCGTGACCAGCGTGTTCTGCGCGGTGGCGCTGCCCGGCGCTCGAGGCCAGACCGTGCTGACCGGCATGCTGCTGGCCATTCTGGTGGCCGCCTGCGCGGCGCTGTGGGCGTTCGCCACGCGCAGTGCGCTGCGTGCGTGGGTCGGCATCCTCGCCCCCACCCTGCTGATGGCAGTCATCGCGCGCATGCTGGGGGCCTGGGCATGAAGAACGGATTCCGCCAGTCGATGGCCTGGCTGCACACCTGGACCGGCCTGCTGGTCGGCTGGCTGCTGCTGCTGATTTTCATGGCCGGCACGGCCAGCTACTACCGCGAGGAAATCAGCCGCTGGATGCGCCCGGAACTGCCCTCCAGCAACGTCAGCATCGACGTCGCCGCGCAGCGCGCAGTGGACTACCTGCAGGCCAATGCCACGCAGGCCGAGAACTGGTTCGTCACGCTGCCGCAGCCGCGCAACCCGGCCATGCAGATGTTCTGGCGGCTGCCGCCGGAGCTGGCCGATCCCAGCCGTGGCCGTCGCGGTGGCTTCGGCGATGCCACACTGGACCCGAACACCGGGCAGGCACTGAAGGCCCGCGAGACCCGAGGCGGTGATTTCTTCTACCGCCTGCATTTCGACCTGCACTACATCCCGGTGCTGTGGGCGCGCTATCTGGTCGGCTTCTGCGCGATGTTCATGCTGGTGGCAATCATCACCGGCGTCATCACCCACAAGAAAATCTTCAAGGACTTCTTCACCTTCCGCAAGGACAAGGGCCTGCGGTCCTGGCTCGATTTCCACAACGTCAGCGCGGTGATGGCCCTGCCCTACCACGCGATGATCACCTACACCGGCATCGTCACGCTGATGATCATGTACCTGCCGTGGGGCGTGAAGGTGGCCTACCCGCAGGACGAGGATGCCTTCTACAGCGAGGCCTTCGGTGGCATGCCGGAGGTGACTGTACCTGCCGAAGGCCGCGCCACGCCGCTGCCGATCGCGCAGCTGCTGGACAGCGCGCGAGCGCATTGGCACGGCGTGGAAGTGGCCGGCTTCACCGTGTCCAACCCGGGCGCGGCCAATGCGGTGATCGACATCCGCCAGCGTGACGGCAAGCGCCTGTCCACCGACACCCCGGCCGTGCGCTACGACATGGTCAACGGCACGCTGCTGGAAGAAACACCGCCTTCCGGTGGCGCCACCGCCACCCGCGGCGTGCTGTACGGCCTGCACCTGGCGCGCTTCGCCGACTGGGGCCTGCGTGCACTGTTCTTCCTGTCCGGACTGGTCGGCTGCCTGATGGTGGCCAGCGGCGTGGTGCTGTGGGCAGTGAAGGAACGGCCCAAGCACGCCAAGAGTGGCCGCATCGGCTTCGGCCTGCGCCTGGTCGATGCGTTGAACATCGGTACCGTGGCCGGCCTGCCGATCGCCTTTGCAGCGTACTTCTGGGGCAACCGCCTGCTGCCGCTGGACATCGCCGAACGCTCCAGCGCCGAGGCCAACGTGTTCTTCTACGCCTGGGGCGCGGCACTGCTGGCCGCCTTCATCTGGCCGAAGCGGATGATGTGGGCCTGGCAGCTGTACCTGGGCGCAGCCGCGTTCGCGCTGGTGCCGGTGGTCAATGCGCTGACCACGCATGCGCACCTGGGCATCACCCTGCGCAACGGCGACTGGGTGCTGGCGGGCTTCGATCTGTCGATGATCGCGTTCGGCGCGATGCTGGCGCTGTGCGGCTGGCGCATGCAGCGCTGGACGCCACCGCTGTCTGCAGCCGAGAAGAAGAAGCGTGCCGCCGCGGCGGCACCCAAGGCCGCGGTGGACGCTGCGGAAACCGCCGAAGCGGAGGCCAGCGCATGATGCTGCTGGCGTTGACCCTGTCGTTCTCTGCGTTCACCGCGTTGTCGCTGGCGATGGAGAAGCACCAGCACGATCTGCACGGCAAGGCTGCAGCCACCCCGGCACGGCGCACGCAGTGGCGGGTGCTGGGCTGGGTACTGCTGGCGGTAGCGTTCGCACTGTGCGTGGTCGACCACGGCTGGGCGATGGGCCCGGTGCTGTGGCTGGGCGTGATGACCGTCGGCGGCGTGGCGTTGTCGTTCGGGTTGTACCCGTACCGGCCGAAATGGATCGCGCCGCTGGCGATCGCGCTGCCCGTGGCCGGGCTGCTGGTGGCGTTGCTGTAACCGCCATCCACGCATGGCGTGGATCTACTGAACAGCCATCCACGCATGGCGTGGATGTACCGGCCAGATATGGGGAGTGCCGGCCGCTGGCCGGCATCCCATGAACCCTCTGCGGATCTGACACCGTTGCCGGCCAGCGGCCGGCATTACCGGACTTACCCCAACCGCTTCAGTTCCCACGCGCGGTGGATGCGCGCGTTGCGCTCGAAATCCGGGCCGATGGTGCGTGCGGTGATCTCGCGGCACTGGGCGAATTCGGCGATGGCGTTTTCTTCCAGCTTGAAGCGACGGAAGTTGTTGGAGAAGTACAGCACGCCACCCGGCGCCAGCCGCGCCACCGCTGCACGCAGCAGTTTCAGCTGCTCGCGCTGCACGTCGAAGTCGTCGGCACGCGCGGAGTTGGAGAACGTCGGCGGATCGCAGAAGATCACGTCGTACTGGCCGCGGTCGCCTTCCAGCCAGGCCATCGCATCAGCCTGCACCAGCAGGTGCTGGTTGCCGCCCTGCCCGTTCAACGCCAGGTTGTCGTAGCACCACTGCAGGTAGGTCGCCGACAAGTCGACGCTGGTGGTGCTGGCCGCACCGGCCACGGCGGCCTGCACGCTGGCCACGCCGGTGTAGCAGAACAGGTTGAGGAAGCGCTTGCCACGCGCCTGCTCGGCCATCATCCGGCGCAGCGGGCGGTGGTCGAGGAACAGGCCGGTATCGAGGTAGTCGAACAGGTTCACCTGCAGCAGCGCATTGTTCTCGCGCACCACGATGAATTCATCACGCTGTTCGAAACGGCCGTACTTGCTGCCGCCCTTGCCGCGCTCACGCGACTTCATCGAGACCTGCTCCGGCGGCACGCCGAACACTTCCCGTGCAGCGGCCAGCAGTTCGTTGCGGCGACGACGCACGTCGTTTTCCGGAATCGCGGCCGGCGCGGCATATTCCTGCACGTGCAGGAAGGTACGGCGCTGGCCACCGTCTTCCTCGTAGACATCGATGGCCGCCGCGTATTCCGGCAGGTCGGCGTCATAGGCGCGGAAGCAGGTGATGTCCTCGCGGGCGCGCCAGCTCTTGAACTTCTTCAGGTTCTTGCGCAGGCGGTTGGCCACCATCTGCGCGCCTTCGCTGAGTTCGCGCGGCTGCGCCGGGTCACGGCCCGGCACGGCGATCGGGTCGCAGACGATCAGCGCGCATTCCAGCGCACCGTTGAACATCTGGTACTTCTTGCCCGCACGCAGGCCGGTGGCAAAGGCCAGTTCGTCGTTGCCGCACAGCAGGCTGGCGCGCCACTGCGGCACCGCCTTCTGCAGGGCATTGCCCAGTGCGCGGTACAGCGCCGGGTCGGCGGCCAGGCGTTCGTCATACGGCGGGTTGCAGACCACCGCACCGATCTCCTGCTCCGGTGCGGCCAGGTCGGCGACGTCGGCGCGGGTGAAGCGGATCGCGTGGGCGACACCGGCCACCTCGGCATTCTCGCGTGCCGCCTGGATCGCGGTCGGGTCGATGTCGCTGCCGTGGATGACCGGCTTCAGCGCGGCCAGGCCAGCCGCTTCGCGGTCACGCGCCTCGCTCTGGATGCTCTTCCAGGCGGCCTTGTCGAAGCCCAGCCAGCGGCTCGGCGGCAGGCTGCCGTGGCGCATCAAGCCGGGCGCGACGTCGGCGGCCATCAGCGCGCCTTCGATCAGCAGCGTGCCGCTGCCGCACATCGGGTCCAGCAGGCCGCCACCGGCGGCGTGCAGCCGCGGCCACTGCGCGCGCAGCAGCAGCGCGGCGGCCAGATTTTCCTTCAGCGGTGCCTCGTGAGCGGCGCCGCGCCAGCCACGGCGATGCAACGGGCCGCCGCCGAGGTCGATCGACAGCGAGGCACGGCCTTTGCGCAGTGACAGGTTGACGCGCACATCCGGCAGGTCGGTGTTGACCGACGGGCGCTCCAGGCCTTCATCACGCATGCGGTCAACGATGGCGTCCTTGATCCGCTGCGCGGCAAAGCGGGCATGGGTGATCTTGTCGCCCGACACGTGCGCGTCCACCGCCAGGGTCATCTCCGGCTTGATGTGCTCGTGCCACGGCAGCGCACGCACGCCGTCATACAGGGCCTGCTCGTCCGGGCAGTCGAACTCGTCGATCGGCCACAGCACGCGGCTGGCCAGGCGCGACCACATCACGATCCGCAGCGCCTGCTCCAGTTCGCCCTCGGCGTTGACGCCGGCAATGGTGGCAGTGGCCTTGCCAAGGCCCAGGGCCGACAGTTCATCGGCAAGCAGGTATTCCAGGCCCTTGGCGCAGGAGACGAAGAATTTCACAGGATCGGTTCGCAGGTGGTCGGGCGCGGCACAGGGGCCGGGCCAGTCGGAAAGGAGGGCCGTAGGCACGGCCGGCAGGCCCGCGCCGGGGGCGGCGGGGCTGCCATTGTAGTCAATGCGGGCGGACGCGCCGTGCGCCCGGGCTTCACAGTTGCCGCAGCAAGCGCTCGAAGGCCTGCGCGGAGGCCTCCACGTGGTGCTCCAGGCGGTGGCCGTCGTCGACCAGCAGCAGCTGCGCCGAACGCGCCTGGGCCCAGGCGATCACTCCAGCGGCCGGCACCACGTCGTCATGCCAGGCCTGGACCACGGTGGTCGGCACGGCGGCGGCGTCCAGCGCCGGCATCGGGCCCATCGTGGTCGGCGGCACCATCAGGAACAGGCCGGCGACCGGGACCTGCAGCGAGGCGATGGCGGAGATGTAGGCGCCCAGGCTGGAACCGGCCAGCACCACCGGACCCTGCCGGGCGGCGATGGCGGTGCGTTCGACCAGGCGCTGCAGGCGGGTGCGCACGTCTCCCACCCGGCTGACCTCGCTCATCGCATCGAGGTCGGTGTAGTCCGGACGCTCATGGGTCCAGCCCAGGCGCTGCGCCACGTCGGCCAGCGCGGTGACCTTGGTCGCCTCCGGGCCGCTCTCGAAACCGTGGGACAGGATGCAGTGGCCGCGGCTCATGCGCGCGCTCCATGGGAGCGGACCGACGAGGAAAGGGAAGGCAGGTTCATGCTGCAATGCTAGCATCGCCGGATGCCCAACCCGCTCCTGCCCGGCCTGCAGCTGCAGCCCCTGCCCTACGAAGACCGTCTGCCACTGCGCGACCCGGCCACGCTGGAGATGGTGGTGATCCACTGCACCGAGCTGCCCGATCTGGCGATGGCCCGTGAGTACGGCGAGCGCGTGCTGTATGACAGCGGCGCCGGCAACAGCGGCCACTTCTACATCGACCGCGATGGCAGCGTGGTGCAGTACGTGGCGCCGGAGCGCGTGGCCCACCACGTGCGCGGCATGAACGCACACACGCTGGGCATCGAGCTGGTCAACACCGGCCGCTACCCGCACTGGTTCGACAGCCGCCAGCAGGCGATGGACGAGCCCTACACCGAGGCGCAGCTGCAGGCGCTGGAGCAGCTGTTGCTGGCGCTGGTGGCGCGCTATCCGTCGCTGCGGCGGATTGCCGGGCACGACCAGCTGGATCTGGAGCAGGTGCCGGCCAGCGATGACCCGGCGCTGATGGTGGCACGCAAGCGTGATCCGGGGCCGTTGTTCCCGTGGGCGCGGATCCTGGCGAAGGTGCCGTTGCAGCCGGTTGGGTAAGCGGCAGGGCTGCGCCCTGCACCCGCAGAAGCAACATCAACGTCAAGAGCTGGCATTCCGCAGGATGGCGGGGTGGGTCCGGTTGCGAGGGACGCCGTAAACCCGTCCATGGGGCCTGGCCGCGGCATCCATGCCGCGGACACCCTCGCAACCGGACCCACCCCGCCTTCGACAGATCTCTGCTGCTGTTGGTGGGTGTCGACCTTGGTCGACACGGGGTCGGATCCCGTTGCTACGCAACGGGCTCTGACCCGGATTTCCAGTTGATGGGGTCAGAGCCGTTTTTCGTTGGAAAACGGATCCGACCCCGCGCGGCTCAGGCGCCGCTGGCCACGGGGCGGCTGCTGTCGCTCACCCAACCGCTCCACGAATCGGCGTAGATGCGCGCGCCGGAGAGGCCCGCCGTTTCCATCGCCAGCAGCAGGTGGCAGGCGGTTACGCCGGAGCCGCACATCAGCACCACCTGCTGTGGATCGCGGTTGCCGATCACGCCCTGCAGTTCGGCCCGTAGCTCCTGTGGGTCGCGCAGGTGGCCGTCGAGTACGTTCAATGCGAACGGGCGGTTGACCGCGCCCGGCACGTGGCCAGCGACCGGATCCAGCGGCTCGACGTCGCCGCGGAAGCGCTCACCCGCGCGTGCATCGACCAGCCAACCGGGTGCATGCTTCAAGCGTGCAGTGATTTCATCGGCATTGGCGATCTGGGTGGTGTCGAAACGGCCCGGGTAAGCCGGCAGCGCGGTCACCTCATCCTGCCCCGTCGCCAAGGGATGCCCTGCGCCCTGCCATGCGGCGATGCCACCATCAAGCACGGCCACCTTGCTGTGCCCGATCAGGCGCAGCAGCCACCACAGGCGCGAGGCGGCCATGCTGCCATCGCTGCCGTCGTAGACCACCACCTGGGTGTCGGGACCGATGCCCCACTGGCCCAGTTTCGCGGCGAAGGCATCGCTGTCCGGCAGCGGGTGACGGCCGTGGCCGCTGCGGGTCAAATCCGACAGGTCCCGATTGAGGTCGGCATACACCGCGCCCGGAACATGCCCCGCCAGATACTGGCCGTTACCCGCCTGCGGATCGGCAAGCGAGGAACGTGCATCGACCACGCGTACGGCGGTACTGGCAGTAGCACGTGCGTCGACCACGCGAACGCCCTCGCCCAATGCAGCGGCCAGGGTGGCGACATCGACCAGGGTGGTCCACGGCGGATCGATCGGCTTCATTGCACTTGCTCCAGGCGGCGACGCAGGTTGTAGAGGATGGCGGCGGTGGCGCCCCAGATGCGCTGGCCGGGCCAGCCATATTCGAGGACGTGGCGGACGCGGCCGCGATGATTGATTTCGACCTGGTGCAGGTTGTCGGCTGCCATCAGGTAATCGAGCGGCACTTCGAACACTTCGGCCACTTCACTGGGCTGTGGCACCGGTACGAAATCCGGATCGACCACGGCCACCACCGGCGTGACGCGGTAGCCGGTGATTGTCACAAAGGGATCGAGATAACCCAGCGCCTGCACCTGGCCGGGCGCCAATGCGATTTCCTCCTGGCTCTCGCGCAGTGCAGCGGCCAGTGCATCGCGGTCATCGGGTTCGGTGCGGCCACCGGGGAAACCGACCTGGCCACCATGGGTGCGCAGGGTTTCGGTGCGACGGGTGAGAATGACCTGTGCGCCGTTGGCGCGCGGCACGATGCCGGCCAGTACGGCGGCTTCCACGGGTGGCCCGGGCGGCAGCAGGTCACTCAGTTCGCTGCGGTTCCAGCCGTCGCCGGCCGGCGGCTCGGCCAGTGGATGCAGCGCGCGCATCAGGCGCTCGTGATCAGCCAGCGAGCCGCGCAGTGATTGCTGCAGCTGTTCACGCAGAGGTTGCACGCGATGCAGGATGCGGCTGCGTTCCTCGTTGCTCATCGACGACCACCGCGCGATCTCATCGATATGCCGCCCGCAGCCGGTGCATTGCCGGTGCGGATCCAGCGTGCACACTCCGATGCAGGGACTTGCGACAACACGCGCCGTTTTTTCCATTGTTTGCACCCGACAACAGTAGCGCGATCGGGCTGAATTTGCGCGGGGTCAATATGCAGTGCACGGCAGCGTCGCGCTCCGCGCAAACAAAAACGCGCCGGTGGAATCACCGGCGCGTTTCGTTTACCGCTTCGATTTACTTGACGCTGACCAGCTTGATCTCGAACTGCACAGCCACGTTCGGCGGGAACGGGGTGCGCGGGTCGGCACCGTAGGCCTGGTCCGGCGGCAGGGTGACTTCCCACTTCGAGCCAGCCGGCATCTGCAGCAGGGTCTCGCGCATGGCCTTCATTTCGACTTCGCTGACCTTGATCGACGGAATCTGCTGGGCTGGGCGGGCTTCGGTCGGGCGCTGGCCGTACGGGAACGGACCGGCCACTTCCAGCTGCACGGTGCTGGCCTGGGTCGGCTTGGCGCCCTTGCCGGCTTCGATCACGCGGTACTGGACGCCGCTCGGCAGGGACTGCACGCCGGCCTTGGCCTTGTTCGCCGCGATGAACTGATCGCTCTTGGTCTTGTTTTCGGCAGCAGCCTTTTCGTACTCGGCCTTGGCAGCCTGGGCACGGCCCTGCTCGCGCTTCTGGAACGCTTCAACGGCCGGCTTCAGCTGGTCGGCGGTGATCGCCGGCTGCTTCTTGGCGTAGGCGTCCTGCAGGCCCTTCACCACCGAGTTGATGTCCAGCTGCTCACCACGACCGGTCAGCTCCGCCAGGTTGTTGCCGTAGTCGTAACCGAAGTAGTAGCTCAGCTTGCCCTTTTCGGACGAGACGTCCTGGGCGAAGGCATTGCCCGTCAGGGCCAGGGCCGCGACGGCGACCGCGATAGAACGCAACTTCATCAAACAGTTCTCCAGGGGTGGTAACTCAGGGACGTTCTGCGCCGCCCTGAGGCGACGGGTTAGGATAACGGGCACAACGTGTAACCGCTACTCACGATGCAGGCTAAGACCCGTCTGCGTTTGCGGAGTTCAATCTCACTTTTTTTTAACGTTTCAGGAGTTTCCCCGTGGCCGATGCCCTGATCGCTGTCGCCGACGACGGCGCCATCCGCACCGTGACCGTCCAGCGCCCGGACAAGCTCAACGCCTTGAATGCCGCGACCCTGCAGGCCCTGACCGAGGCGTTCAGCGCCGCCGCAGCCGACCCGGACGTGCGCGTGGTGGTGCTGACCGGTGCCGGTCCGAAGGCTTTCGTGGCCGGGGCCGACATCGCCGAGATGAACACACTCAGTGCGGTTCAGGGACGTGATTTCTCCCTGCTCGGCCAGGCCCTGATGCGCCAGATCGAGCGCATGCCCAAGCCGGTGATCGCACGCGTGAACGGCTTCGCCCTGGGCGGCGGGCTGGAGCTGGCCATGGCCTGCCACCTGCGCATCGCTGCCGATACGGCCAAGGTCGGGCAGCCGGAGATCAATCTCGGCCTGATTCCCGGCTTCGGCGGCAGTCAACGCCTGCTGCGCCTGTGCGGCCGCGCCGCCACCCTGGAGCTGTGCCTGCTGGGTGCACCGATCAACGCCGCGCGTGCGCTGGAACTGGGCATCGTCAACGAGGTGGTGCCCGCCGATGCGCTGGACAACCGTGTACAGGACATCGCGCGCCAGCTGGCACGCTCGGCCCCGCTGGCCCTGCGTGGCCTGCTCGACGCGGTACACGTGGGTGGTGAATGCAGCCTGGAGGCTGGGCTGGAGTACGAAAGCGCGCAGTTCGGCCTGCTGTTCGCCACCGAAGACATGCGCGAAGGCACCAGCGCCTTCCTGCAGCGCCGCCCGCCGGCCTTCCAGAACCGCTGACGCCATGGCATCCCGACCCAACCCCGCGCAGCTGTTCGCCCGGGTCCAGGCAGACGATCTCGATGGCGCCCTGCAGGCCGGTCTCATGGACTACGTTGCCCGTGCCGGCGACGAACAGCTGCTGCCCGGCCACCCGGACCTTCCACGACGCCTGCAGCAGGCCCAGCAGCAGCTGCACGCGGCCTGGGCCGCACGCGAACGCTACCGTGCCCGTGCCGTGCGCCTGGCGCGCCGCGAGGCCGAACGCGATGCGCGACGCACGCCAGCCCCGGCGCCGGACGTGAAGCCCGCCCTGCCCCCGGCCGCCGCCGCGATTCTCGCCCGGGCCAAGGCCCGCGCCACCGGCAAGGAGCAGTAATGGGCGCTGCGAAGAAGACCCCGCGCGCGCCGGCGCGACGCGGTGGCAGCATGCCGCGCGCCGACGTGGTGGAGATGTTCACCCGCCTGCGCGAACTCAATCCGCACCCGAAGACCGAACTGGAGTACAGCTCACCGTTCGAACTGCTGGTGGCGGTCGCGCTGTCGGCGCAGGCCACCGACGTGGGCGTCAACAAGGCCACGCGCCGCCTGTTCCCGGTGGCCAATACCCCGGCAAAGATCCTCGCGCTTGGCGAGGACGGGCTGAAGCAGTACATCGCCACCATCGGTCTGTTCAACGCCAAGGCGAAGAACGTGATCGCCACCTGCGCGATCCTGCTGGAGAAGCACGGCGGTGAAGTGCCGCGCGATCGCGATGAACTGGAAGCGCTGCCGGGCGTGGGCCGCAAGACCGCCAACGTGGTGCTCAACACTGCGTTCGGTGAGCCGGTGATGGCGGTGGACACGCATATCTTCCGCGTCTCCAACCGCACCGGCCTGGCCCCGGGCAAGAACGTGCGCGAAGTGGAAGACAAACTGGTGAAGGTGATTCCGGCCGAGTTCCTGCTCGACGCGCATCACTGGCTGATCCTGCACGGACGTTATGTGTGCAAGGCGCGCAAGCCGGATTGCCCCGGCTGCGTGATCGCCGACCTGTGCCGGTTCAAGGAAAAGACCACGGCCGAGGCGTGAACGCGTTCGTGGTGTGACAAAACAAGGACGGCGGGCACAGGGCCCGCCGTCTTTGCTTGTAGACAAGAGTGCTTCAGGACATCAGAACGACAGGTCGCCCCAGACGCCGAACTCCTTGGTCTTGTCGTTCTTCTTGTCGCTGGCGTTGGCCAGGTGCGTGTACTTGTACACGGTCGACAGCTTGAGGTTCTTCATGACCGGGAACTCGACGCCGACGTTCCAGTACTTGTCGCTGAGGGTCGGGTCCAGCGTCTTGCTGACGTCGGTGTCATCGTAACGACCGAACACGTTGATGCCGCCGTCGGTGACGCGCACGCTGCCCCACACCGACCAGCCGCTGGTCTTGTCGGTGGCAACGGTCATCACGTTGTTGAGGTTCTTGGCCTGGAAGTACTCGCCACCGACGCGGAAGTCGCTGCTGGCGTAGGCCACCATCGCATTGGCGCGGGTGTAGGTGTTCTCGGCGCTCTGGATGTCGGTTTCCTTGCCCAGCTTGCCACTGTAGCCACCGACGGCAACCACGAAGTTCTCGTTCGGGGTATAGGCCGCGCGGCCTTCCACGTCCATGCCCTTGCTGCGGGTCGGGTTCTTGTAACCGGCGCCGGACACGACCGAGACCGCGTAGTTGAAGTTGTTGCCCAGGTTGCCGAAGCCATGCAGACCCCAGTCGGACGAGTTGCCGTACTTCAGGCGATCGGTCAGGGTGTTCTCGACATAACGCATGCCGTAGAACTTCTCGACGTACGGAATCCACGGCATGTCGGCGGCACCGACGCGCAGGTTGAAGGCCGGGTCGAAGCTACCCTGCACGTAGGCCTTCTTGACGAACAGTTCGGTGTTGCCGATGGCCGAGCTGTACTGGAAGTCGGTGGTCAGGTTGGCCGACCAGATGTCGTTGAACTTGTGGTCGACGGTCAGGTAGAAGCGCTTGACGTCCAGACCGGTGCCGCTGGCGGCGGTATCCTTGCCGTTGCTGGTCTTGTCGATGTTGGTCAGGTCGAAGAACATGCGACCGCCGATCTTGTTGTCATTGACCAGCTTGGCCAGCTTGTCGACGCTGGTCTGGGTCTTCTGCGCACCTTCCAGGGCCTGGGCCTGGGTGATGTTCACTTCGGACTGCGCATCGGACTGTGCCTGCAGCGCCTGCGAATCGTTCTGCAACTGCTGGACCTGGGCCTGCAGGGCAGCGATCTGCGCCTGCAGCTGCTGCAGCTGTGCCTGGGATACGCCCGTGCTGGCGGGAGCTGCGAAGGCGTCGGCGGAAACCAGACCGAGGCTTGCAACGACCGCGGCGGCGAGCAAATGGGAACGCATTTTGGATTTCTCCAGAGGGTTGGAATGGCTTGGGCAGAACGCCACGCCGGCAGGCCGGTCAAGCGTTTTGCGAACATTCCGTTAAAACCATGACAGCCGAATGACAACCTGAGCACCAACCACAGATTTCTTCGTGCGGTCATGCGTACGACTCATTTGCCGCCACATGCTTGTCGATCCCTTGCGGCATATGGCGTCACGTATCAGCGTCCCGGCCCGGGCCGACCGCCGCGCAGCGCTCACCTGCATTGATGGTTTCGTGTGGATGACGCGGCATCACTGCGGAATGCCAGGCCGGGATGGCATTGACGACCACACCGGGCAGTCCATCAGCGACATGTAGAACGTGATCGCAACCGGGCCACGTCCGTCTCCGGCGCATGGTCATCACGTTGCCCGCAGCACTTAGAACCTTCACGCCCCTGGCTGTGCGGGCGCCGGGCAGCGCTGTAACGGTTGCGTCATACAACGGTCCCTGCGCTGTCATCGAACCGTTATGGAATGTGCGCCGGGCGGGTAACCCCGCATCCCAATCAACCCAGGAGCCACCCCGTGATCCACGCCTTCAAGTCGCGCGTTGCCGTTGCCGTCTTCGCAGCGTCGTCCGTGTTCGCCGCCAACGCCGCTGAAATCACCGGCGCGGGCGCCTCGTTCATCTACCCGGTGATGTCGAAGTGGTCGGCCGACTACAACGCCGCCACCAGCAACAAGGTCAACTACCAGTCGATCGGCTCCGGCGGTGGTATCGCCCAGATCAAGGCCAAGACCGTTGATTTCGGCTCATCCGACGCCCCGCTGAAGCCGGAAGAACTGGCTGCTGCGGGCCTGGCGCAGTTCCCGTCGGTGATCGGCGGCGTGGTGCCGGTGGTCAACGTTGCCGGCATCGCCCCGGGCGCGCTGAAGCTGGACGGCACCGTGCTGGCCAACATCTTCCTGGGCAAGATCAAGACCTGGAACGACCCGGCCATCGCCGCACTGAACCCGGGCGTGACCCTGCCGAGCGCCAAGATCACCGTCGTGCACCGTTCGGATGGCTCGGGCACCACCTTCAACTTCGTCAACTACCTGTCCAAGGTCAGCCCGGAGTGGAAGAGCTCGGTCGGTGAAGGCACCTCGGTCCAGTGGCCGGCCGGCATCGGCGGCAAGGGCAACGAAGGCGTTGCTGCCTACGTGAAGCAGATCAAGGGCGGCATCGGCTACGTCGAACTGTCCTACGCGCTGCAGAACAAGCTGTCGTACACCGCGATGAAGAATGCCGCCGGCCGCTTCGTGCAGCCGAGCGACGCGTCGTTCGCTGCCGCCGCTGCCAGCGCCGACTGGGCCAGCGCCAAGGACTTCTACCTGGTGATGACCAACGCCCCGGGCGCCGAGTCCTGGCCGATCACCGCCACCAACTTCATCCTGGTGCACAAGAAGCCGAAGAACCCTGCCAACGGCAAGGCCACCCAGGAGTTCTTCCGCTGGGTCTACAAGAGCGGCGACGCCCAGGCCCGCCAGCTGGACTACGTGCCGCTGCCGGACAGCCTGGTCCGCCAGATCGAGACCTACTGGACGCAGAACCTGAAGTAAGCAAGCGCGTTCCCCCGCAGGAACGGGATCGGCGGGTCCTCTCTCCCCCGCCGATCCCACCCGGGCGCGAGATCCTCGAGATCTCGCGCCTTTCTCGTTTGCGGCGCACGGGCGTGTAGAGTCGAGCTTGCTCGACTGCTCGCGGTGGACATCAGTCGAGCAAGCTCGACTCTACGAAGGGCCAAAGGCAGTCGAGCAAGCTCGACGCTGCACGGCCAACCGGCGGTCATATCGGTGCGCAGATCCCGGGTCTCCGGGGGTCTCCCGGACCGTGGCCAACCCCGTGAAACCCTTGTCAGAACGTGATCCAGGACACCTCTGTCATGGTCGTAATACGGCTGTAACAAAAACATCATTTCATAGCCGCATCCGCCGACGCCGTCGGCTCTACCCCGCTATGGAGTGACCATGAAACTGCACTCGGCCGGCCTCGCCGCCCTTTCCCTGGCCATCGCCCTGGGCCTGTCGGCCTGCGGTGGCGACAAGCAGGCCGCGCAGCAGCCGGCTGCCGACGGTGCCGCCGCCCCGGCCGCTGCCGGTGCCAAGGTGACCGCCGAAGTGTCCGGCGCGGGCGCGTCCTTCATCTTCCCGCTGGTCTCCAAGTGGTCGGCTGACTACAACGCCAGCACCGGCGCCAAGATCAACTACCAGTCGATCGGTTCCGGTGGCGGTATCGCCCAGATCAAGGCCGGCACCGTCGACTTCGGTTCCTCCGACAAGCCGCTGAGCAGCGAAGAGCTGGCCCAGGCCGGCCTGGCCCAGTTCCCGTCCGCCATCGGCGGCGTGGTGCCGGTGGTCAACATCGAAGGCCTGGAAACCGGCAAGCTGCGCCTGAGCGGCGCCCTGCTGGCCGACATCTTCCTGGGCAAGGTCAAGACCTGGAACGACCCGGCCATCGTCGCCGCCAACCCGGGCGTGAAGCTGCCGGACGGCAAGATCACCCTGGTCCACCGTTCGGACGGTTCGGGCACCACCTTCAACTTCTCCAACTACCTGTCCAAGGTCAGCCCGGAGTGGAAGAGCAAGGTCGGCGAAGGCACCTCGGTGCAGTGGCCGGACGGCGTCGGTGGCAAGGGCAATGAAGGCGTCGCTTCCTACGTGAAGCAGATCAAGGGCTCGATCGGCTACGTCGAACTGGCCTACGCGCTGCAGAACGGCATGCCGTACACCGCGATGCAGAACGCGGCCGGCAACTGGGTCGAGCCGAGCGCGGAAACCTTCGGCGCTGCGGCCGCCAGCGCCGACTGGGCCAGCGCCAAGGACTTCAACCTGGTCATCACCAACGCCCCGGGCGAGCAGGCGTGGCCGATCACCGCCACCAACTTCATGCTGATGCAGAAGCAGCCGAAGGACGCCAAGCGCAACCAGGACACCCTGGCCTTCTTCAAGTGGGCCTTCGAGAACGGCCAGGCCCAGGCCAACGAGCTGCACTACGTGCCGCTGCCGGCCGAACTGGTCAAGCAGATCGAGGCCTACTGGGCGACCGACCTGAAGTGATGGACACGACGGTGCCCGCCCCGAGCGGGCACCGCTTCTTCCACGCCGTGCCGCCCCGCCCCTTCCTGGCCCTGCCGTCCCCATGAATGCCATCGCCCAGCCTGTAGCCGCCCCGTCCACGCGTGATGCGCGTGATGCCCGCAACGACAAACTGTTCCGATGGGTGCTGGTCGGCACCGTCATCTTCGTCCTGATCGCGCTGGCCTGCGCCGCGCTGTCGATGCTGTGGGGCGGCCGCCATGCCCTGCAGATGCAGGGCCTGAGCTTCTTCTTCTCCGCCGACTGGAATCCGGTCGAAAACAAGTTCGGCGCCCTCGCCCCGATCTACGGCACCCTGGTCACCGCCCTCATCGCGATGGTCATCGCCGTGCCGGTCAGCTTCGGCATCGCCTTCTTCCTCACCGAAGTCGCGCCGCGCTGGCTGCGTGGCCCGGTCGGTACCGCCATCGAACTGCTGGCCGGCATTCCCTCGATCATCTACGGCATGTGGGGCCTGTTCGTGCTGGTGCCGGTGATGACCGAGTACGTCACCCCGTTCCTCAACGAGACGCTGGGCGAATGGCCGATCATCGGCCCGATGTTCCAGGGTCCGCCGCTGGGCATCGGCATGCTCACCGCCGGTTTCGTGCTGGCCATCATGGTCATTCCGTTCATCTCCTCGGTGATGCGCGAAGTGTTCCTGACCGTGCCGACCCGCCTGAAGGAATCGGCCTATGCACTGGGCTCCACCAAGTGGGAAGTGAGCTGGGACATCGTCCTGCCCTACACCCGCTCGGCGGTGATCGGTGGCATCTTCCTCGGCCTCGGCCGCGCCTTGGGCGAGACGATGGCGGTGGCCTTCGTGATCGGCAACAGCGTGCGTCTGTCGCCGTCGCTGCTGGAACCGGGCACCACCATCGCCGCGCTGATCGCCAACGATTTCGGCGAAGCCACTGAAACCTACCGCTCGGCCCTGCTGCTGCTCGGCTTCGTCCTCTTCATCGTCACCTTCGTGGTGCTGGCCATCGCCCGCCTGATGCTGATGCGCCTGTCCCGCAAGGAGGGCAACTGATGTCCACCACCGCTGATTCGCTGTACCTGCGCCGTCGCATCGGCAACGTCGTTGCGATCACCGCCTCCTGCGCCACCGCCCTGTTCGGCCTGTTCTTCCTGGGCTGGATCCTGTTCACCCTGGCCTCCAAGGGCCTGGCCGGCATCAACTGGGATCTGTTCACCAAGATGACGCCGCCGCCGATGCAGGAAGGCGGTCTCGCCAACGCCTTCTTCGGCAGTGCGGTGATGTGTGCGCTGGCGATCGCCATCGGCACCCCGCTGGGCGTGCTGGCCGGCACCTGGCTGGCCGAGTACGGCAACGCCCGCAAGGCCGGCACCGTGGTCCGCTTCGTCAACGACATCCTGCTGTCGGCCCCATCCATCGTGCTTGGCCTGTTCGTCTACACGCTGTACGTGATGCAGACCGGCGGCAACTTCTCGGCGTTCGCCGGTGCACTGTCGCTGGCCTTCATCGTGCTGCCGGTGGTGGTGCGCACCACCGACGAAATGCTGCGCCTTGTGCCCTCGCAGATGCGCGAAGCGGCCCTGTCGCTGGGCATCCCGCAGTGGAAGGTGATCGTGCAGGTGCTGTACCGCAGTGCCTCGGCCGGCATCATCACCGGCATCCTGCTGGCGCTGGCCCGCATCTCCGGCGAGACCGCACCGCTGCTGTTCACTGCCTTCGGCAACCAGTACTGGAACAACAACATCTTCCAGCCGATGGCCTCGGTGCCGGTGGTGATGAACCAGTTCGCCGGCAGCCCGTATGAATCCTGGCAGGTGCTGGCCTGGGCCGGTGCCCTGGTGCTGACTGTCTTCGTGTTGCTGGTCAGCCTTGCCGCCCGCGGCATCCTGCTGCGCAACCGTATCTCCCATGACTGACCTTTCCGTGGATAACGCCATGAACGACCTTTCCAACGCCGTGCCGATGCAGCGCATCGCCGTGCCGTCCTCGCACGAGAGCCTGCACACGCCGTCGCCGGTGAAGCTGGCTGCGCGTGGACTGGACTTCTACTACGACAAGTTCCATGCCCTGAAGGGCATCAACCTGGAGATCCCGGAAAAGCGCGTAACCGCGCTGATCGGCCCCTCCGGCTGCGGCAAGTCGACCCTGCTGCGCATCTTCAACCGCATCTACGCGCTGTACCCGAAGCTGGAGGCGCGTGGTGAAGTGCTGCTGGACGGCGAGAACATCCTGTCGCCGAAGTACCCGATGAACCGCCTGCGCAGCAAGGTCGGCATGGTGTTCCAGAAGCCGGTGCCGTTCCCGATGACCATCTTCGAGAACGTGGCCTACGGCATCCGCCACCACGAGAAGCTGAGCAAGGCCGACATGGCCGACCGCGTCGAGCAGGCACTGCGCCAGGGCGCACTGTGGGACGAAGTGAAGGACAAGCTGGGGCAGAGCGCACTGGGCCTGTCCGGTGGCCAGCAGCAGCGTCTGTGCATCGCCCGCGCCGTGGCCCTGCGCCCGTCGGTGCTGCTGCTGGACGAGCCGACCTCGGCGCTGGATCCGATCTCGACCAGCCGCATCGAGCAGCTGGTGGAAGAGCTCAAGCACGAGTACACCATCGTCATCGTCACCCACAACATGCAGCAGGCCGCGCGCGTGTCCGACTACACCGCCTTCATGTACCTGGGCGACCTGATCGAGCACGACCGCACCGAAGTGATCTTCTCGCAGCCGTCGCAGCGGCAGACCGAGGATTACATCACCGGTCGCTTCGGCTGAAACGTCAGTCGACAGACAGACAATGTCAGTCGAGCGTGGCTCGACTCTACAAATCACGCCAGCCAGGCATGGCCTGGCTCTACCCGGATTGCAGACCATGAATCTTCCCAACGACCACATCGTCAAGAGCTACGACGAAGAACAGCAGCGGCTGGTGGCCGAAATCGTGCGCATGGGCGAGATGGCCGTCGCTCAGCTCGAAGCGGCGATGGACGTGATCGAGAAGCGCGACGAGAACGCCGCCCATCGCATCATCGCCAACGACGAAGCGATCGATGCGCTGGAGCAGCAGATCAGCCATGACGTGATGCGCCTGGCGCTGCGTGGGCCGATGGCGCGCGACCTGCGCGAGATCCTGGCCGGCCTGCGCATCCCGGCCGACATCGAGCGCATCGGCGACTATGCGGCCAACGTTGCCAAGCGTTCGATCGCGCTGGGCAAGGTGCCGCCGCTGCCGCAGATCCAGGGCCTGCGGGCGCTGGGTCGCCTGGCCGCGCAGCAGGTGCGCCGCGCCATTGCCGCCTACCGCGACAACGATGCCGACGCTGCGCTGGCGCTGCGCGAGGACGACGCCCGCCTGGACGCGCAGTACACCGCGCTGTTCCGCGAGCTGCTGACCTACATGATGGAAGACCCGCGCAACATCACCCCCTGCACGCACCTGCTTTTCATGGCCAAGAACCTGGAGCGCGTGGGCGACCACGCCACCAACATCGCCGAGAACGTGTGGTTCCTGGTGCACGGTGAGCAGCCGCTGCCGCCGCGTGAAAAACGCGACGAAACCTCCAGCACCGGCCAGCCCTGACGCTGCACTGCAACACCGGAGTTGACTCCAAGGTGGCCGCTGTCCTGGTGACAGCGGCCTTCTTGTTTCTGGGCATTCCGGCAATTCATCCACGCATGGCGTGGATCTACCGGAAACCGTGTTCCCCTTCTGTAACAAACCTCACGAAAATTTGAGGTCTTGGCGAGGATTCGTTGAGTAGGATCGCTGCACCATCGCTTCCACCGGCATCCCTGCCGGCGACCCGGGCAACCGCCCACACCACCCAGGAGCACCACCGATGAGCAGTTCCAACAAGACCCTGTCCCTGCTGACTGCTACCGCCCTGGCCGCCGGCCTGGGCATGACCGCCAGTGCCTCGGCCCTGAGCATGAGCGACCTGGCCCAGGGCTATCTGGTCGCTGGCCAGGCCGCCAAGGCCAGCACCGATGCCAAGGCAGCGGACACCAAGATGGCCGCGGACGCGACCAAGCACGCCGAAGGCAAATGTGGTGCCGACGGCAAGAGTGCCGAAGGCAAGTGCGGCGCCGACAAGGGCAAGGCCGCCGGTGCTGCGGCAGGCGCCAAGGCCAAGAGCGGCGACAAGAAGTCGGCCGAGGGCAAGTGCGGCGAAGGCAAGTGCGGTGCCAAGCACTGACGTCCGCGCCAGCGCCGTCCACCAGCGGTCGCCGCTTAGTGCGGCGGCCGCCGGGTTGGGGCTGCGCCGGGCGCTGCTGCAGGATCTGCGCGATGCGCCGGCCGGTGACTTCGACTTCCTCGAATGCGCGCCGGAGAACTGGATCCATGTCGGTGGTCCCGCCGGGGATGCACTGGCCGAACTGGCGCAGCGCCATCCGTTGAGCTGCCACGGCCTGTCGCTGTCGCTGGGCGGCAGCGCGCCACTGGATACGCAGCTGCTGGAACAGGTCGGCCAGTTCCTGGAAAAGCACCGCGTGCCGCTGTACAGCGAGCACCTGAGCTACTGCAGCGACGACGGCCACCTGTACGACCTGCTGCCGATTCCGTTCACCGACGAAGCCGTACGCCATACCGCCGCACGCATCACCCACGTGCAGGACCTGCTGGGTCGCCGCATCGCGGTGGAGAACGTGTCCTACTACCTGGCGCCGGAGCCGGCGATGGACGAACTGGCCTTCACCAATGCCGTGCTCGCCGAAGCCGACTGCGACCTGTTGCTCGACGTCAACAATGTCTACGTCAACGCCTGCAACCACGGCTACGATGCCGACAGCTTCATTGCCGGGCTGCCCGCAGAGCGCATCGTCTGCCTGCACGTGGCCGGGCACCTGGACGAGGCACCGGACCTGAAGATCGACACCCATGGCAGCGCGGTGATCGACCCGGTCTGGGAGCTGCTGGCGCGTACCTACGCGCGCATCGGCCCACGCCCCACCCTGCTCGAACGCGATTTCAACTTCCCCCCGTACGCCGAGCTGCAGGGCGAACTGCAGACCATCCGCCGCCTGCAGTCCAGCCATGCCGGGATCGCCCATGGCTGATACCTCCCACACTCTGCGCGCACAGCAGCATGCGTTCACCGCACACCTGCGCGATCCGCAGGGTGTGCCACCGCCGGTCGGGCTGGAGCCACGCCGGGTCGCGGTGTACCAACGGCTGCTGTTCAACAATCTGCTGGGCCTGTTGAGCAACGGCTTCCCGGTCTGCGTGCGCCTGCTCGGCGAACCGGCCTGGAGCGACCTGGTGCGCCACTACTTCGCCACCCATCGCTGCCAGACACCGCTGTTCACCGAACTGGCCGCCGAATTCGTGCAGTGGCTGCGGGCACAGCCGCAGCTGCCGCACCCGGCGTTGGCCGAACTCGCTCATTACGAGTGGGTGGAGACCGCGCTGTACCAGTTGCAGGCCGAGCCGCTGCCGGCACCCGGCGACATCGATCCGCTGCAGGTACCGCTGCAGCGCTCACCCCTGGCGTGGCCGCTGCTGTACCAGTGGCCGGTGCACCGACTGGGTGCCGAGGATGCACCAATGCAGCCGCCCACCGAGCCGACCGGCCTGCTGGTGCGCCGTGAGGCTGACGGCGAAGTGCGCTTCGCCGCACTCAGCCCGCTGGCGGTATACCTGCTGTCCAGCATCGGCGAACAACCCGGCCTCGATGGACATGCCTATCTGCGGCAATTGGCCGCCGCGCACGGCCTGGCTGAGGAGGCGCTGGCCGAACCCGGTGCTGCACTGCTGCAGCAGTTCCTGCAGGCCGGCGTGATCGGCCCGCTCACAGTCCCTGGCTGACGCCCCTTCCCCCCGGAGAACCACCGATGAACCTTCCGACCCTGGCCGCCGCGCGCGGCCAGCTGGACCGTCTCGCCCCCTGGTTGGCGCCGCTTGGCCTGCGCCTGCTGCTGGCCTGGGAATACTTCGAATCCGGCCGCGAAAAGCTGCGCGGCCAGAACTGGTTCGCCGACCTGCAGGACGCTTTCCCGTTCCCGTTCGACCAGCTGCCGGCCACCCTGAACTGGCAGCTTGCCACCTGGTTCGAGCTGATTGGCGCGGCCTGCCTGCTGGTTGGCTTCGGCACCCGGTTTGCCGCCGCCAGTCTGCTGGTGCTGACCGTAGTGGCCACTTATGCGGTGCATTGGCCGATGGAATGGAACTCGCTGGCCGACCTGGCCATGGGCTACGCGATCACTGACCAGGGCTTCGGCAACTTCAAGCTGCCGGTGCTGTTCATGGCCATGTTGCTGCCGCTGATCTTCACCGGCGCCGGCAGGCTGAGCGTGGATGCGTGGTTGGCGCGGTGGTCTCCCTCGGCCACGCCTGCACGGCCAGCAGTCCGGTAATCGCCAACCCTGGTCGGCGCACCGTGTGCCAACCAGGGTTGGCAGCTACCGGAATGCTGAGCGCGCGGTGCCCCGGTAGGTGTCGACCTTGGTCGACACACGCCCGCGCAGGGAACGCATGCACCGAAGGCTGGCCGGGCGCTCAGGGTCGCTCTGCTAGAATTCACGCATGACTGACCCCACCCCCGCACCTGCCGCCGCTCCCGATTCCGCAGTCCCCCAGGCGCAGCGCGCGATGTCACAACGCTTCCGCGGCTTCCTGCCGGTGGTGGTGGACGTGGAAACCGGCGGCTTCGACAGCCAGCGCAACGCGCTGCTGGAGATCGCCGCGGTGCCGATCGAGATGGACGAGAACGGCCTGCTCTACCCCGGCCAGACCGCCAGTGCCCACGTGGTGCCGGCCGAGGGCCTGGAGATCGACCCGAAGTCGCTGGAAGTGACCGGCATCATCCTCGACCACCCGTTCCGGCTGGCCAAGGAAGAGAAGGCGGCGCTGGACCACATCTTCAGCCCGGTACGCGCGGCCATGAAGAAGTACGGCTGCCAGCGCGCGATCCTGGTCGGCCACAACGCGCATTTCGACCTCGGCTTCGTCAATGCAGCGGTGGCGCGCACCGGCCACAAGCGCAACCCGTTCCATCCGTTCAGCGTGTTCGACACGGTGACCCTGGCCGGCATCGCCTACGGTCAGACCGTGCTGGCGCGTGCGGCCACCGCCGCCGGGCTGGGCTGGGATGCCAACGAGGCACACAGCGCGGTGTATGACACCGAGCAGACCGCGCGGTTGTTCTGCACCATCGCCAACGCCTGGCCGCGGTAAGCCAGCCAACGGCGCAACCGCATCCACGCAGTGCGGACCAACGGTCCGCACCCACCACTCACCGGACGGTAGATCCACGTCATGCGTGGATGCGATCAACCAATACTCGTACGATCGCGGCCGTCGCTCTTGGCGCGGTACAACGCGCGATCTGCGCGCTGGTACAGCAGTGCCGGGGTGCGGTCGTCGGCATCCAGCTCCACCAGCCCTGCGCTGAAGGTCACGCGCAGTCCGTCCACGCCGGCCCAGTCGGGGTGGTCATGGAACAGGCCGCGCAGGCGCGCGCACAGCTGTGCGGCTTCCTCCAGGCGGGTGTCGTTGAGCAGCAGCGCAAACTCTTCGCCGCCGGTGCGCGCCGGCAGGTCCGAGTCGCGACTGGCGGCGGCGATCAACCGCGCCACCTGCACCAGCACGGCATCGCCGATGCTGTGGCTGTGGCGGTCGTTGACGTCCTTGAAGTGGTCGATATCCAGCACCACCAGGCACAGCGGATGACCGCTGCGCTGCGAACGCGCGAAGTCACGCGCCAGCGTTTCATCGAAAGCACGGCGGTTGGCCAGGCCAGTCAGTGCATCCTCGCGGGCCTGCCGTTCGAATGCCTCGGCCTGGCGTGCGAGGCGCTCGGCCAGTTCGGTCTTTTCCTGGTTCAGCGCCTGCAGGTGCACGGTCTTGGCCTGCAGGTCGAAGGTCGCCTCGTCCACGCGCCGTGCCAGGCGCAGGTTGCTGGCCTTCAGCTGCTGCAGCAGCAGCCGGTACAGCGCCACCAGCGCGGCCAGCAGCAACAGGCCACCCAGCACCTGCACGCTGCGTCGCTGCCACCAGAACGGCTCCACGGTGAAGCTCCATACCGCTTCCTGCTGGCCCCAGCTGCCACCCGGATGGGCAGCGGCCACGTGCAGGATGTAGTCGCCCGGCGGCAGGCCAACGAACTCCACGCTGCGCTGCGGGCCGCGTTCGACCCACCCCGTATCCAGGCCGTCCAACCGCGTGCGGTAGCGGATCCGGTCAGACATCAGGTAGCTCAGGCCGACATAACTCACCGCCAAGCGGCGACCGCCGGGAATGTAGTTGCGGTCCGGGCCTTCCCAATGCACCGGTGCGCCATCCACCTGCACGCTTTCAATCGCTGCCGGCGGTGAAAGACGCTCGCGGAAACGCTGCAGGCGTTGCGGATCGACGGTGCTCAGGCCTCCGGCGGTGACCACCCAGAACGTGCCGTCCTGGCGCAGGATCGCCGATGGCCCGGAGCTGCCGTTGGCCTGCGCGTTGGCCATGCCGTCAATCTCGTTGTAGCGCTCCACCACCACCCGGGGTGCGCGGCCATCGGCCACGGCGTTGAGGGTGGCCATGTCGGTGCGCAGCACGCCGCGGTTGCTGCTGATCCACACGTTGCCAAGGCGATCCGGCACCAGTTGGAACACCGCATCCACCGGCATGCCCTGCTCCAGCCCCACCCGTGCCAGCGTGCTGTTGCGCCAGCGGTACAGGCCACGGTCGCTGCTGATCCACATCGCGTCACCCAGCTGATGGAAGCCGAACACGCTGCGGCCCCCGCCCATCGGCGCGAGGTCGATCGACTGCACGTGGTCGCCGCGCAGTACGCGGATGCCCTCGATGGTGCCGATCCACAGGTTGCCCTGGTGATCGTGCTCAAGCGCGGTGATCAGGCCGCTGGGCATACCCGCAACGCTTGATACCTGCACGCAGTCGCCGTCGATGCGGACCACGCCCTTCTGGGTGCCGGCCCAGACCACACCCTGCGGGTCCACGCTGATCGCGCGGATGTTGCCGCCCGGCATGCCATCGGCGGCGGCATAGTTGTGCCGCAGCCGGCCATCGGGGCCAAGACGGTAGACGCCATCACCGAACGTTCCGACCCACAGGTCACCGTCCGGGCCCTGCGCCAGGCTGAGCACCGAAGGTGCCTTGCCGCCGCGGTTGTGCAGCGGCATCGCGCGGAAGCGGCCATCAGCAGTCTGCAGGTCGAGGCCGCTGGCACTGCCGACCCACAGCTGGCGATCGCGGTCCTCGAACACGGTGCGCACATAGTCGCCACTGAGGCCATCGCGCTCGGTGTAGCTGCTGAACAGTGTTTCGCGCAGGCGGTACAGGCCACCGTTGGCACCCACCCAGATGCTGCCCTCGGCATCCTCGCGCAGGCTGACCACGCGCCCACCCGGCAGGTTCAGACCCGCCGGCAGGCGCTCCAGGCCATGCGCTGAGATCCGCAGCAGGCCCTGGTTCTCGGTGCCCAGCCACAGGTCGCCATGGCGATCCTGCAGCATCGAGGTCAGGTGCAGCTGCCCCGGCAGGCGGTGCATCAGCACCAGCTGATCATCCTCCACCCGGTACAGGCGCTCGCCGGCGACGATCCACAACGCGCCATCCGGCGCGCGGTACGGCCACGACAGGCCACTGCCCGCACCCAGGCCCCATGCAGCCGGCGCGCGCTTGAGCACGCCGTCGTTGTCGCGCAGCACCAGCCCGTCAAGGGTGCCGACCCAGACCCGGTCCTGCGCATCGACCACCAGCTTGGTGAAGCTCATCGCCATCGGCAGGTCAGCCGGCGGCGCCTGGTAGACGATGCCCTTGTCGGGCACCAGGTAACCCAGTCCCTTGCCTTCGTACAGCAGCCACAGGCGCCCCCGGCTGTCCATCTGCATGGACTGGATCAGCACCTGCGGGGTATCGGCCTGGTGCTCCCAGACCCGCCACTGGCCGTCATTGCCGCGATGGCTGACATTGCCCCGCGAATCACTGATCCACAGCCCCCCCTGGCGGTCGACGAACAGCGCGCCGATGCCGTTGTCGCGCAGGCCCGGGCGGGTACTGCGGTCGAACACGGTGAAATCCAGCCCGTTGTAACGCACCAGGCCTTCCCAGGTGGCGAACCAGAGGTGGCCTTCGGGGGTCTGCGCGATGTCGCGCAGCGAGTTGTGAGGCAGGCCGTTGCGCGACGTCCATACATCAATGGCGTAGTCGCGCAGTGGCGGAGCCCCCTCCTGCGCTGCCACCGGCAGTGCAAGGGCCAGCAGCAGCCACAGCAGGCCCTGTCGCAGCCATCGACCGATATCTGATCCGCAGCGCTCCACCCAGCGCGCGATGTCCCCCTGTCCGGCCATCAGTGCAGCGGCGGCGGCCAGGCAGGGCTGCCGGGCCTGGCAGCATGCGGGAACTGCCGGGCAGCGCGGGACGGCATGCCGGCGGGAACGGGCTGGCTCATCGGGGGGGAACTGGGAAGATGCGCAGATGATAGGCCAAACCCGGCCCACGGCGTCACCATCGCCAGCCGCGAAGGCTCAGCCCGCGCGGCCCGGCGGCGTCACCTGTGCACTGGCCGGCCACTGCACTACCGCCTCCAGCCCGCCTTCGACGCGGTTGCGCAGCCACAGACGCGCCCCGTCTTTCTCAGCCAGGGCGCGGGCGATGGTCAGGCCCAGACCCGCGCCGCCGGTTTCGCGCGAACGCGAGGTTTCCACCCGCACGAACGGGTCGAACACGGCTTCCAGCTGATCCTCGGCCAGGCCCGGGCCGTCATCGGCCACCACCACGGTGATCGCGCCACCACTACGCTCGACCCGTACCCGCACCCGGTAGGCATACATCACCGCGTTGTCCACCAGGTTGGAAAACAGGCGATGCATGGCCAGCGGACGCAACATCAACACCGCTCCGCTGCCACCTTCAAAGACGACATCTCCGCCGCCCTCGGCCGTGTCTTCAACGATGCTCTCCAGCAACGAATCCAGGTCCAGTGCGGCGCGCTGCTCGGCGCTCTCCGCGCTGCGCGCCAGCTCCAGGCCTTCGCGCACCAACGCCTGCATCGCGGCCAGATCGCCGATCAGGCGCTCACGCAGCACCTCGTCGCTGACATTCTCCAGGCGCAGGCGCAGCCGGGTCAGCGGGGTCTGCAGGTCATGGGTGATCGCCGCCAGCATCTGCGTGCGCTCGGCCAGGTGCCGCTGCAGGCGATGCTGCATGGCGTTGAAGGCTTCGGCGGCGCGCTGCACTTCGCGCGGGCCGCGCAGCGGCAGTGGATCGCGCTGCAGGTCGTCGCCCAGGTCTTCGGCGGCTGCGGCCAGTTCCTGCAGCGGCGCGCTGGCCATGCGCGCGACGATATAGGCCAGCACCGCAATCGCGAGCACCAGCAGGGTCAGGAACCACGGGTCCACGGCGAGGATCCCGTTGTGTGCCACCGCCGGCGAATCCAGCGCCAGCTTCAGCAGCGTGCCGTCGTTGAGGGTCACGTCGACCGCACGGCACTTGGGCGGGATGAACGCCGGATCACGTTCGCGCGGATGCTTTCGATGCCCCGGTGGCGGCGGGGGCAGCAGGTCCTGCAGCTTGGGAATGCAGGAGCGGAACGAAGCGAAGTGCACATGCGCGCGTGCGACCGGCCCGGGCCGGTCATCGAGTACTTCCATCAACGCGGTATCGGCCCGCCCCAGGCGTGCGCCGGGTTGCAGCGCACGCACGCTCGGCCCACCGATTTCGAGCAGGCGCTCGCGCAGTTCGGGGTTGCCGTCGAGCAGGTTGACGTAGCCCTGGAGGCGGTCGGCGATGCGGTTCAGGTTCTGCCGCTCGAACTCCTGCTGGCGCTTGGAGGTGGCCAGCATGGTCGCGCCGATCGCGGCCACGCTCATGCCCAGCAGCAGGATCACGAACAACCGCCCGACCATCGAGGACAGGAAATGGCGCAGGCGCTTCATCGCGGCTTATTCCAGGTTCACCGAGGAGGCCAGTACATAGCCTTCGTTGCGAACGGTCTTGATCAGTCCGTCCGGGCCACCGTCGTCACCCAGCTTGTTGCGCAGCCGGCTGACCTGCAGATCAATGGCGCGGTCCTGTGCCTCGTAGTTGCGGCCGCTGCTGAGCGCGACCAGCTGCTCGCGCGACAGCACCTTGTTGGCGTGGGCGATGAACACCCGCAGCAGGCGGAACTCGGCGCCGGACAGCACCACCACGCGATCGTCCGGATCGACCAGGTGGCGATGCTCCAGATCGAACACCCAGCGCGAGAAGCGCGCACGGCGCACCGCCAGCGGCTCCAGGTTCGCCGGCAGCGCCTCGGTCCGGCGCAGCACGTTGCGGATGCGTGCCAGCAGCTCGCGCGGTTCGAACGGCTTGGCCAGGTAGTCGTCGGCGCCCATTTCCAGGCCCAGCACGCGGTCGATCGGCTCGGCACGCGCGGTCAGCATGATCACCGGTGTGTTCGAGCGCGCGCGCAGGTCGCGGCACAGGGTCAGGCCATCCTCGCGCGGCAGGTTGAGGTCGAGCACGATCAGGTCCACGTGTTCGCGGTCCAGCAGCTGGCGCATGGCGGTGCCGTCTGCGGCCGTGCTCACCTGGTAGCCGGCCCGGCCGAGCTGTTCGGCCAGCAGGGTGCGGATGTCGTTGTCGTCGTCGACGATCAGCAGTCGATGCATCGTGTTTTCAGTCTCCATGTCGCGATCATCCCGTGTCGGCAGCTGAACCGCATCCGGGGCAATGCGTACCAGTGTATCCAGCCATGGGCGGGATACCTGTGGTTACGCGTATTCACCGACAGTGTTACATAGAGACATACCCCGAGGATTGAGCCGCCCATCGCCCGGTCTTCACAATGCCCACCAACGCCGCCACCGCGGCCCCGAGAGTGAAGCCACGACGTGACGTTCCGCCTGCTGCCCGCGACCCGCCGGGGTCGCCTGATACTGATCGCCCTGCTCGCCCTTGCCGTTGCCGCAGCCGCCTGGTGGCTGCTGCGCAAGCCCGCCGCCCCGGCGGTGGCGACCACGCCGGTCAGCCGCGGTGACATCGAGCAGACGGTGGAAGCCACTGGCGTGATCGACGCCTACAAGCTGGTCAGCGTCGGTGCCCAGGCCTCGGGCCAGATCAAGTCGCTGAAGGTGCAGCTGGGCGACACCGTGAAGGAAGGCGACCTGATCGCCGAGATCGACGCCACCACCCAGCAGAACCAGGTGCTCAATGCGCAGGCCTCGCTGGACCAGGTCACCGCCCAGCGCGCCGTGCAGCAGGCCACCCTGCGCCAGGCCGAACTGGAATTCGCGCGCCAGCAGCAGATGCTGGCCGCCGAGGCCACCTCGCGCCAGGAATACGATGCCGCCGAGGCGCAGCTGAAGACCGCCCGTGCCCAGCTGCAGTCCTACGAGGCGCAGATCAAGGGCCGCGAAACCGAGCTGGGCACCGCCCGCGCCAACCTGGCCTACACCCGCATCACCGCGCCGATGGACGGCACCGTGGTGGCGGTGGTGGCCGAGGAAGGTCGCACCGTGAACGCCAACCAGACCGCACCGACCATCGTCATGCTGGCACGGCTGGACGTGGTCACCGTCAATGCCGAGATCTCCGAGGCCGACGTGGTCAAGATCAAGGCCGGCATGCCGGTGTACTTCACCACGCTGGGCGACCCGGACCGCAAGTACCACGCCACGCTGCGCCAGATCAATCCGGCGCCGGCCTCGATCGCCAACGAGAGTTCGTCCAGTTCCAGCAGTTCGTCCAGTTCCAGTTCCAGCAGCGCGGTCTACTACAACGCGTTGTTCGACGTGGAGAATCCGGATGGCACCCTGCGCATCGACATGACCGCACAGGTCTCGGTACTGCTGAAGCAGGCCAAGGGCGTGCTGATGGTGCCGGCAGTGGCACTGGGGCCGAAGCGCCGTGGCGACGAGCGCATGGTGCGGGTGCTGGACGACAAGGGCCAGCCGCAGCCGCGCAAGGTTACCGTGGGCATCAACAACGGCGCCTCGGCCGAGATCCTGTCGGGACTGAAGGAAGGCGAGCGCGTGGTGGTCGGCGAAGCCGGTGCGGCCGGTGCCAGCGCCGGCGGCGGCAACCGCGGCGGCATGCAGATGCGGGTCGGTGGCCCGGGCATGGGGCGCCGATGAGCACGACGGCGCCGCTGCTGCGCCTGCGCGACCTGCGACGCGAATTCCCGGCCGGCGACGATGTGATCGCCGTGCTGCGCGACGTCAACCTGGACATCCACGCCGGTGAGATGGTGGCCATCGTCGGCCAGTCCGGCTCGGGCAAGTCGACGCTGATGAACATCCTCGGCTGCCTCGATCGTCCCACCCGTGGCAGCTACCAGGTGGCCGGCCGCGAAACCGGGAAGATGGAGCCGGACGAGCTGGCCGAACTGCGCCGCGAGCATTTCGGCTTCATCTTCCAGCGCTACCACCTGTTGGGCGACCTCGATGCGCGCGGCAACGTGGAAGTGCCGGCGGTGTACGCCGGCAGCCCCGGCCCGGTGCGCAACGCGCGTGCCGAGCAGCTGCTGCAGCGGCTGGGCCTGAGCGACCGCATGCACCACAAGCCGGGCCAGCTGTCCGGCGGCCAGCAGCAGCGCGTGTCGATCGCCCGTGCCCTGATGAACGGCGGCGAGGTGATCCTGGCCGACGAACCGACCGGCGCGCTGGACACCAAATCCGGCGAGGAAGTGATGGCGATCCTCGGCGAGCTGCACGCCGAAGGCCACACCATCATCATCGTCACCCACGACATGAGCGTGGCCGAACACGCGCAGCGCATCATCGAGATCCGCGACGGCGAGATCATCGCCGACCGCGCCAATCCGAATGCACCGACCTACCGCGCGCAGCGCGAGGCCAGCACCGGCGTCGCCCGCGGCAACAGCTGGCGGGCCGCGCGCGACCGCTTCACCGAAGCATTCCGCATGGCGTTGCTGGCGATGAATGCACATCGGCTGCGCACCTTCCTGACCATGCTCGGCATCATCATCGGCATCGCCTCGGTGGTCTCGGTGGTGGCGCTGGGCAACGGCTCGCAGCAGCAGATCCTGCAGAACATCAGCGCGCTCGGCACCAACACCATCGATGTCTACCCCGGCCGTGGTTTCGGCGACATGCGCTCGGCCCGCGTGCAGACGCTCAAAGCCAGTGATGCCGATGCGCTGGCCCGGCAGAGCTACGTCGACAGCTCCACGCCCAGCGTGTCGACCTCGGTCACCGCGCGTTACCGCAACCAGTCCTCCACCGCCCAGGTCAGCGGCGTCGGCGAGCAGTTCTTCCGGGTCAAGGGCGTGACCCTGCTCAGCGGCAGCTTCTTCGATGCCGATGCGGTGAAGGGCCTCGGCCAGGTGGCGGTGATCGACGAGAACACCCAGACCCAGTTCTTCCCCGATGTCGATCCGATCGGCCAGGTGATCCTGCTCGGCAACGTGCCGGCGCGCGTGGTCGGCGTGGCCAAGCGCCAGAGCTTCGGGTTCGGCGGCAGCACCAGCCTGAGCGTGTGGCTGCCGTACACCACGGTGATGTCGCGCATGCTCGGCCAGAGCCACGTGTCCAGCATCACCGTGCGCGTGGACGACGCCACGCCGATGGATGCCGCACAGGAAGCGATCACCCGACTGTTGACCATGCGCCATGGCACCGAGGACTTCTTCCTCAGCAACAGCGCCGAGATCCGCCAGACCATCGAGCAGACCACGCGCACGATGACCCTGCTGATCGGCGCCATCGCCGCCATCGCACTGCTGGTCGGTGGTATCGGTGTGATGAACATCATGCTGGTGTCGGTGACCGAGCGTACCCGTGAGATCGGCGTGCGCATGGCCGTCGGTGCACGGCAGAGTGATATCCGCCAGCAGTTCCTGATCGAAGCAGTGCTGGTGTGCCTGCTCGGCGGCGTGCTCGGCATCGGCCTGGCCCTGCTGCTGGGCTCGATGATCGGCCGCTTCGCCAGCGACTTCCAGGTGCTGTTCTCTACCGCCTCGATCGTCGCCGCCTTTGCCTGCTCGACCCTGATCGGCGTGGCGTTCGGCTTCCTGCCCGCGCGTAACGCCGCGCAGCTCGACCCGGTGGAGGCCCTGGCCCGCGAATGAAGATGATGACCCGACTGCCCTTCCCTGCCCCCTCGCGCCTGCTGCTGGCGGGCGCTGTACTGCTCGCCCTGTCCGGCTGCGCATCGATGGGCCGCTATCCGGTGCAGGCCCCCGACGTGGCGGCGACCTACGGTCGTGGCGATGCCACCCTCAATGCGCCCGCCGACGATCCGCGCAGCAGCCTGGATACTCCGGGCCGCGACATCCGCCAGGACACCTGGTGGACCGGTTTCGGCGATGAACGTCTCGACCGTCTGGTGGCGCAGGCGCTGGCCGCCAACAGCGATCTTGCCGCCGCTGGCCTGGCCGTGCAGCGTTCGCGCCTGCAGGCCGGCCTGGCCAGCAACGCGTTGTGGCCGCAGCCTTCGTCTTCAGGTGTGAGTGGTAGCGCCAGCCGCGCCACCGACCAGGCCGACGACTGGCGCCGCAGCTATTCCACCGGCGTCTCGCTGGGCTGGGAAGTGGACCTGTGGGGCCGCCTGCGCACCCAGCGCGACATCGCCCGCTGGGAAGCCGAGGCCAGCGAGGAAGACCGGCAGAACACCGCGCTGCTGGTGATCAGCGACACCATCAACCAATACTGGAACCTGGCCTATCTCAACCAATCCATCGCCACCGGCCAGGCCAACCTGGAGCGGCTGGAACGTACCCGCGAACTGGTCCAGGCCCGCTTCGACGCCGGTGCGGTATCGCGCCTGGAAGTACGCCAGGCACTGCAGAACCTGCAGTCGCAGCGTTCCTCGCAGAGTGCGCTGGAACAGCAGCGGGTGGAGGCCCGCAATGCACTGACCGTGCTGCTGGACGGCACGCCCTGGCCGCAGCAGGACGAACCGCAGGACCTGCTCGGCGCAAGCAGCCCCAGCATCGCGGAGGGCCTGCCGACCGACCTGCTCGGTCGCCGTCCCGACCTGCGCGCGGCCGAACTGCGCCTGCGCAACAGCCTGAAGACCATCAAGGTGACCGCTACCCAGTACTACCCGGCGCTGAGCCTGACCGGCAGCCTCGGCTCCAGTGCAACGTCGCTGGGTGACGTGCTGCGCAACCCGGTGGCCACGCTGGGCGCTGGCCTGTCGCTTCCGTTCCTCAACCTGCAGCGCGCGCAGCTGGATACCGATATCGCCGGCACCGCCTACCAGATCGCCGCGACCAATTTCCGCAAGACGCTGTATACCGCGCTCTCGGAAGTGGACAACGCGCTGTCGGCACGCGAGCAGCTGGCGCGCCAGGTGGCGGCCTCGCAGGCTTCGTACGACGAAGCGGTGGAAGTGGAACGGGCGCAGGAAGTGCGCTACCGCGTGGGTGCCACCGACCTGCGCACCTGGCTGGAAGCGCAGCAGACCCGGCGCGATGCCGAGCTGTCGCTGGCGCGCGTGCGCCAGGGCCAGCTGAACAACGATGTGACCTTGTTCAAGGCACTGGGCGGCAGCGCGGGGTGAGGCGGCAAGAGCGCCAACCAAGGTTGGCGACTACCGGTAGGTGTCGACCTTGGTCGACACAGCCGCTGCTGCCGATCAACCGCGCTGGCGCACGGCCTCGAACAGGCTGACACCGGCCGCGACGGAGACGTTCAGGCTCTCGATCTCGCCCGGCATCGGGATCTTGACCAGGCCATCGCAGTTCTCGCGGGTCAGGCGGCGCAGGCCATCGGCTTCACCGCCCAGCACCAGGGCGATGTTGCCCTTCAGGTCCAGCTGGTACAGCGAGGCGGTGGCTTCGCCGGCCAGGCCGTAGATCCACACGCCCTGCTTCTGCAGGTCCTTCAGGCAGCGCGACAGGTTGGTCACCGCCACCACCGGGATCAGATCGGCGGCACCGGCCGAAGTCTTGCGCACGGTGGCATTGACCGTGGCCGACTTGTCCTTGGGGATGATCACGGCAGTCGCGCCGGCGGCAGCCGCCGAGCGCAGGCAGGCGCCCAGGTTGTGCGGGTCCTGCACCTCGTCCAGCACCAGCAGCAGGGCCTTGCCCTCGGCTGCAGTGACCAGGCCTTCCAGCTCGTTCTCGCTGTAGGTGCGGGCGGCGGCATAGCGCGCGGCCACGCCCTGGTGGCGTACCGAACCGCCGACACCGTCCAGCGCCTGGCTGTTCACCTTGCGCACGTCGATGCCCTTGCGGCGGGCGTTTTCCTCGATCTCGGTCAGGCGCGGGTTCTTCGCACCGGCCTCGACCAGCACTTCGCGGACGTTCTCGGCGTCGTTCTCGATGGAGGAGGCGACGGCGTTGACGCCGACAATCCACTGGCTGTTCTTGCTCATGCGGGCGGGGACCGGAAAGGGGGTGGCTATGGTAGAGCATCGGCGCCGACCGCGCTGCGCGCTCGCCGGGCACGGCCCGGCGCTACCCGCCGCTCAGCCTTCGGCGGAGCGGCTGCGTGGCGGCCAGTGCGGGGTGTCGTGGTCGGGGTGCTGGTGGGACACGATGGTGGCCAGGAAATCCAGCGCTGCGACGTCTTCCTCGGTACGTCGCGCCGCCAGGCTGGACAAACTGTCGACGAACGGCAGCTTGCGCTCCACCCCGTACTGGATGGTCGGTGGCAGGCGTTCCGGCTCGTCGAAGGCACCGGCGGCCACGGCCACGCCATCCGGGGCTTCGTAGGTCAGGGGCGTTCCGCAGTCGGCGCAGAAGCCACGCCGCACCACGTTGGACGACTGGAAATAGCGTGGCTGGCCGCGGGTCCAGCTGAACTGCACGCCGCGCACCGACACCAGCGGCGCATAGTAGGCACCGAAGGCCTTCTGGCACATCCGGCAATGGCAGATCGAGCTGTCGGTCAGCTCGCCTCGCGCCTGGAAGCGGATCGCGCCGCACTGGCAGCCGCCGCTGTATTCGGGTTGGCCCTGCATGCGATGTCTCCTGGTAGTGACGGCCGCTGGCCGGCAACCCGTCGGTGCCGAGGGTGCCATGGATGCCGGCCAGCGGCCGGCACTACCACGGTCATCAGTATTTCTCTTTCTTCCGCTTGGCCGGCTTGCCACGCTCGGGCAGCGGCGGCAGGCCATCGCCTTCATCCTCACCCTTGTGCTCGACCAGGCGGAAGTCGATCTTGCGCTCTTCCATGCTGGCCTTCAGCACCAGGATGCGCACGCGATCCCCCAGCCGGTAGCTGCTGCCACGGCGTTCGCCGGTCAGCGTCTTGCGAGTCGCGTCGAACTTGTAATAGTCCTGCGGCAGCTGGGTCACATGGACCAGGCCCTGCACCTTCGACTCGTCCAGCTCCACGAACAGGCCGAAGCTGGTCACGCCACTGATCACACCGTCGAACTGCCCGCCTACGTGCTTTTCCATCCACGCGGCGCGGTAGCGCTCGTCGACCTCGCGCTCGGCCTCATCGGCACGGCGCTCACGCTCGGAGCACTGCAGCGCCAGTGCAGCCATTTCGCGTGCGTTGTAGGTGAACTTGTCCAGCGGCTTGCCGGACAGCGCGTGCTTGATCGCGCGGTGCACCAGCAGGTCAGGGTAGCGACGGATCGGCGAGGTGAAGTGCGCGTACGCCTCCAACGCCAGGCCGAAGTGACCGTGATTCTCCGGGCTGTAGATCGCCAGACTCTGGCTGCGCAGCAGCACCGATTCCAGCAACGTGGCATCAGGACGGTCGCGGATCTTCTTCAGCAGCTTGGTGTAATCGCCCGGACGCACCTTGGACCACGGCGGCAGGCTCAGCTTGAACTCCTTGAGGAATTCCAGCAGGTCGGCGTACTTGGTTTCCGGCGGCTTCTCGTGGATGCGGTACGGGGCCGGCACATGGCGCGACAGCAGGTATCTGGCCGCCTCGACGTTGGCCGCGATCATGCATTCCTCGATCAGCTTGTGTGCGTCGTTGCGCACCAGCATGCCGGCCTGGGTGACTTCACCGCGGTTGTCCAGCACGAAGCGCACTTCGCTGCTTTCGAACTCGATGGCGCCGCGCTTGGCACGTGCCTTGGACAGCACCTTGTACAGCTGGTGCAGGCGCTGCACCTGCGGCAGCAGGTCGCCCATCCAGGCCTTGGTATCGGCATCGTCCTCGCCCACCGCCTTCCACACCTGGGTGTAGGTCAGGCGCGCGTGCGAGTTCATCACCGCTTCATAGAAGCGCGAATGCGTGACCAGGCCGTCGCGGTCGATCTGCATGTCGCAGACAAAGCACATGCGGTCGACCTTCGGCATCAGCGAACAGATGCCGTTGGACAGCGTCTCCGGCAGCATCGGCACCACGAAGCCCGGGAAGTACACCGAGGTGGCGCGCTTCTGCGCCTCCTCATCCAGCGGCGTGCCGGGGCGCACGTAGTTCGAGACATCGGCGATCGCCACCACCAGGCGGAAACCCTCGGCATTCGGCTCGCAGTAGACCGCGTCGTCGAAGTCCTTGGCATCCTCGCCATCGATGGTGACCAGCGGCGTGCTGCGCAGGTCGACGCGGTCGCCGATCATCGCCGGTTCGACCACCAGCGGTACCGAGGCGGCTTCGTCCAGCACTTCCTGCGGGAACTCGAACGGTAGCTCATGACCGTGGATGGCGGTTTCCACCACCAGCGAGGCGGTCAGCTTGTCGCCGAGCACGGCGATGATGCGGCCGATCGGCGGGCGGCGGCTGTCCGGCGCCTGGGTCAGTTCACAGACCACCAGCTGGCCATCGCGCGCACCACCGGTCTGGTCCGGCGGCACCTGCACGTTGCGCTGCACGCGCTTGTCGTCGGGCACCACGTAGTTGATGCCCATCTCGATGCTGAAGCGGCCGATCAGGCGGGTCATGCCGCGCTCGAGCACGCGGGCGATGCTGCCTTCGCGACGGCCACGATGGTCGATGCCGGTCACACGGGCCAGCACCTTGTCGCCGTGCATGACCTTGCGCATTTCATACGGCGGCAGGAACAGGTCGTCACCGCCCTCGACCGGGCGCAGGAAACCGAACCCTTCCGGGTTGGCGATCACCACGCCAGTGACCAGGTTCAGGGTCTGGATCGGGGCGAAACCGCCGCGACGGTTCTGCACCAGCTGGCCGTCGCGGACCATGGCACCGAGCCGGCGCGACAGCGCCTCGGCCCGGTCCGGCGCGGTCAGGCCCAGGCGCGCGCCCAGTTCTTCGGCGGTCTGCGGCCCTTCGCAGCGCTCCAGCAGGGCCAGGATGGCCTCGCGGCTGGCGATGGGTTGTTCGTACTTCTCGGCTTCGCGGGCGGCATAGGGATCGTCGATCACCTTGCCTGTCGGCGGCAGCTTGCGGCCCCGGGCCGGGCCCGGAGCGGCGGCATCGGCGCTGCGAACCTTGCGACCACGCGGTGGTGCGCCGCCTTCATTCAATTCGGGGAACCAGCCCGGCAACGGCTTGCCCGGCTTGGTGGTGCGGGCCGTGCCCGCCTTGGCGCCCTTCTTCGGGGCCTGGCTGCGGGAGGTGCTCCCGCCCTTGCTTGGTTTTTTGGTAGTCATCGCCCTACATGGTAGCCGCTGACGGCGTGCAGAACGGGTCAGCGGCTGTCTTGAAGGCCTTGCATGAAAAATATTCAGGAAGTCGTTGACAGCCTGCGGATTCATCTTCACAATTGCGCCTCTGGAACGCCCAGGTGGCGGAATTGGTAGACGCACTAGTTTCAGGTACTAGCGGGTAAAACCGTGGAGGTTCGAGTCCTCTCCTGGGCACCAACGAAAAAACTCCTCGCTTCGGCGGGGATTTTTTTTGCCTGTAATCCGGCCCTGAGGCTCGACTCTTTCTCCTCCAGGAAGGAACTCCGACCCGGTATCGGCAATGAGCTTCACAAGGGTGTTGACACCCCCGTAACAACCCCCCATAATCTCGCTCCTCGACGCCCAGGTGGCGGAATTGGTAGACGCACTAGTTTCAGGTACTAGCGGGTAAAACCGTGGAGGTTCGAGTCCTCTCCTGGGCACCACGTCGAGAATGAGAAAAACCCGCGAAAGCGGGTTTTTTCATGCCCGTGATTCGGCATCGCCGCGGCCGGCGGCCGGCATCACAACAGCGGCCGCAGCACCAGCTCCAGCCCGAGCAGCAGCAGGAAACCCAGGAAGCAGGCGCGGAACACCCGCGCACTGATGCGCTGCCGGATCACCTGCCCCAGCCACATGCCCAGCAATGCCGGCAGCACCGCCAGCGTACTCAGCCCCAGCTGCTGGATGCCGAATGCGCCGTGCAGCACCAGGCCAGTGGTCAGCGAAATCGTCGACACAGTGAACGCCAGTCCCAGCGCCTGCACCAGCTCCTCGCGCTGCAACCCCAGCGACTGCAGGTACGGCACCGCCGGCATCACGAACACGCCGGTGGCGCCGGTCACCACACCCGACAACGCCCCCACCAGCGGCCCCAGCCATCGCTCGCGCCGCTGCGGCACGCGGAACACCGGCGCAAGCAGGGCATAGGCCGCATAAACCACCAGCGCAACGCCCAGCGCAGCACGCGACCAGGTGCGATCGACCCGCACCAGCAGCGCCGCCGAACCCAGCGTCACCACCACCACGGCCAGCATCATCGGCCACAGGCGCCGCACGATGTGGCCCAGCGATGGCCCGGACAACAGCTGCCACGCATTGGTGACGAAGGTGGGGATGAACAGCATCGATGCCGCCGCCACCGGCGACAGCGCGCCACCGAGCAGACCCATCGCCACTGTCGGCAAGCCCATGCCGGTCACGCCCTTGACCACACCGGCCAGCACGAACACCACCACCAGCAGCACGTAGAAGTACATCGATTCATTCATGCCTTCATTGGATCGGCCGGCCGCTCGGCGCACAATGCGGTCTTCCCGGCCTCGCCTTCGGCTGATCCGAAGGCGCAGGCGTTGCGATGAGGGCATCACATGCGGATGGATATCGCCGACCTGCGCCTGTTCCTGGCCATTGCCGAAGCGGGCAGCATCACGGCCGGTGCCGCGCAGGCAAACCTGGCACTGGCTTCCGCCAGCGAACGCCTGCGCACGATCGAAGCCGATGCCGGCACCGTACTGCTGAACCGCCATCCGCGCGGCGTCAGCCTGACCGAAGCCGGTGCCGCGCTCGCCCACCATGCACGCTTGATCCTGCAGCAGCAGGCACAGCTGCGCGGTGAACTGCAGGCGTTCGCGCACGGTGCGCGCGGCACCCTGCATCTGTATGCCAACACCGCAGCGCTGACCAACTACCTGCCTTCGCGGCTCGCACCATGGCTGGCCGAACGCCCGCGCCTGCACGTGGAACTGCTGGAGCGCACCAGCCCTGAAGTCGTGCGTGCGATCAGTGCTGGCCAGGCCGAGGCCGGCATCATCAGCGATGCCGTCGACGCTGCCGGCCTGCAGCAGCATGTGGTCGCCGAAGATCCGCTGGTGATGCTGCTGCCCGAAGACCACCGCTTCGCATCGCGGCGCAGCGTGGCCTTCACCGATGTTGCCGGCGAGACCTTCGTCGCACTGGCCGATGGCAATGCACTGCAGACCTACATCGAGGACCAGGCGCGCGACATCGGGCGCCGCCTGGATGTACGCATCCGCATGAAGACCTTCGAAGGCGTATGCATCATGGTCGGCCACGGCATTGGTGTCGGCATCGTGCCGCGGACCATCGCCCGCCAGCATCGGCGCAGCACGCATACCGTCGCCGTACCGCTCGCCGATGCATGGGCACAGCGCCGCCTGTGCGCCTGTTTTGCCGAATGGGCGCAGTTGTCATCGGCAATGCGCAGCCTGCTGCTTCACCTGGGCGTGCAGCAGCAGAAAAAGGTGTGAAATGTTGTTGACACATCCTCTGCCGTACCGCACAATTCATCTCCTGAGTCGCCCAGGTGGCGGAATTGGTAGACGCACTAGTTTCAGGTACTAGCGGGTAAAACCGTGGAGGTTCGAGTCCTCTCCTGGGCACCATGACTCAAGATGATGAAACCCGCGAAAGCGGGTTTTTTCGTTTCCGGGGTTTGGCGAGCCTGGCATCGCATCTACCGCTGGAACTGTCGTATCTCGCACCACCCGGCAGTCGCCTGCTGCTGCATATCTCCTCCCGGCGCGTCGTTACCAGACCTTGAACGGCCCCCTTTTGGGTCGAGTTTCACGTTAGCCGTTCAATTCGTACTTTTCCTAGTCGAGATTTACCCGATTCCTTTTCGGTGGAAGGCAGATTTACAGAAGCCGGTTGCAGGTGTATCGCCACGACCTGACCAGCGCCCTCCCCCTTCCCCAAAGGACGCACCCATGCAGCGCAGCATCATCTGCCCTCACTGCCATACCGGCTCGAACCACGGCGTACGCGTATGCGTGGGATGCCAGGCCGAGGTCCACTACGGCGCATCGAAGGAGGCCGTAATGCTGGTCTTTGTTGCCGCCATCATCTGCGGCGCACTGGTCGGCAGCCGATTGCAGGCCACTGCTGGCTGGCTCACATGCGGCGCCGTACTTGTGGCGGGAATGTGGGCCATCACCCGATTGTTCTGCGATCGGGTGGTGTTCAAGCGCGTCTATCGCACCCGCTGAACCTGCGCCGCGGCACGATCCCAACGGCAGGGCCCGTGCGACCCGCGGTGCACAAACAAAAACCCCGCCTTGCGGCGGGGTCAAAATACAGCACGTGTTTCCAGGGAGTTTCAGTGTCCGCCACCGGCGGCCGCACCTGCGCCTGCGCCAAACGGCGGCTTGGCCAGCCACAGGAACGCGATGATCGCCAGGAAGATCCAGCCCAGCAGGAAGAAGATGTCGTTGAAGCCCATCTGCGATGCCTGGTGGTTGATCATGTTGTTCAGTACCGCTGCGCCATGTTGCAGGTCGCCCTGCCCCATCGCTGTCACCTGGTCCTGCATGCCCGGCTGATAGACCGAGATGTGCTCGGTCAGGTCGGCATGGTGCACCTGGGTGCGCCGCGCCCACAGCCACGTCGTCAGCGACGCCGCGAAACTGCCGCCCAGCGTACGCAGGAAGGTGGCCAGGCCGGAGCCCGCCGCGATCTCGCGCCCATCCAGGTCCGACAGCAGGATCTGCAGCACCGGCATGAAGAACAGCGCGACGCCGATGCCCATGATCAGCTGCACGCCCGCCACATGGTTGTAGTCCACCTGCAGGTTGAAGTTCGAACGCAGGAAGCTGGTCATCGACAACACAATGAACGCAATCGTAGCCAGCATGCGCATGTCGAAGCGCGATGCATACTTGCCCACGAACGGGGTCATGATCACCGGCAGGATGCCGATCGGCGCTGTCGCCAGGCCCGCCCAGATCGCGGTGTAGCCCATGTCACGCTGCAACCACTGTGGAATCAACAACGCCACGCTGAAGAACGCCGCGTAGGCCACCACCATCGCCAGCGTACCGGCGCGGAAGTTGCGATGCCGGAACAGTTTCAGGTCGACGATCGGATCCTTGTCGGTCAGTTCCCAGATCAGGAACACCGTCAGCGTGACCACGGCCACACACGCCAGCACCACGATCTTCATCGACGAGAACCAGTCCTCGTCGTTGCCCAGGTCGAGCACCAGCTGCAGCGCACCGACACCGATCACCAGGGTGACCAGGCCGACGTAGTCCATCTTCGGCTTCTCGATGTGCTCCGGGCGCCCCTTCAGCTGGTTGCCTACCACCAGCGCGGCGAAGATGCCCAGCGGCACGTTGATCAGGAAGATCCATTCCCAGCTGTAGTTGTCGGTGATCCAGCCACCGAGAATGGGGCCGCAGATCGGCGCCACCACCGTGATCATCGCCAGCAGCGCCAGTGCCTGCCCGCGTTTCTCCCGTGGATAGATCGAGACCAGCAGCGACTGCGTGATCGGGTACATCGGGCCGGCCACGAAACCCTGCAGCGCACGCGACAGCACCAGCATGCCCATGCTCTGCGCCAGGCCGCACAGCAGCGAGGTGATGACGAAGGCCAGCGTGGCCCAGACGAACAGCTTGCGTTCGCCGAAGCGGCGGCTGAGCCAGCCGGTCAGCGGCAGCGCGATGGCCGTGCTGACCGCGAACGAGGTGATGACCCAGGTCGCCTGCTGCGAACTGGCGCCGAGGTTACCGGCGATGGTCGGCAGCGAGACGTTGGCGATGGTGGTGTCGAGCACCTGCATGAACGACGCCATCGCCAGGCCCACGGTGCACAGGGCGACGCTGGGCGGCAGGAACCCGGAGGCCGCACCCGGCGCCGCCGGGGCACCCGGAGCACCGGGCGCGGCTGGAGCTTGTGCGGACATGGCGACCTCAGCCCACCTTCGCCTGCTGCGGCAGGTTGCCCTGGATGATCGTGTGGATCACCTCGTCGGCATCATGCAGCTGCTTGGCATACACGTCGGTGTCGAACACCGTGCCCTTGGCCGGGGTGCTCGGCAGCACTTCGCCCTTCTGGTCGCGCAGGCTCACTTCAGCCTTCATCGACAGGCCAATGCGCAGCGGATGTTCGGCCAGCTGCTTGGCATCGATGGCGATACGCACCGGCACGCGCTGCACGATCTTGATCCAGTTGCCGCTGGCGTTCTGTGCCGGCAGCAGCGAGAACGCCGAGCCGGTGCCCAGGCCCAGGCTCTGGACGCGGCCCTTGTACTTCACGTCACCGGCGTACAGGTCCGACTTCAGCTCCACTTCCTGGCCCAGGCGCATGTGGCGCAGCTGGGTTTCCTTGAAGTTGGCCTCGACCCACATCTGCTCGGTCGGCACCACCGCCATCAGGGCATTGCCCGGCTGCACGCGCTGGCCAACCTGCACCGAACGACGGGCGACGTAACCGGTGACCGGCGCGACGATGCCGGCGCGGGCATTGTTGAGGAAGGCCTGGCGCAGCTGCGCGGCGGCCGCCTGCACGTCCGGCTGGGTGGCGATCACGGTGTCGTCGACCAGCGCGCGGTTGCGCTCGACGGTCTCGCGCGAACCGGCCACGGCGGCTTCGGCAGCGGCCAGCTCGTCACGGGCATGGGCCAGTTCTTCATTGGAAATGGCGCCGGTGGCGGCCAGATCCTTGCGGCGGGCGAAATCGTCGCGCACCCGCTTCAGGGTCACCTGGCGGGCGTTCAAATCCGCCTGTGCGCCTTCCACGCTGCGGTACAGGCCACGGGTCTGGCGCACGGTCTTGGCCAGGTTGGCTTCGGCCTGCTGCAGCGCCACCGACGTGTCGGACGGGTCCAGCTGCACCAGCAGCTGGCCGCGCTCCACGCGCATGCCGTCATCGGCGTTGATGGCGACCACGGTACCGGCCACCAGCGGGGTGATCTGCACCTGGTTGCCCTGCACGTAGGCGTCGTCGGTCTCTTCGAACCAACGGCCGAACATGAAGTACCACAGCGCCAGTGCGGCAAGCAGCAGCACGACGATCACGAACAGGCCGCGCAGCAGGTTGCCGCGGCGGTTGGGGGCGGCCGGGGCCGCAGTGTCTTGGGTCTGGCTCATGGCGGAAGTCTTCAGGAATGCGAGGAATCGGAATGGGAGGCGATCGGTGCGCGGTCGGCGTCAGAGGGCTGGAAACCACCGCCCAGCGCCTTGCTCAGGCGCACCGAGGTCTGCACCTGCTGCGACTGCAGGCCGGCCAGCTGCTGCTGTGACTGCAGCAGGGTGGACTGCGCGGTCAGCACGTCCAGGTAGCTGCCGATGCCGGCGCGGTAGCGCTGCTGGGCCAGGTCGAAGGCGGAACGCGCGGTGTCCACCGCCTGCTGCTGCGAATGCGCCTGCTGTGCCAGCGAACGCACCGCGTTGACCTGGTCGGCCACGTCGCGCAGTGCATCGAGCACGGTCTGGTTGTAGTTGGCCACCGCCAGGTCGTACTGCGCATCGGTGTTGGCCAGGTTGGCGCGCAGCTTGCCGCCTTCGAAGATCGGCAGGCTCAGCGCCGGTCCGATGTAGGCGAAGGTCGAACTGCTTTTCAGCAGATCGCCCACGTTCGGTGCGACGACGCCAGCCAGTGCGGTCAGGTTGAAGCTCGGGTAGAACTTGGTCCTGGCGACCTTGATCTGCTTGTCGGCCGCTTCCACGCGCCAGCGCGCGGCAACGATGTCCGGGCGACGACCCAACAGTTCGCTGGGCAGCACGCCCGGCAGCTGCAGCGCCATCGGATTCAACGCCTGCGGGCGCTGGATCGACAGGCCACGGTCCGGACCCTTGCCGACCAGCGCGGCCAGCGCGGTGCGGGCCGCATCGATGCGCTGCTGCGCGGCCTGCACCTGCTGCTGCGCGGCGGGCACGCGGGCCTCGGCCTGGCGCACCTGCAGATCACTGTCGATGCCGGCGCGGCGGCGTTGGCGGGTCAATTCCAGCGACTTCTGCGAGCGGCCCAGCTCTTCTTCGGCCACGTCATTGAGCTGCCATGCATACGCCAGGTCGGCATAGGCCTGGGTGATGCCGGTGGACAGGTTCAGGCGTGCAGCCTGGGCTTCGACAGTGGCGGCATGGGCGCCGTCCACGGCCGCTTCCCAGGCAGCGCGCTTGCCGCCCCACAGGTCCACGCCATAGCTGAAATCAAACGCGACCTGGCTGCTGCCAGCGTAATGGCCACCCATCTCGCTGCCGGCCATCGACTCGGGCAGGCGCAGACCGGTGTATCCACCGGACACCGACAGGCTCGGCAGGCGATCGGCACGCGCGGTACCGACCTGCGACTGCGCCTGGCGCAGGCGCGCATCGGCAGCGTCCAGGCTCGGGTGGCCAGCCAGGCCCTCGGCGACCAGCGCGTCCAGCTGCGCATCGCCCAGCGCCTTCCACCAGTCCTGCGCCGGGAAGCCGGTGGCGCTCAGGTCGGTGTCGGCCAGGGTGCGTTCGCTGTGCAGGCTGTCCACGTCGAGCACGTGGCCCTGCGGGTTGAGGCCACGACTGCTGGCGCAGGCGGCCAGGGCCAGGGCCAGCGCTGATACCAGCAGCGCGCGCCCGGACCGGCGGAGAGTGGAATGCGGGATCGGGTTCATGGGGTCGTCAGGGAGTCGCGGATTCGGGTAAGGAGGGACAGCAGCAGCGTGCGCTCGTCGGCGGAAAGATCACGCAGGGCGTAATCCATCACCGCGTCGCCACGCAGCTTCAACCGCGCCCACAATGCGCGGCCTTCATCGGTCAGCACGATCTGCAGCGCACGCCGGTCCTGCGCATGCGGTTCGCGGCGGACGCAGCCCAGTGCCTCGAGCTTGTCCAGCAGGCGGGTGACTGCGCTGGGTACCTGGTCGATGGCCTGGGCCAGTTCGTTGGCCGTGCACGGAGCCATGTTGGAAAGCACCTTCAACCCGATGTAATGGGTGAAGCCGATACCCAGGTCTTCTTCAGCCATGGACGCGTCGAGTTGCCGGACCAGGCCGTCGCGCACCTGGCGCAGCAGCAGGCCGAAACTGGGGGGAGTGGTTGCAGGACAGATCATGGGGGAGCATTCTCTTCCAAAAAAAATATTTCTCAATGGAAATATTAGATCTGGCATCGAATGCTGTGTTGCAGCAGTGGGCTGGATTAATGAAGGCGCCTACCTTAATGATCTGGTCAGGTGGCCCGGTAGTACAATTCAGCCAATGGATGACACATTTCAGCCAGCGGACATGATGAACAAGGCAGAAATTCCCGCTCCCAAGCGCCTGCTCAGGGACGACGCACTGGATTGGTTCGAGCGCAACGATGGCCCACCGGTGGTCGCTTTCCGCTTCGACAGCCCGCAGGGGCTGGTCCGGGAAGTGGACTGGCACCACCACCAGCGCGCCCAGCTGATCTGTGTCGAGCGTGGCCTGCTGACCACCCGCACCTCGCACGGGACGTGGTCGCTGGCGCCGGGTTCGGCCGGCTGGATGCCGCCGCTGGAGCCGCATACGGTGACCCTGGACGGTCCGCTGCGCGGCTGGGGCATGGCGCTGGCCGCGCCGGCCTGCGCCACCCTCCCCGCCGATCCCTGCGTACTGGGCCTGTCCAAGCTGGCGCAGGCGCTGGCCGACCGCATCTGCGAATGGCCGCTGGGCTATGACACCACACCCGAGCGCCAGCACATCATCGAGGTGCTGCTGGACGAGATCCGCACCGCGCCGCGCCAGCGCATGCACCTGCCGATGCCGCACGACCGGCGCCTGCTGAAGATCGCCTCGCAGCTGCTGGCCGACCCCTCCGACGAGCGCAGCCTGGCCGAATGGGCGCATTGGGCCGGCCTGTCGCCGCGCAGCCTGACCCGTCACTTCCGCGACGAGACCACGCTCAGCTTCGCCCAGTGGCGGCAGCAGGCCCGGCTGTCCGAAGCCCTGCGCCAGCTGACCGACGGCCGCAGCGTGGCCGATATCGCCCACGCGCTGGGCTTCAGCAGCGCCAGCGCCTTCGTCACCGTGTTCCGCCGCCACTTCGGGCTGCCACCGGGGCGCTACCTGGCACGGGCCGGACACGGCCTGGAAACCGGGTTGGACCCTGCGCGCGGCTTGGCATCCCCCGCCGCATCCGGATAATCACAGGATTGCGAGCGGCGACCGCCGTCGCCGCCTCCCGACAACAGGTAACAACGCCGCATGACCGAACTTGCCCGCCCCGTGTTCCACGGATTCGAACAACTGCCGCTGCGCGAGTACGCTGAACGCGCCTACCTCGACTACTCGATGTACGTGGTCCTGGACCGCGCCCTGCCGTTCATCGGCGACGGCCTGAAGCCGGTGCAGCGCCGCATCATCTATTCGATGAGCGAGCTGGGCCTGAATGCCGCGTCCAAGCCGAAGAAGTCCGCGCGCACCGTCGGTGACGTCATCGGTAAGTACCACCCGCATGGCGACAGCGCGTGCTACGAGGCGCTGGTGCTGATGGCACAGCCGTTCTCGTACCGCTACCCGCTGATCGAGGGCCAGGGCAACTTCGGCTCCAGCGACGACCCGAAGTCGTTCGCGGCGATGCGTTACACCGAATCCAAGCTGACCCCGATCGCCGAAGTGCTGCTGGGCGAACTGGGCCAGGGCACCACCGACTGGGCACCGAACTTCGACGGCACCCTGCAGGAGCCGACCTGGATGCCAGCGCGGCTGCCGCACCTGCTGCTGAACGGCACCACCGGCATCGCCGTGGGCATGGCCACCGACGTGCCGCCGCACAATCTCAACGAGATCGTCAGCGCACTGCTGCACCTTCTGGACAACCCCGATGCGACCGTGCGCGACCTGTGCGAGCACGTGCAGGGCCCGGACTACCCGTCCAGCGCCGAGATCATCACCGCCGCCAACGATCTGCGGAACATCTACGAGACCGGCAACGGCAGCGTGCGTGCGCGTGCGACCTTCAACAAGGAAGCCAACAACATCGTGGTGACGGCGCTGCCGTTCCAGGTGTCGCCGTCGAAGGTGATCGAGCAGATCGCCGCGCAGATGCGCGCCAAGAAGCTGCCGTGGCTGGAAGACATCCGCGACGAATCCGACCACGCCAACCCGGTGCGCGTGGTGCTGGTGCCACGTTCCAACCGCGTCGACGCCGACCAGCTGATGGGCCACCTGTTCGCGACAACGGACCTGGAGCGCAGCTACCGCGTCAACCTCAACGTGATCGGGCTGGACGGCCGTCCGCAGGTGAAGAACCTGAAGATGCTGCTCAGCGAATGGCTGACCTTCCGCAGCAACACCGTCATCCGCCGCCTGCAGCACCGCCTGCAGAAGGTCGAGCGCCGCCTGCACCTGCTGGAAGGCCTGCTGGTCGCCTTCCTCAACCTGGACGAGGTGATCCACATCATCCGTACCGAGGACGAACCGAAGGCGGCGCTGATCGCGCGCTTCGGCCTGTCCGAGGAACAGGCCGAGTACATCCTGGAAACCAAGCTGAAGCAGCTGGCCCGCCTGGAAGAGATGAAGATCCGCGGCGAGCAGGACGAGCTGGCCAAGGAACGCGAGAAGATCCTCGGCATCCTCGACAGCAAGGCCAAGCTGAAGAAGCTGATCCGCGACGAACTGACGGCCGACGCCAAGAAGTTCGGCGACGCGCGCCGTTCGCCGCTGGTGCAGCGCCAGGCCGCGCAGGCCATCGACGAGACCGAGCTGGTGCCGAGCGAGCCGATGACCGTGGTGCTGTCGGAAAAGGGCTGGATCCGTGCCGCCAAGGGCCATGACGTCGATGCGTCCGCCCTCTCCTACCGCGACGGTGATGCCCTGCAGGGCGCGGTGCGTGCGCGCAGCACCCAGCAGGTCGCGTTCCTCGACAGCGAGGGCCGCGCCTACTCGACGCCGGTGCACACCCTGCCCTCCGCGCGTGGCAACGGCGAGCCGCTGACCGGCCGCTTCTCGCCGGCCGCGGGCACCAGCTTCGTGACCCTGGCCAGCGCCGAGCCGGACACCCGCTTCGTGCTGGCCTCCACCCACGGCTACGGCTTCGTCACCCGCTTCGAGAACCTGATCGGCCGCAACAAGGCCGGCAAGGCGATGCTGAACCTGTCAGCCGGTTCGACCGTGCTGACCCCGTCGGTGGTGGCCAACGTCGCCACCGACCGCATCGTGGCGGTGACCAGTTCGGGCAACCTGCTGGCGATCGCCGCCAACGACCTGCCGGAACTGGACAAGGGCAAGGGCAACAAGATCATCGAGATCCCCAAGGCCAAGCTCGCCACCGAACGCGTGGTCGCCATCGTGGCCATCAGCCCGGGGCAGACCCTGCAGGTGCGCAGTGGCCAGCGCACGATGGGCCTGAAGTTCAACGAGCTTGACGCCTACCTCGGCGCCCGCGCCACCCGCGGCCACCTGCTGCCGCGCGGCTGGCAGAAGGTGGAAGGGTTGTCGGTGGAATAAGGGCTTGGGCCCTGCCCCTGGTGGGTGTCAACCTTGGTTGAGGTGGGTGTCAACCTTGGTTGACACGCATTACCCCGGCAAACGCCAACCTCGGTTGGCGTTTTTGATCCCAATGGGGTCAGAGCCGTTTTCGTTGAAAACGGATCCGACCCCGGACACGAAAAAGCCGGGGCATTCCCCGGCTTTTTCGTTGTCGGCTGGCGGGCGATGGAGCAGCTGGCTGGCGAAGGCTGGCTGGCGATGCTCCGGTGCTGGCGGGCGACAGAACGCTGTGCTTCTTCTGGTAGAGCCGACCGCTGGTCGGCTGTCTTTTGAAGAGCAGCCGACCAGCGGTCGGCTCTACCCAAAGCGGGGCGCCGGCTCAGTGCGCCGGGGCGCCGTTGCCGTCGATCTTGCTCAGCTGGTACAGCTCCAGGCCGATGCGCTTGATCAGGCCCAGCTGCTGCTCCAGCCACCAGGCGTGGTCTTCCTCGGTGTCCTTCAGCTGCGCCAGCAGCATGTCGCGGCTCACGTAGTCACCCTTCTCTTCGCACAGCTTCATGCCGGCGGCGAGATTGTTCCGGACTGCGTATTCAGTATCCAGATCCTTCTGCAGCATCTCTTCCACGGTCTTGCCCGGCTCGGTGGCATGCGGGCGCATGTCCGGGTCGCCGCCGAGGAACAGGATCCGGCGCAGCAGCGCGTCGGCGTGCTGGGTTTCCTCTTCCATCTCGTGGTTCAGGCGTTCGTACAGCGCGAACAGGCCCTGGTCCTCGTAGCGGCGGGAATGGATGAAGTACTGGTCGCGGGCAGCAAGCTCGCCGCGCAGCAGTTCCTTCAGGCAGGCGATGACGTCCGGGTTGCCTTTCATGGGGGGCTCCTGTGAATCGATGTGGCATAGGGTGCCGCATTTCAAAAGACGGTGATCTAATCGGAATCAGTCGCAGTTGCGCCTGCGGCTACAATCGGCCCACCAGTTCGGAAAGGACGTGCGATGCGACGTACATGGCGTTGGGTGCTGGGTGTGTTGGTCGCCATCGTGCTGGTCACCGCACTGGCCCTGTGGCTGCTGCTGCGCGGCAGCCTGGCCGACCTGGACGGCGAGCATGCGCTGCCGGGCCTGGTCAAGCCGGTCACCATCGAGCGCGATGCGCTGGGGGTGGTCACCGTCACTGCCGGCAGTCAGGCCGACGCGATGCGCGCACTCGGCCATGTGCATGCGCAGGAACGCTATTTCGAGATGGACCTGATGCGCCGCAGTGCCGCCGGCGAGCTGTCGGCATTGTTCGGGCCGAAGGCCATTGAAGCTGACAAGCGCATGCGCGTGCACCGCCTGCGCGCCCGCACCGAGGCGCATCTGGATACCGCGCTGGGCGACAACGGCGCGGTCGTGCGCGCCTATGTGGAAGGCGTCAACGAAGGCCTTACCGATCTCTCCGTGCGGCCATGGGCCTACCTGCTGCTGCGGCAGTCACCGCAACCGTGGCAGGCCAGCGACAGCGTGCTGGCCGGGCTGGCCATGTACGCCGACCTGCAGGACCCGAACAACCAGACCGAGCTTGCCCTCAGCCGCATCCGTGCGGTGGTGCCGCCGGCGCTGTACGCGCTGATTGCCCACGACGACACCGAATGGGATGCACCGCTGTTTGGCGAAGCCACCGGCAATGCGATTCTGCCCGATGCCAGCCAGCTCGATCTGCGCACATTGAAGGGAAAGCCGGGCACCGAGCAGGAGGAGGCGGACGTCATCGGCAGCAACAACTTCGCGGTGGCCGGCGCACTCACCGCCGACGGCCGCGCGATCGTTGCCGACGACATGCACCTGGGCCTGCGTGCGCCGGGGCTGTGGTTCCGGGTGCGCCTGCGCTATCCGGACCCGCAGGCCGCCGGCGGCCAGGTCGACGTCACTGGCTTCTCGCTCCCTGGCCTGCCGGCGGTGATCGTCGGCAGCAACGGCCACGTCGCCTGGGGCTTCACCAACAGCTACATCGATACGGCGGACTACCGCACGGAACCGGCCAACGCCACGGTGACCGTGCACGAAGAACGCATTGCGGTGGCCGGCCAGGCCGACGTGCTGTTCCCGGTACGCGAAACCGCCTGGGGGCCGATCCTGCACACCCATGCCGATGGCAGTGGCGATGCCCTGCGCTGGGTCGCACACCTGCCCGGCGCCGTACGCCTGGATTTCGGCGACCTGGCCCGCGCCGGCGACCTCGATAGCGCTCTGCACTTCGCCGACCGTGCCGGCATTCCCGCGCAGAACCTGGTGGTCGGCGACCGCAGCGGACGCATCGCCTGGCGCCTGATCGGCGCCCGCCCCGACCGAGGCCCCGGCTGTGCACCGGCCGGCTTCACGGCCGCCAGCAACCAGGACTGCGCACCGTGGCCGATCCGCAGCGATGCCTCGCCTGCATTGATCGATCCCCCCAACCATCGCCTGTGGACCGCCAACGGACGCGTCCTCGACGGCGAGGCGCTGGCCAGCGTCGGCAACGGTGGCTATGACCTCGGCGCGCGTGCGCAGCAGATCCGCGACCTGCTCGCCATCCAGGACCGCTTCGACGAACACGACCTGCTGGCGATCCAGCTCGACGACCGCGCCGTGTTCCTGCAGCGCTGGTGGGCGTTGCTGCATGACGTCATCGAACGCAGTGACGATCCTGCGCTGAAGCGCTTGAAGTCCGTCAGCCACCAATGGGACGGCCGGGCCTCGGCCAGCTCGGTCAGCTACCGGGTGGTGCGCGCGTTCCGCACGCAGGTGATGGATACCCTGTCCGAAGCACTGCTGGCACCGGCCAACGCACAGCTGGGCGATGACTATCTGGACCCGCGCCTGGCACAACTGGAAGGCGTGGCCTGGCCGATGCTGCAGCAGCGCCCAGCCAACCTGCTGCCACCGGCCTACGACAGCTGGGACGCGCTGCTGCTTGATGCCGCACGCCGCACCGAGAGCGAGCTGGCCAAGCAGGGCCCACTGGCCCAGCGCACCTGGGGAGAGCGCAACACCGCGGCGCTCTGCCATCCCATCGCGCGTGCATTGCCGGATATCGCCAAGCGCTGGCTGTGCATGCCCGCCGATCCCCTGCCCGGTGACCGTGACATGCCGCGTGTGCAGACGCCGAACTTCGGCGCCTCCGAACGCATGGTGGTCTCGCCCGGCCACGAGGCCGACGGCATCGTGCACATGCCCGGCGGCCAGAGCGGGCACCCGCTTTCGCCGTACTGGGGCGCCGGCCACGAAGACTGGGTGCATGGACGGCCGACACCGTTCCTGCCCGGCAAGGCGCAGCACACGATGACGCTGGTGCCAGCGAGGTAGTGCCGGCCGCTGGCCGGCAACCTCATGATGCTGGACACACCAGCCTGGATGCCGGCCAGCGGCCGGCACGACCGTCCAGCGCTCAGCCCCGGCGTCGCTCGATCAGGTTCAGCAGCGGCCCGGTCATCGCCGTGGTCACCAGCGCCATGATCACCAGCACCGCGAACAGCCGATCGCCGAGCAGGCCCAGCTCGTAGCCCAGGTTGAGCACGATCAGCTCCATCAGACCACGCGTGTTCATCAGCGCCCCCAACCGCCACGCTTCGCGCGTGGGCATGCCCGCGCTGCGAGCGGCACTGAATGTGCCCAGCAGCTTGCCGGCCGTGGCCACCGCGATCACCACCACGCACAACACGATATCGCTGGCCTGCAGCGCATCGGCGCGCATGCGCAGGCCGGTCATGGCGAAGAACAGTGGCAGCAGCAGGGTCACCGCGAACGGTTCGACGCGGGCCATCAACAGGTCGCGCAGCTGCGCGTTGGACGATACCGCGACGCCCGCAGCGAATGCACCGAACAACGCGTGGATGCCCAGCATCTCGGTGACCAGCGCACTCGCCAGTGACAGCAGCAGGATACCCAGCAACCAACGTCCCTCACGGCCCGGCGCGATCTGCTGGCGGGCAAACCACGGCTTCACCAGCCCCAGCATCAGCGCCACGAACACGACCACGCACAGCAGGTTGAGGCTGGCCGGCAACCAGCCGCTGGCCTGGGCGGCGGCGACGATCAAGGCCAGCAGGCACCAGGCGGTGGCATCGCCCAATGCCGCGCAGGCGATCGCGGTCTGGCCCAATGGCGTCTGTGTGATCCCACGATCGGCAAGGATGCGCAGCAACACGGGGAACGCGGTGATGCTCATGGAGATGCCGACGAACAATGCGAATGCAGTAAAGCCCACACCCTGCGGACCGTGCTGCGGATACAGCCAGATCGCCAGCGCCACGCCGAGCACGAACGGCACTGCAATACCGGCATGGCTGACCGTGAAGGCGAAGCGCCGGCGGCCACGCAGCGCCGCCAGGTCCAGCTCGGCACCGGCTACCAGCAGGAACATCAGCACGCCCAGCTGGCTGAGCATGCCCAGCGGACCCAGCGAGCTGGCCGGGAACAACGCACCATGCAGCTGCGGCAGCAGGCTGCCGAGCACCAGCGGCCCCATCATCAGGCCAGCGGCCATCTCGCCGATCACCGCCGGTTGTCCAAAGCGCTTGAGCAGCGCACCCGCGCCCTTGGCCACCAGCAGCAGCACCAGCAGCTGCAGCAGGAACAGGCCCAGCGGTGAGGCAAGGTGCTGCGCCCAGCTGCCTTCGGCGGCGGTGGCGCGGGCAACCGCCTCGGGCGCCGCCGGCCCGGCATACCGCGCCAGCAGTACGCCAGCCAGCAACGGCACCCCGGCCCAGGCCAGATAACGCCATCCCCATTTCGTGGGCGGCACGTCGCCACCTGCCTGTACGTCCATGAACATTCCCCAATGCGCAGGGGGCGATGATACGAAAAAGGGGACGGAGGGGATTAAGTCGTTTGTGGCAAAAACGACTTAATCCCCTCCGTCCCCTTTTTGGGGGCTTAGGCCAGTGCCTGTTCGTGCACCCCGGCGATCGCGCGGCCCGAGGGGTCCGCCGCCACGGCGAAGCTGGCGTCCCAGGCAATGGCGGCCGGCGACGAACAGGCGATCGACTTGCCGCCCGGCACGGTCTCGGCCGCCGCGCGGCTCGGGAAGAACTGCTCGAACAGGTGGCGGTAGTAGTACGCCTCCTTGGTCTGCGGCGGGTTGTGCGGGAAGCGCTTGTCGGCCGCTGCCAGTACGCGGTCGCTCACCTGTGCTTCGGCATGTGCCTTCAACCCATCGATCCAGCCGTAGCCAACGCCATCACTGAACTGTTCCTTCTGCCGCCACAGGATGCTGTCCGGCAGGTAGCCGTCGAATGCCTCGCGCAGCACCGCCTTCTCGATGCGACGGCCACCAAAGCCGGCACCGACCATCTTGTGCGCAGCATCGAAGCGCATCGCCACATCGAGGAACTCACGGTCGAGGAACGGCACGCGCGGCTCCACGCCCCAGGCCATCATCGACTTGTTGGCGCGCAGGCAGTCGTAGTTGTGCAGCGCGTCCAGCTTGCGCACCAGCTCGTCGTGGAATTCACGTGCATCCGGCGCCTTGTGGAAGTACAGGTAGCCACCAAAGATCTCATCGCTGCCCTCGCCGGACAGCACCATTTTCACGCCCATCGCCTTGATCCGCCGTGCCAGCAGGAACATCGGCGTCGAGGCGCGGATGGTGGTGACGTCGTAGGTTTCGATGTGGCGGATCACTTCCGGCAGCGCGTCGAGGCCTTCCTCGAAGGTGTATTCGAAGCCGTGATGCACGGTGCCAAGAGCCTCGGCAGCGATCGCCGCAGCAGCAAGATCCGGCGAACCCTTCAAGCCGATCGCGAACGAATGCAGGCGCGGCCACCAGGCTTCGGTCTGCCCGCCATCCTCGATGCGGCGACGCGCATAGCGTGCGGCAACGGCCGCCACCAGCGACGAGTCCAGGCCACCGGACAGCAGCACCCCATACGGCACGTCGCTCATCAGCTGGCGCTCCACCGCATGCTCGAAGGCCTGGCGCAGTTCGGCCAGGTCGGCCTGGCGGCCCTGCACGTCGGCGTAGTCGCGCCACGGCTGCTGGTAATAGCGCACCAGCTCACCGCTGGCACTGTCGAAGTAGTGACCCGGCGGGAACTGTGCGACGTCGGCACAGGTATCGACCAGCGCCTTCATTTCCGAGGCCACCCGCAGGCGCCCCTGGGCATCGTGGCCCCAGTACAGCGGCACCACGCCCACCGGGTCACGCGCCACCAGCACGCGCCCGCTGTCGCGGTCCCACAGCGCGAAGGCGAAGATGCCGTTGAGCTGTTCCAGCCACTGCGCCGGCGAACTGCCCTGGCGATACAGCGCGTTGATCACCTCGCAGTCCGAGCCGGTCTGGAAGTCGTAGGCGGTGGTCAGCGCCGCCTTCAATGCCTGGTGGTTGTAGATCTCGCCGTTCACCGCGAGCGCCAGCTGGCCATCGGCCGACAGCAGCGGCTGCGAACCACCGGCCGGGTCGACGATGGCCAGCCGCTCATGGACCAGCAGCGCACCTTCGTCGAGGTACACGCCGCTCCAGTCCGGGCCACGGTGGCGCTGGCGCTGCGACAGTTCCAGCGCATGGCGGCGCAGGGCGGGAAGATCGTCACCGGCCTGCAGGCCGAAGATTCCGAAGATCGAACACATGGGAGAGCTCCTGTTGGGGGATTTCACGGGTGGGAGGGTGTTCGACCGGCCATCCAGGCCCGGGTGGGGCTGCGCCCGGGCACAAAAAAACCCGCATCGGCTGATGCGGGTTTTCTGGTGTCCGGGCGTGTGTTGCTGTCTATCTACCCAGGGCGCAGTCCCGCATCGGCCGCGCACGATTATTCGCGCGCAGATTATTGCGGTTGTTGTTATTGACGGCGGTGGCCAGGCGGATCGACATGGCATCGACCCTACCCCGGTTTCCGGCACGGCGCAACCGTTGCGTTGGCAACCACTCCCCGGCGCGCATAATGGCCCGCCGTGAAACGTGTAATGGAAATGCAACACCGCACTGGACGCAACGCGGCGCTGGCCGCCCTGCTCTGCCTGGGCCTGGCGGCCTGCCAGACCCTGCCTCCGCCTTCCACGCTGCCGCTGGCGCAGCAGCAGGCACTGGAACAACGCGGCACCGACGGCAGCTTCGACGGTGCCTGGGACACCGCGCAGACCTTCGAACGTTTCAACGATCCGCGCGCCGTCGCCTACTACGAGCGTGCTGCCGCGATCACGCCCTGGACCTTCCGCAACACCAAAGCGGAAGAAGCACTGGGCCGGATCTGGACCTCCGGCACGCTGCAGCATGCCGACAGCCCCCACATCAATCCGGCTCCGGTGCTGCGCGCCTCCTGGCAACGCGGTGAACGTGCGTATCTGGCGGCGGCCAACCACGGCAATCCCTATGCGTTCTACGGGCTCGCCAAGGCCTATCGCCAGCGAGGCGACGCGCAGCAGGCGCTGCGCTGGGACCTGCGCGGAATGATCAACAAGCGCTACCCGAGTTCGTCGTCGCGACTGCCGGATGCGGTGGCCGCACAGGGTGACACCGTGCATCCGCTGGTGGCGCAGATCCAGCGTCGTGCCGAGCACGGCGACGCCGAAGCGCAGGTCGACCTGGGCGCGCTGCTGGAAAAGGGCATGGGACTGCCGCGCGATCCGGTGCGTGCGCTGCAGCTGTACCAGCGCGCCGGTGAGAAGGGCAATGTGTTCGGCCAGTACTTCGCCGGTCTGCTGCTGGGCCGCAGTGCGCCGGGTGTGGAGAAAGACACCGACGCGGCGGCGCGCTGGTTCGCCAGGGCCGAGGCGCAACACTTCTACATGGCCGCGCCAAGTTACTGGAAGAAAGCGGTCGAGCCGCCGTTCTTCATTTTTTCCGAGTAGAGAAGCGGCCCCGGCGGGAGGCGTGCCGACCAACGGTCGGCACCCACCCTCGCGGGATTCATTCCGTCATGGGGTTCCCACCAGCAGCCGTTCCACCAGGCGCTGGTACAGCCCCGGCAACGCTTCCAGATCGTCCACGCGCACGTTCTCATCCACCTGGTGGATGCTGGCGTTGACCGGCCCCACTTCGATGCACTGCGCACCCAGTGGCGCGATGAAGCGTGCATCTGACGTGCCGCCGCCGGTGCTTTCTTCCGGCGCACGGCCGATGTGCTCGGCCAGCACCGCACGCGCGGTGGCGCGCAGCGTGCCTTCCGGGGTGTAGAACGGCTCGCCGCTGCGGTGCCACTTCAGCGTGTACTGCAGGCCATGGCGGCCCAGCAATGCGGTGATCTCCGCCTCCAGCTTCGGTGCATCCCAGTGCGGGTTGTAGCGGATGTTGAAATCCACCTCCAGCTCGCCGGGAATCACGTTGTTGGCACCGGTGCCGGCATGGATGTTGGAGACCTGCAGGCTGGTCGGCGGGAAACTCTCGTAGCCGTCATCCCAGCGCCGCGCGCTCAGTTCGGCCAGGGCCGGAGCAGCCTGGTGAATCGGGTTGCGCGCCTTATCCGGGTACGCCACGTGGCCCTGTACGCCCTGCACGCGCAGCTTGGCCGACAGGCTGCCACGACGCCCCACGCGCAGCAGGTCACCCAGGATCGCGGTCGACGACGGTTCACCGGTAATGCACCAGTCGATGCGTTGGCCGCGCTCGGCGAACAGCCGTGCAACGTGACGCACACCATCGATGGCATCGCCTTCCTCGTCGCTGGTTAGCAGTACCGCCAGCGTGCCAGGGTGATCGGGATGTGCGGCGACGAACTGCTCGGCGGCGACCACGAACGCCGCCACGCTGCCCTTCATGTCGGCGGCGCCACGGCCGTACAGCACGCCGTCACGGATCTGCGGCGTGAACGGGTCGCTGGCCCAGGCCTCGCGCGGGCCCGTCGGCACCACGTCGGTATGGCCCAGCAGCACCAGCACCGGCGCGCCCTGGCCATGGGTCGCCCACAGGTTGTCGACCTCGCCCAGGCGCAGGTGATCGCACTGGAACCCGGCCTGCTTCAGGCGTGCCGCCAGCAGTGTCTGGCAGCCAGCATCATCCGGCGTCACCGAGGGTCGTGCGATCAGTTCGCAGGTCAGGTCGAGGACCGCACTCATGCGTCACCCACGCCGAAGCGGGCCTTGAAACCGTTGTCGCTGAAGCCCTGGCTGACCGTGCCATCGGCCGTGACCACCAGCGGGCGCTTGATCAGCTGCGGGTATTCACGCAGCAGCAGCTTCCATTCGGCCTCGGAGTCGGCGGCCTTGCGGTTGTCCGGCAACTGCCGCCAGGTGGTGGACGACTTGTTCACCATCGCGGCCAGGCCCCCCAGCTGCCCAGCCCACGCCAGCAGTATTTCCGGGTTCGGCTTGTTCTCGCGGTAATCGACGAAGGTGTAAGGCACGCCGAAGCGGTCCAGCCACTTGGTCGCCTTCTTGCAGGTATCGCAGTTCTTCAAACCGTAGACAGTGGTGCTCATGGCCATCTGTGATGCTGGAAAACAGAGGGCCAGAATCTCACAACAGGCGCTCGGACACGACCCGGAACGGCACCCGTGGCAGCCGGAAGGCCAGCCCCTCGTGCAGCGCCACGCCCATCGCCTGCAGGCGCGGGCACTGCGGTTCGCCTTCCAGCTGCAGCGGTTGCTGCTGTGCGATGTCCACCGGCAGAGCGATGCGGGTGCTGGCCCAGCGCTGGTCGCAGGTACGGGCGATGGCCTCGTCCTGGCAGGTCAGGAAACGCAGCAGGGCCTGATGGCTGCCGAAGGCCGCCGCCCACCCGGCAACGTCCCAGCCCGCAGCGGCCTGCCACTGCAGGTGCAGCGCCGGGGCACTGCCCTGCCGGCCCTCGATCCGCGTGTGGCCACTGCCTTCGGCATCCAGCGCATGCGTGAAGCGCACCGACAGGTGCGGCTGCATGGCATCGCTGAAAACGCGCGCGCCGGCGACGAAGGCCAGCTGGTCCATCACGTTGCGGTCGAACAGCACCACCGGCGTCCCGTCCGGATCGTCGTCACGACGCAGGTACAAGCGCCAGTTGCTCTGCCGTGGCGACGGCATCAGGGAACGCAGCGGCCCGGCCAGCGCGGGCCCGAAGTGTCCGTGCCGGTAGCTGAGGATGGTGTAAGGCGTGCGTCCGGCATGGACCACGTAATGATGGCCCGGCGGTGGCATTGGTGCGTGACGCACGTCGACCCACCAGCTCACGTAGACCACATCGCGCACGTCACTGACCAGCGCCGGCATCGGCCAGCGCCGCGACAGTGCACGGCGCAGCCGGGTCCAGCGCGGGGCGTGCAGCAGGCGCGGCAGCATCCGCCCGACCAGGGTGTCGGACGGATGCCGGTAGATCGCGGACTGCGCCAGATCCTCCGGCGCAGTCACCTTCAGTCGGCCAGGCCGCGCAGCAGGTCGTTGACGCTGGTCTTGCTGCGGGTCTTGGCATCAACCTGCTTGACGATCACCGCGCAGTACAGCGAGTGGGTACCGTCCTTGCTCGGCAGCGAGCCGGACACCACCACGCTGTACGGCGGGATGTAACCGTAGGTGATTTCGCCGGTGGCACGGTTGTAGATGCGGGTGCTCTGGCTGAGGAACACGCCCATGCCGATCACGCTGTGGTGGCCAACCACCACGCCTTCCACCACTTCCGAGCGCGCACCGATGAAGCAGTGGTCCTCGATGATGGTCGGGCTGGCCTGCAGCGGCTCCAGCACGCCGCCGATGCCGGCGCCGCCGGACAGGTGGCAGTGCTGGCCGATCTGCGCGCAGGAACCGACGGTGGCCCAGGTATCGACCATGGTGCCTTCGCCGACGTAGGCGCCGATGTTGGTGAAGCTCGGCATCAGCACCACGTCCTTGCCGAAGTAGGTGCCGCGGCGGGCGATCGCGCCCGGCACCACGCGCACGCCACCACGGCGGAACTTCGCCTCGTCATAGCCGGCGAAGCGCGATTCGACCTTGTCCCAGAACGGCGCCGGACGGGCGTCGACCACGGCCATGTCATTGACACGGAAGTACAACAGCACGGCCTTCTTCAGCCACTCGTTGACCTTCCAGCCACCCTGGCCGTCCGGCTCGGCAACACGGAACTCACCGCTCTCCAGGCCGTCAATCACGCGGTTGACCAGCGGCTTGGTCGAGCCTTCCAGCTCGTGCAGGGTCAAGGTAGCGCGGCGCTCGAAGGCACTCTCGATGCCGAACTTCAGCTCTTCCACGCCCGGGGCCGACGGCTTGCGCAGCGACTTGCGGGCGATGGTTTCGGCGCGGACCGCTTCGGCACTCTTGGCCGGCGCCGGCTTCTTCACAGCACGCTTCACCGCAGCCGCTTTCTTCGCCGGGGCCGTCACCGCAGCGGCCTTCTTCGGCGCAGGGGTCTTCTTCGCGGCCGGTGCGGCAGCAGCAGGTTTCCGGGCCGCTGCGCTCTTGGGGGTCGCGGCGGTCTTCTTGGCGGGCTTGGTGGCCATCAGGCGGGGTCTCCGGCGTTTCGATCAGGGTCCAGGCAGGCCAGCATCGCGTCATGCAGCTGCTGCCGGGCAGGTTCAGTCAGGGGGAGGTCGTGTTCGTCACTGATCACGAAGGTGTCTTCGGCGCGTTCGCCGAACGTGGCAATGCGCGCATCATGCACGCGCAGGCCCTGATTGCGCAGCACGAACGCCACATCGGCCAGCAGGCCGGGGCGGTCGGGGGCGACCAGGGCGAAACGGGTTGCGCCCGGCTCATCGCGGAATTCGATGCGCGGGGCGAAGCGGAAGTGCCGCAGCTGCCGTGGCACCACCCGGCGTGACGGCCGCAGGCGCGACAGGTCACCACTGAGTGCCTCGCGCAGCGCCGCTTCCAGGTTGGCACTGCTGCCATCGGCGAAGGTATCGGCCGGGTTCACTTCGAAGGTATCGAAGATGGTATCGGCCGGACCGTCCAGCACGCGTGCGCGGTGGATGCCGTAGCCCTTGCGGTCCAGCGTCATCACGATCGCGGCGAACAGGCCGTCGCGGTCCGGCGAATGCACGAAGACTTCCAGCGCGGGGTCGTCGACACTGATCCGGCGTACCTTCACCAGCGCCTGGCCCTGCTTCACCGGCACCAGCGCGGCAGCCTGCCAGGCCAGCTGCTCCGGGCGCAGGCGGATGAAGCCTTCGTCGGGCATCACCGCGAACTGGCGATCGATGGTGGCATCGTCGTAACCCCGCTCGCGCACCAGCGCGCGCACGCTGTCACGCGCTTCGGCCACGCGCTCGGCCGCCGGCACCGGGTGTTCCAGCCCCTCGCGCAGCGCGCGCCGGGTGGCGAAGTACAGGTCGGCCAGCAGGCGGTCCTTCCATGCATTCCACAGCTTGGGGCTGGTGCCGGCGATGTCGGCGCAGGTCAGCAGGTACAGGTAGTCCAGGCGGTCGCGGCTGCCGACCAGGGTGGCAAAGCGGTGGATCACTTCCGGATCGGCGATGTCCTGCTTCTGCGCGGTCACCGACATGCGCAGGTGCTGTTCGACCAGCCACGCCACCAGTTCGGTGTCGGACGTGCTCAGCGCATGCGCCTGGCAGAACGCGCGCGCGTCCACCGCGCCCAGTTCCGAGTGGTCGCCGCCACGGCCCTTGGCGATGTCATGGAACAGGCCGGCCAGCAGCAGTAGTTCCGGCTTGCGCAGGCGCGGCCACACTTCGTGCGCGATCGAGAAGCGCTCGTCGGCACGGCTGCTGGCAAACAGGCCGATATTGCGCAGGACCATCAGCGTGTGCTGGTCGACGGTGTAGACATGGAACAGGTCGAACTGCATGCGCCCGCTGACCTGGGCGAACGCGGGAATCCACTGGCCAAGCACGCCCAACCGTGCCATGCGCGAGAGCGTATCGACCGGGCGCTGGCCGCGCAGCAGCGCCAGGAACTGCTCGCGTGCATCGGCATCAGCCTGGTCGTAGGCCGGCAGCAGCGGCAGCGCTTCGGCCAGCGCACGCGCGGTCAGCGAATGCAGGCCGCGCACCTGCGGATTGTTGGCCCAGCTGGCGAACAGCGCGAACACCTGGCCGATGTCGCCGCGCGGCCAGTCGGCTTCGTTGGCCGCCAGGTAACCACGGCGCAGGGAAAAACCCACGGTCAGCGGCTCCGGCTGCGCCTCGCCATCGAACTGTTCCTCGAAGCGCTGCAGCAGGCGGTCGCTGATCCGGCGCACGACCAGCGCGGCGCGGTAGAAGCCCTGCATCATCTTCTCGACACCGAGGTTCTCGGCATCGTCTTCAAAGCCCAGGCGTGCCGCCAGGGTCTTCTGGTAATCAAAACGCAGGCGCTCTTCCGGGCGACGCGCGACCAGATGCAGGCCAAAGCGCAGCCGCGCCAGCACCGCACGTTCGCGCTTCAGTGCTGCCGCTTCGTCTGCGCCCAGATGGCCGAGCCCGACCAGCGCCTCCAGGTCACGCACGCCGAACGCACGCAGTGCCATCCAGCCCAGCGTGTTGAGATCGCGCAGCCCACCGGGGCCATCCTTCAGATCCGGCTCCAGGTTGTCGGCGGTGTCGCCGAAGCGCTGGTGTCGGTTGCGCAGCTCTTCCAGCTTGGCCAGGAAGAAGGTGCGCGCCGGCCACAGTTCACGATCGTCGACGGCCTCGCGCAGCGCGCGGCGCGCCACATCATCGGCCAGGATCGGGCGCGCCTCGATCAGCGCGGTCAGCACGGTCTGGTCCGCTGCCGCCTCGCGGCACTGCGATGCAGAACGCACCGCATGGCTGACGGCCAATCCGCAGTCCCACAGCAGCGCGAACAGGCGCGCCAGCGCCGCCTCATGGGCCAGCTGTGCCGGCGGATCGCCGAACACCAGCAGGTCGATGTCCGAACGCGGAAACAGTTCACCGCGGCCATAGCCGCCGACCGCGAACAGCGACAGCCCGCTGTCGGCCGGCAGGCAGCGCTGCCAGGCCAGGCGGATCAGATGGTCGGCAGCGCGCGCGCGCAGTGCCAGCAGGCGCTCGATGTTGTCGCCCTGGTCGAAGCGGCGGTACAGGCGCGCGTCGGCCTGCTGCAGCGCCTGGCGCGCGGCAGCAGCCCAGTCCGGGTCGTTGAGCGACGCGGCCGGCGTGTCCAGCAGCGAACTCGCCGGCAGCATCGTCAGGAGACCTGCGACTCGCCCGGCGACAGGGTCAGCACGTCCACGCCGGTCTCGGTGACCGCGATCATGTGCTCCCACTGTGCCGACAGCTTGCGGTCCTTGGTCACCACGGTCCAGCCATCCGGCAGCACCTTGTTGTAGCGGGTGCCCTCGTTGATCATCGGCTCGATGGTGAAGGTCATGCCAGGCTGCAGCACCAGGCCCTGGCCCGGGCGGCCGTAATGCACCACCTGCGGCTCATCGTGGTAGACCTTGCCGATGCCGTGGCCGCAGTACTCGCGCACCACGCTGAAACGCTCGCCTTCGGCATAGCTCTGGATGGCATGGCCGATGTCGCCCAGGGTCGCGCCCGGACGCACCGCGCGGATGCCGCGCCACATGGCTTCGTAGGTGGTTTCCACCAGGCGGCGGGCCATCACCGACGGGGTGCCGACGAAGTACATGCGGCTGGTGTCGCCGTGCCAGCCATCCTTGATGACGGTGACGTCGATGTTGATGATGTCGCCATCCTTGAGCACCTTCCCTTCGCTGGGGATGCCATGGCAGATGACGTTGTTGACCGAGGTGCACACGGTCTTCGGGAAGCCGCGGTAGCCGACGTTGGCCGGAACGGCGCCCTGCACGTTCACGATGTGGTCGTGGCAGATGCGGTCCAGTTCCTCGGTGGTGACACCGGGCTTGACGTGGGGGGTGACGATGTCGAGCACTTCGCTGGCCATGCGGCCGGCGATTCGCATCATCTCGATTTCCTGCGGGGTTTTCAGATTCACGCTCATGGCCCCCATTATCGCCGATCCGGCCACAATCTGAACGAACGCCACCCAACTGGCGATCCGGGCCATGCACGGTTCCGGCAAGGAAAGTGAAAGCGTGATCGCCGCCCCCCTTTCGTCTCCCTGTTTATCACGGAATACAGACACTTACGCCTCCTAAGCTGGGGTCACCGTCGCCGAAGCGGTGCCGAACGTGCCGCCTTCGCCTTGTTCAACGGACCTTCGGGTCAGGGAGGTTGTCCATGCGATCCGCGCTTCGTTCCCCGCTTGCCTGGGCCTTGGCCGGGGTCCTGCTGTCCGGCCCGGCCCTGGCCGCAGACACCACCACCTTCAATGTCACCCTGGTGGTGACCAAGGCCTGCACGATCACGGCTGCTGCCGCCACCAACGTTGACTTCGGCACGGCGGCCTCGACCACCGCGACCCCCACCTTGGGTCAGGGCACGGTGACCGCCCAGTGCTCGGCACTGACCCCGTACACGATTTCACTGAATGCGGGTGCCAATGCCAGCACCGCGAATGACGTCACCACTCGCCGGATGAAGAACACCAACGCCGCGGTGACCGCCAACAACTACGTCGGCTACCAGCTCTACCAGGACGCCGCGCACACCCTGGTCTGGGGTGCCACCTCCGGCACCAACACCCAGGCTGGCATCGGCACCGGCCTGGCCGTGCCCTACATCGTCTACGGCCAGATCCTGAACCTGAGCACCAACAACCCGGCGACCGGCAACTACCTGGATACGGTTACCGCCACGATCACCTATTGATGGAGCACGCCCGCATGGCCGGACCCCGCCCGTGGCGCGCCACCGGCGTGGCGCTGCTCGTCCTGAGCCTGGTATTCGCCGCCCCGGTCGAAGCCACCAGCCTGCAGGTCGCCCCGACCAGCCTGCAGCTGGAAGCGCGCCAGCGTGCCGGCGAGCTTTGGCTGACCAACAGTGGCACCTCGCCGGTGAAGCTGCAGGTTCGGGTGTTCCGCTGGGTGCAGCAGGACGGCCAGGAGCAACTGTTGCCCACCGATGAACTGGTGGTCACCCCGCCGATGCAGGAACTGGCTGCCGGGCAGCAGCAGCTGGTCCGGGTGATGCGTCCGGACAGGACGCCACCGCCGGCACAGCAGTACTACAGGCTGATTGTCGACGAGGTGCCCGCCCTGGCCACCCGCGCCGACGGCATGCAGTTCGTGCTGCGCTATTCGATACCGGTGTTCGTGCAGCCCGCCGCCGGCAAGCTTGCGCCGCAGCTGCAGGCCCGCCTGGTGCAGTTGCCCGATGGCCGCAACGGCGTCGAGGTGGCCAACGCAGGCAACAGCTATGCGCAGATCGCCGATCTTGCGCTGGGCAGCCCCACGCGCCCACGCATCGTGCATCCCGGACTGCTGGGTTACGTGCTGCCCGGGCAGGTGATGCGCTGGCCGATCGAGCGCACGGCGATCGACCGCGACAACGACCAGATCACGGCCAAGCTCAATGGCGAGTCGGAACAGACGCCGCTGTCGCCCCCATCGGCTCGCTGAGGCGTTGATGGGCGCGCTGCTTGCTGCCCTGGCTCCTGCGGCGACCCAAGCCGCCGATGTGTCCGGTGCAGCGGCTACCGCCACCGCCGATGTATCAGGCATCTCCGCCGATGCGATGCTGCCACCGCCCACACCGTTGACCGCCAACCAGACGCTGTACCTGGACGTTTCGCTCAACAGCACCCCACGCGGACTGCTGCCTTTCATCGAGAACCGTGGCCGCCTGCAGGCCAGCCCCGACGTACTGCGCCAGCTCGGCTTCAACGCCCACGGCGATGCACCGGTGTACCTGGACCAGATCAGCGGCGCGGTGGTGCGCTATGACGCACGCCTGCAGACCCTGGCGCTGGACGTGCCACTGGACCAGCTGACCCTGCCAACCACCGTGCTCAGCCGCCCGCAGACACGCGCGCCCGCGGGCAGTGCCTCACCCGGACTGCTGCTCAACTACGACGTGTATGGCAGCCGGGTGGATACGCTGGGCAACCTCAGCCTGAGCTCCGAACTGCGCCTGTTCGGCGTCGGCAACGGCACCTTCGAAAACACCGCGGTCAGCAGGCGCTACCAGCAGCCTGGCGACCGTCGCTGGCGAGGGGAGAGCGTGCGCCTGGATACGCGCTGGAGCCTGGATTTCCCCGACCAGGCGATGACGCTGGAGGTCGGCGATTTCTACAGCGGCTTCGTCGACTGGACCCGTCCGGTGCGCCTGGGTGGCCTGCAGATCGGTCGCAACTACAGCCTGCAGCCCTATCGCGTGCTGACCCCCACGCCCAGTTTCCTCGGCCAGGCGGTGGTGCCGTCCACGGTCGAGCTGTACGTCGATGGCCTGCGCCAGTACAGCGGCCAGGTCCCGGTCGGCCCGTTCCAGCTGGCCGCACAGCCGGGGATCAGCGGCACCGGCAGCGCACAGGTGGTGGTGACCGATGCGTTCGGCCGCATGCAGACCCTGGATTTCAGCTTCTATGGCACCCAGCAGCTGCTGGCCAAGGGCCTGTCGGACTGGTCCGCCGGCATCGGCCACCTGCGTGAGGACTTCGGCCAACGCTCCTTCGCCTACGACGACCGCACCGTGGCCAGTGCCAGCTGGCGCGGTGGCATCAGTGACACGTTCACCGGCGAGGCTCATGCCGAAGGCGGTGGTGGCCTGGCCCAGGCCGGCATCGGCGGCTGGTGGCTGCTGGGTGGCGCGGGCGTGTTCAACGCCGCCTATGCGCACAGTGACTATCACGGCCTGCAGGGCGGGCAATGGGCACTGGGCTACAGCTGGAACAACCGCCGACTCAACGTCAATCTGCGCACCGTGCGCAGCCATGGTGATTACCGCGACCTGGGCGCACTGCAGGGCAACCTGCCGCCGAGCATCAGCGAACAGGCCACGGTCGGCGCCGACCTGCTGCGGCTGGGCACGCTCAGCGCCAGCTACCTGCGCCTGCGCTACCCCGATGGCGAAGACAACCGCTACGCCAGCCTGTTCTGGTCGCGGACCTGGAGCCAGCGCTGGTCAGCCTACCTCTCGGTGAACCAGAACCTGGACCAGAGTGATGACCGCAGCATCTATCTGTCGGTAACCGCCAGCCTGGGCAACAACCGCCAGGCCAGCCTGTCCAGCCAGCGCAATGGCGACAGCCAGACCTGGGTGGCCGACGTCACCCAGCCGGTGCCCGGCGATGGCAGTGCAGGCGGCATCGGTTGGCGCGCGCAGGTGCGCCACGGCGAGGACGGCAGTGGCGGCCTGGCCGAAGTCGGCATCCTCAATGACGTCGGCCGCTACTCCTTCGGGGCCTCGCGCCAGGGCGGGCTCAACTATGCCTACGGCAGCGCCAGTGGCAGCCTGGTCTGGATGGGCGGGCACGCGTTTGCCACCCGCGAGGTCTCCGATGCATTCGCGGTGATCAGCACCAATGGTGTCGGTGGCGTGCCGGTGCGGCTGGAGAACCGCCTGATCGGCGTCACCGATGATCGTGGCCTGTTGCTGGTCAGCCCGCTGCTGTCCTGGCAGCGCAACCGGGTCTCGATCGACACCCTGGACCTGCCCGAGGACATGCGTGCCGACCGCATCGAGGACTGGGTGACGCCGCGCCAGCGCGCTGGGACCCACGTGACATTCCAGTTGCGCTCGCGGCCCTCTCTGAGCCTGACGCTGCAGAGCATGGACGGGCAGCCGCTGGAAGTGGGCAGCGAAGTGCAGTTGCCCGGCGGACGCCAGGCCACGGTGGGCTATGACGGCCTGCTGTATCTGGAAGACGTCGCTGCCGGCAGCGTGCTGTACATCACCACCAGCCGCGGCCAGTGCCGGGTGAAGGTACCCGAGCCGCCCAAGGTAGTGGCGTCCGGCGCCCGGCCGAAGCCGGCACCGCTGCCGTGCATCCCGGAGGTGGCGCCATGAGAGTGCTGCTGCTCGGCATGCTGCTGTTCGCCGGCCTGCTCGCGGCACTACCGGCCCAGGCGACAGCGGTCTGCACGGCAACCGCGAACCCGACCCTGCCGTTCGGCAACATCAACAGCAACGCTCCCGGCCCTACGGCGGCGACGCTGAACATCACGGTGACCTGCACCACCGCCGCACTGAGCCTGCTGGCCACCACCGGCGTCCGCGTCTGCGTGGGTGTCGGCGCAGGCAGTGGCGGCGGCAGCAGCTCCACCTTCCGCACGATGTCCACTTCCAGCAGCGACACCATGAATTTCCAGCTCTACAACAACGCCAGCTACGGCCAGGTCACCGGCCTGGTGCCACGCGGCACGCCGCCGGCGCAGGAACTGACCATGAGCTACAACGTGCCGCTGCTGACCGGCGGCAGCGGTGCGCAGTCCGTGCAGCTGTTCGCGCAGATCCCCGCCAACCAGATCCTCGCTTCGGGTGCTTACAGCAGCACCTTCAGTGGCGCCAACGTGGTGCTCACCTGGGCCTGGAATGAAGTCCTGCTCGGCAACGCCACCGTGCCGGCCGCCTGCAACGGCGGCGCAACCGGCACCAACAGCGCCAGTGCGGCCTTCAGCTTCACTGCCACTGCCAACGTGCTGCCGCAATGCGGCAGCTACGTCACCACCAACATGGACTTCGGCAACGTCACCGGCAGCATTCCCGCCAACATCGACCGGACCGCCACGCTCACGCTGACCTGCCTGAAGAACACCGCCTACCAGATCAGCCTCAACAACGGCCAGAACAACCCCGCCGCCTCCACCACCCGGCGCATGGCCACCACCATTGGCAGCGGCACCTACTACCTCCCCTATGAGCTGTACCGCGACGCCGCGCGCAGCCTGCGCTGGGGCAATACCCTCAACGTCGATACCGTTGGCGGCACCGGAAGTGGCAGCGCGCAGCAGCTGACCATCCATGGCCGGGTGCCGCCGGTCACCGGCCAGCCCCCGGCCGGTACCTACAACGATCTGGTGCAGGTGACGATCACTTACTGACCTGTGTGCCGACCAACGGTCGGCATCCACCGGGATGGATTGGAATGGTCGGCACCCACCGGGGTGGGTTTGGAATGGTCGGCACCCACCGGCGTGGGTTTGGAATCGTCGGCATCCACCGGGATGGGTTTCGGTAGATCCACGCCATGCGTGGATGCGCACATCACTCCTGCGGCAGGACCAGTCGACTGGCAGTCGACCCTACAGATTCGGCCGATCCGGCCGATACCGCGCAACGGGTCCTACAGTACGGTGGATGGCAGGTGGTTCGCGCACTTCTGATCGGGGCGATGCTGGTCGCCAGTACGCCCGCGTGGGCCGATCCCGGCAGCACCTCCCTGCAGATCCGGCTGACTGTGGTCGAGGGCTGCAGCAGTGATGCCGGCAACACCCGATGCTCGGCACCGCACCGGCGCAGCGACGCGCCCGAGCTTCCGCAACAGATCCGCGACCTCGCGCCGCCGGCCGACAGCGACGACGCGGCGCCTGCCGTGACCCTCATCTACTGATGCGCATCCTGCTGAGCCTGCTGGCACTGCTGCTGGCACTGCCCGCTGCGGCGCTGGACCTGGTGCCCACCACCCTGCAGCTGCCCGCCGAAGGGGGGCACGGCGAGCTGTGGCTGTACAACCCCGGGCCCGGCCGCTGGCAGGGCGAGGTTCGGATCCTGGCCTGGGAACAGCAGGTCGATGCGGAAAAGCTGCGGCCCAGCGACCAGATCCTGGCCAGCCCCGCCCGGCTCGACCTCCCGCCCGGCACCCGTCAACGCATCTGGCTGCTGCCTCGGGAGACGTCGCCCGTTGCCGTCGAGCAGGCCTACCGGGTGATCCTGAGCCCCAGCGGACAGGGCCTGCCTCGCTACTCGCTGCCCTTGTTCCGGGGGCATGCGACGCCCCTGGCGCGGCCGGACCTGCATGCCGGGATCGAGCCCGGCACGTCGCAGCCTCTTCTGCGACTGCGCAACGCAGGTTCCGTTCACGCCCGCCTGCACGATCTTGCGTTTGTCGCCGGCGATGGACGCCGCACCCTGCTGCTGCCGGGACTGGCCGGCTACCTGCTGGCGGGCCGGGAACGCCGCTGGGCCCTCCCCGTCCATGCCGACGGCTATGCCGGTGGCCATTTCCAGGCCCGGCTGCAGGACGGCCGCGTGGTCGATCTGACCGCGCCGTACCCGGCAATTGCAGCGAGCGCTCCCAGCGGGCTATAATCGACCGGATTCCTGCCGCCTGCGTGCGCGGGAGACCGTCCACACCGGACGTCACCGGTGAATCCACACCTGCTGCCCCCATCCGTGCCGGGGTGCTCCGCAAGGAGTTCGGCCACGGAGGCAACAGGGAAGCCCAACCCCGGAACCATCCGCGCTTCCACGCGTCCCGCATACCTATCCCGCGGGCGGAATCGCCGGTTCCATATCAGGAGTATTGCAATGCCCCAGGTCACCATGCGTCAGATGCTGGAAGCCGGCGTCCACTTCGGCCACCAGACCCGCTACTGGAACCCGAAGATGGCTCCGTACATCTTCGGCGCCCGCGGCAAGATCCACATCATCAACCTGGAAAAGACCGTCCCGCTGTTCAACGATGCGATGAACTTCATCTCGTCGGTTGCCCAGAAGCGCGGCACCGTCCTGTTCCTGGGCACCAAGCGCAGCGCCCGCGAAACCATCAAGGAAGAAGCCGAGCGTTGTGGCATGCCGTTCATGAACCAGCGTTGGCTGGGCGGCACCCTGACCAACTTCCGTACCGTCAAGCAGTCGGTTGCCCGCCTGAAGGAACTGGAAGCCGGTGAAACCGACGGCACCTTCGAGAAGCTGGTCAAGCACGAAGTGCTGGGCCTGCGTCGCGAGCGCGACAAGCTGGAAGCCTCGCTGGGCGGCATCAAGGACATGAACCGTCTGCCGGACGCCATCTTCGTGATCGACATCGGCCACGAAGACATCGCGATCAAGGAAGCCAAGAAGCTGGGCATCCCGGTCATCGCCGTGGTCGACACCAACTACAACCCGGAACTGGTGGACTACGCCATCCCGGGCAACGACGACGCCATCCGCGCTGTGCAGCTGTACGCCCGCGCCGCTGCCGACGCCGTGCTGGAAGGCAAGGCTGCTGCGCCGCACGCTGCTTCGGTGCGTGAGGAAGAGTTCGCCGAAGCCGCTGCTGAAGGCGAAGAGAAGCCGGCCCGCCGCGCCCCGGCCAAGAAGGCTGCCAAGAAGGGCGACGACGCCCAGGCCTGATCCAGGCCCCGGGGTGGACGCCCGGCGTCCACCCTCCCTGCGCGCAGCCTTTGGCGCGTGACAGGACCGTGTCACACGGGCCGGCCACCATGCCGGCCCAACCCCTTTCTTTCGTGAGGTAATCCCGTGGAAATCACTGCTTCCCTGGTCAAGGAACTGCGCGAGCGCACCGGCGCCGGCATGATGGAATGCAAGAAGGCTCTCACCGAAGCCAACGGCGACATCAACGCTGCTGCTGAAGCCATGCGCAAGTCCGGCGCTGCCAAGGCCGACAAGAAGGCTGACCGCGTGGCCGCCGAAGGCCGTCTGGGCCTGGCCCAGGATGGCGGCAAGGCCGTGCTGGTCGAAGTCAACTCGGAAACCGACTTCGTCGCCAACGATGACAACTTCAAGTCCTTCGTCAATGCCGTCGCCGCTGCCGCCCTGGCATCGGGCGCCAACGACGTCGAAGCCGTGAAGGCTGCCAAGCTGGCCGATGGCCGCACCGTTGAAGAAGCCCGCGCCACCGCCGTGCAGACCCTGGGTGAAAACATCCAGATCCGTCGCATGGTGAAGGTTGATGGCAACAACACCATCGGCGCCTACGTCCACACCAACGGCAAGGTTGGCGTGCTGGTCGACCTGGTCGGCGGCGACGTCGAGCTGGCCCGTGGCCTGGCCATGCACGTGGCAGCCCTGAAGCCGCCGCACAACAAGGCTGCGGACGTCCCGGCCGAGTTCGTCGAGAAGGAAAAGGAAATCGAGCTGGCCAAGATGTCCGAAAAGGACAAGGCCAAGCCGGCCGAGATCCTGGAAAAGATCATCAGCGGCAAGATCAACAAGATCGTCAGCGACGTGACCCTGTACGGCCAGACCTACGTGCTGGGCGACACCACCGTCGAGCAGGTGGTCAAGGCCGCTGGCGCCGACGTGGCTGGCTTCAAGCTGCTGATCGTCGGCGAAGGCATCGAGAAGGTGGTGGAAGACTACGCCGCTGAAGTTGCCAAGGCGATGCAGGTCTGATTCCAGCCTTCCGGCTGTGAAGCGACCAGAAGGAGCCGCGGGAAACCGCGGCTCTTTTTTTATGTATGGGCCAAGGGATGAACCCATGCCCCATCGGCGGGTGTGCACCGTTGGTGCGCACAACCGGCACCTTTGCGTTGCGCGCGAATCAAGCCGATACTCGGCGCAGGGAATCCACAGTCACATAGCAGGAACGAAAATCGCGGACTGTGATGCATTCCTAGGTATTCTTGTCCCAATGGAATTGAACGACCCGACATGCCTCCCGAGCTGACAGCTGCCCTGGCGCTCTGCCGCAACCTGCCCTCGCCACCCGGTATTGCCCTGCGCATCATCGAGCTGGCCCAGGACCCGGAAGCGGATATCGCCACCGCCGCCGACATCATCGCCATCGACATGGCGCTGAGCGCTCGCATGCTGCGCATCGCCAATTCGCCGCTGTACGCCAGCCGCCGCCGCATCGAGAACCTCGGCCAGGCGCTGACCATGCTCGGCCTGAATGCCACGATCAGCCTCGCCCTCGGCTTCACCGTCACCCAGGGCCTGACCGCTGGCGGCGGTGCCGACCACGACCTGCGCCAGCGCGCGTGGAAGCGCAGCATTCTCAGCGCCCTGGCCGCCAGCCAGCTGGGCCAGGCACGCGGCCTGCGCCGGCTGGAGGAACTGATGCTGGCCGGGCTGCTGCAGGACCTGGGCGTGCTGTGCCTGGCCCAGGCCGAATCGGAGCGCTACCTGCCACTGCTGCGCGAAGCCCGTGACAATACCGATCTGGTCGCACGCGAGCGCGAGGAACTGGGCTGCAGCCACGCCGATGTCGGCGCCTGGGTGGCCGAACAGTGGGGCCTGCCGCGCTACCTGGTGGAAAGCATCAGCCACAGCGAGGACGACGACGCTGCCGATTCGCCGTTCCAGGCCTGCGTGCAGCTGTCCGGCGCTGTTGCCGACATCTGGCTGGACGAAGACGCCGATGCCGCCCGCGAACGCGCTCTGCACCAGGTGCATGACCGGCTGGAGCTCGACAGCGCCCGTTTCGATCAGGTGCTGACCCGCATCAGCGATGCCCTTCCGGATATCGCCAGCCTGTTCGAGGCCGGCCTGAACTCGCCCTCGCGGGTCCGGGAGCTGATCGACCACGCGCAGGAACTGGCCACCCTGCGCAACCTGCGCGAGCTGCAGGATGCCGATCAGGCACGCCGCCGCGCCGACGAATTCGAGGCGCGGGCCAAGCGCCTGGCCGACCAGGCCCACCGCGACGCCCTGACCGGCGTGCTCAACCGCCGCCAGCTGGAGGCGGTGCTGGAACAGGAGTTCCTGCGCGCCGGGCGCCAGGGCTGGCCGCTGTCGGTGGCCTTCATCGACCTGGACGACTTCAAGAAAATCAATGATGCCCACGGCCACCTGACCGGCGACGAGGTGCTGCGCGCCTTTGCCGGCAAGCTGCAGGGCCAGCTGCGCAACAGCGACACCGTGGCCCGCTTCGGTGGCGAGGAATTCGTCGCGCTGCTGCCCAACACCAGTGAATCGGTGGCGCTGGACGTGATCCGGCGTGTGCTGGCCAACATCGTCGCCACGCCGATGGCCGAGCTGGAGGGAGGCCCGCTGTTCGTCACCTTCTCCGCCGGCGTGGCCACCCAGGGCGGCTACGAACGCTTTGCCGACGTGCAGGACCTGCTGCGCGCAGCCGACGATGTGCTGTACCGCTCGAAGAACCTGGGCCGCAACCGGGTGATCGCCCGCTCCCCCGGCGCTCTCGGCCACGACGAGCTTTCAGCCACCGCCGGCGCCGAGCTGGGCTGAACGGGACGCCCCGCGTGAGCGGGGCGGACGGCAGGATTTCGCGCCGCAGTGCACAAAACACTTTGGCCCAACGCCGCATGCGCGTAGAATCGCCCGCGATTTCCACGCACCCGAGGTCCCCATGTCCAAGCTCGCCTATCGTCGCATCCTTCTGAAACTGTCCGGGGAGGCGCTGATGGGAGATGAGGACTACGGCATCGACCCGAAGATCATCAATCGCCTGGCCCGTGAGGTCATCGAAGCCCAGCAGGCCGGTGCCGAAGTGGCGCTGGTGATCGGCGGCGGCAACATCTTCCGCGGCGCCGGCCTGGCCGCTGGCGGCATGGACCGGGTCACCGGCGACCAGATGGGCATGCTGGCCACGGTCATCAACGCCCTGGCCATGCAGGACGCCCTGGAAAAGCTGGGCGCCAAGGCCCGCGTGATGAGCGCGATCAAGATCAACGACGTGTGCGAGGACTACATCCGCCGCCGCGCCATCCGCCACCTGGAAAAGGGCCGCCTGGTGATTTTCGCCGCCGGCGTCGGCAGCCCGTTCTTCACTACCGACTCCGGCGCCGCGCTGCGTGCGATCGAGATCGGTGCCGACCTGCTGCTGAAGGCCACCAAGGTCGATGGCGTGTACGACAAGGACCCGAACAAGCACAGCGACGCGGTCCGTTTCGACAGCCTGAGCTACGACGAAGTGATCCGCCGCGGCCTGGAAGTGATGGATACCGCGGCCTTCGCACTGGCCCGCGACAGCGACCTGCCGATGCGCGTGTTCGACATGGGCCAGCCGGGCGAGCTGCTGAAGATCCTCAGCGGCGCGAACATCGGCACCCTGGTCCAGGGCCGCGACCCGGCCTGAGCCTGAGCGCCAGGCGAGCTCCGGGCCGATTCTGGCCCGGCAGCGTCCCGTATTCGCCTATAATCGACCGATTCCAGTTACACCCAGGACCGGGCGATGCTCAACGACATCAAGAACAACGCGCAGACGCGCATGGCCAAGAGCATCGACGCTCTGAAGCACACCCTCACCTCGATCCGCACCGGCCGCGCCACCCCGGCCCTGCTGGACCGCGTCACGGTCAGCGCCTATGGCAACGCCAGCACCCCGCTGAACCAGGTCGCATCGATCTCCAACGCCGACGCCCACTCGCTGCTGGTCACGCCGTTCGACAAGAGCATGATCAAGGAGATCGAAAAGGGTCTCTACAACGCCGAGTTCACCCCGAACACCCTGGGCACCGCGATCCGCATCAACATGCCGCCGCCGACCGAAGAGCGCCGCAAGGAGCTGGCCAAGCAGGTGCAGAAGGAAGGCGAAGGCGCCAAGATCGCGATCCGCAACATCCGTCAGGACGCGAACAAGGAAATCGCCAAGCTGGTCAAGGACAAGGCGATCAGCGAAGACGAGAAGAAGCGCGGTGAGGACGACATCCAGAAGTTGACCGACACCAACATCAAGGACGTCGACAAGGTCGTTGCCGACAAGGAAAAAGAACTGCTGTCGGTCTGAAGTCGATGCCTTCAGTCCCGCCTCCGTTGCCGGCCGCCCTGCCCCGCCACATTGCCATCATCATGGATGGCAATGGGCGCTGGGCACAGCAGCGCCGTCGTCCGCGCGTGATCGGCCACCGCGCCGGCGCGCGTGCGGTCAACCGCACCATCGAGCGCTGCCTTGAGCTGGGCATTCCGGCGCTGACCCTGTTCGCGTTTTCCAGCGAGAACTGGGGCCGGCCGCAGGAAGAAGTCGATGCGTTGATGAAGCTGTTCCTCGGCGCGCTCGACCGCGAAGTGGACGAGCTGCATCGGCGTGGCGTGCGCGTGCGCTTCATCGGCGAGCGCGAACGCTTCGGTGCCGGGCTGGTCAGCCGCATGCAGCTGGCCGAGCAGCGCACCGCAGACAACACCACCCTGACCCTGTCGATCGCCGCCAGCTACGGTGGCCGCCAGGACATCGCCCGTGCCGCGCGCGCGCTGGCCGCTGAAGTCGCCGCCGGCCGCCTGCTGCCCGAACAGATCGACGAATCGCTGCTGGGCAGCCAGGTCGCCCTGGCCGACCTGCCGCCACCGGACCTGTTCATCCGCACCGGTGGCGACACCCGCATCAGCAACTTCCTGCTGTGGCAGCTGGCGTACACCGAGCTGTGGTTCACCGAGGCGCTGTGGCCAGACTTCGATCCCGCCCTGCTGCAGCAGGCGCTGGACGCCTACGGCAGCCGTGAGCGTCGTTTCGGCCTGACCAGCGCCCAGATCGCCGCACTGGCCACCGAGACTTCCAGCCCATGACCAAGACCCGAGTCCTTGCCGCGCTGATCATGGCGCCGGTCGCCATTGCCGCGATCCTGCTGCTGCCGACCCAATGGCTGGCAGCGGCGGCCACTGCGGTGCTGCTGATCGGCCTGTGGGAGTGGCTGAAGCTGGCCGGCATCGAAGACACCCTGGCGCGCACCGTGCTGCTGGTACTGAACCTGCTGCTGATGGTGCTGCTGGTGTGGGCCGATGGCAGCACGCTGGTGCTGTTCCAGATCACCACATTGGCCGGTGTTGCCTGGTGGCTGGCGGCGCTGGTCTGGCTGCGCTTCTTCAATTTCGGCGCGCAGCCGTCGGCACCCTCGCGCATCGTGAAGATGCTGGCCGGTACGCTGGCCATCGTTCCGGCCTGGGCCGCGCTGGTGCTGATCCATGCCGGCGGCGATCCGCCGGGCCAGCAGGGCCACCTGTGGCTGCTGGCTGCGCTGGCACTGGTCTGGGCGGCCGATTCGGGCGCCTATTTCGCCGGCCGTCACTTCGGCAAGCACAAGCTGGCCCCGCGCATCAGCCCCAACAAGACCTGGGAAGGCCTGTTCGGCGGCCTGCTGGCCGGTGTCGCCGTGGCCGTCGGCCTGGGCTGGCTGGCCGGCATCGATACCGCACACCTGCCGGGCCTGCTGATCACTTCGGTGGTGGCGGTGTTCGCCTCGGTGCTGGGTGATCTGTTCGAAAGCCTGATCAAGCGCCACGCGGGCGCCAAGGACTCGGGCCACCTGATTCCGGGCCATGGTGGCGTACTCGACCGTGTCGACGGCGTTCTGGCTGCAGTGCCGGTGTTCGCACTCGGCAAGGAAATCTTCGGGTTCTGACCATGAATGCTGTCGCAGACCTGCGCCGGGTCGCCGTATTCGGCGCCACCGGCTCGATCGGTGCCTCCACGCTGGACGTGATCGCCCGCCACCCGCAGCGCTACCAGGCCACCGTGCTGGCCGCCGGTCGTCAGGTGCAGGCGTTGCTGGCACTGTGCCGCCAGCACCGGCCCGCGCACGCGGTGATCGCCGACGAATCGCTGTTCGCTGAGCTGCGCGATGGCCTGCGCGATGCCGGACTGGCCACCGAGGCGCATGCCGGCCATGCCGCGCTGGACCAGCTGGCCGCCAGCGATGCCTGCGACACCGTGGTCGCCGCCATCGTCGGTGCGGCCGGGCTGTCTTCCACCCTGGCCGCCGCCGCCGCGGGCAAGCGCATCCTGCTGGCCAACAAGGAATCGCTGGTGCTGGCCGGTGAGCTGCTGACCCGCACCGCAGAACGCGCCGGCGCCGAGATCATCCCGATCGACAGCGAACACAGCGCGATCTTCCAGTGCCTGCGCTCGCGCGATGCCAGCGTCGATGGCGCCGGCGTGCGCCGCATCCTGCTGACCGCCTCCGGCGGCCCGTTCCGTGGCCGCAGCCGCGCCGAACTGGCCCAGGTCACCCCGGCCCAGGCCGTTGCCCACCCGAAGTGGTCGATGGGGCCGAAGATCTCGGTCGATTCGGCGACGTTGATGAACAAGGGCCTGGAAGTGATCGAGGCCCACCACCTGTTCGGCATCCCCGGAGAGCACATCGAAGTGCTGGTGCACCCGCAGAGCCTGGTCCACTCGCTGGTCGAGTTCGTGGACGGCTCGACCCTGGCGCAGATGGGCCTGCCGGACATGCGCACCACACTGGCCGTTGGCCTGGGCTGGCCACAACGCATTGAATCGGGCGTATCCGGGCTGGATCTGCTGGCCCAGGGCCGGCTCGATTTCGAGGCCCCGGACACCGACGCCTTCCCCTGCCTGGCCCTGGCCTGGCAGGCGATGCAGGCCGGCGGCACCGCCCCGGCGGTGCTGAACGCTGCCAATGAAGAGGCGGTTTCAGCGTTTCTTCAGGGCCGGATCGGTTTCCTGACCATCCCGGAGCTGGTTGCTAACGCTCTTTCAACACTGCCGACCCAGCCAGCCGATACACTGGAGGTCCTGTTGTCCGCCGACCAGCGGGCACGCCAGCTGACCCTGAACGCCATCGACGCCGCCTGAACGACCGCCTCGCCCAGCATGACGACGCCGCCCCTGCCCGCCACTGTGAGCCTGCATGACTGACTTCATCGGATCGGTCTGGTGGATGATTGTCAGCCTCGGGCTGCTGGTCACGTTCCACGAGTTCGGGCATTACTGGGTCGGGCGCCTGTGCGGGGTCAAGATCCTGCGCTTCTCGGTCGGCTTCGGCCGGCCGCTGTGGTCGCGCCGGGACAGGCACGGCACCGAGTTCGCCATCGCCGCCATCCCGCTGGGTGGCTATGTGAAGTTCCTGGACGAGCGCGAGGTCGAAGTGCACCCGCACGAGCGCGGCCAGGCCTTCAACCACAAGACCGTCTGGCAGCGCATCGCCATCGTCGCCGCCGGACCGATCGCCAACCTGCTGCTGTGCATCCTGCTGCTGTGGGCGATGTTCGTGATCGGCAAGCAGGATTATTCGCCGACCATCGGCCGTGTCAGCGGCATCGCCGCCAGCGCCGGCCTGACCAGCGGCGACCGCGTGCTGCGCGTGGACGAGCGCCCGGTGGTCACCCTCGGCGAGGCCAGCATGGCGCTGACCGCCGCCGCGATGGACCGCCGCGACGTGAAGCTGGAAGTGCTGGACCCGGCCGACCAGGTGCGCGTGCGCAGCCTGCCGCTGTCGCAGCTGCCCCCCGGCTTCGATGAACGGCGCGTGCCGATCCTGGCTGGCCTGTACTGGCAGTCGTGGCTGCAACCGGCGCTGGTCGAGTCGCTCACCGCGGACTCCGTGGTGGCCGGGCAGCTGCAGCCGGGCGATCTGATCGTAGCGATCGACGGCCAGCGCATCGACGGCGCCGACCAGGTCATCGGCGAGATCCAGACGCTGGGCCGCGCCGGCGGCCCGGGCATGATCGAGGTCCTGCGGGGCGGCGAGCGCCTGGCGCTGGAAGTCACCCCGCGCCAGGGCAAGGATTCAAAGGGCGAGCCGATCTGGCAGATCGGCGTGCAGTTCCCGACCTCGTTCAGCCCTCCCTACGACACCCTGCTGCGCTATGGCCCGCTCGACGCGGTCACCGTGGCCGTGCGCGAAACCGGCCGCCTGGCGGCCGATTCGCTGGGCATGATGGGCCGCATCGTCACCGGCAAAGCCTCGCTGCAGAACGTTTCCGGGCCCGTCACCATCGCCCGGGTAGCCAACATCTCGGCCAAACGCGGCCTGGACTGGTTCCTGCAGTTCCTTGCCCTGCTGTCACTCAGCCTGTGCATCATCAACCTGTTGCCGATCCCGATCTTGGACGGCGGCCACCTGCTGTATTACCTTATCGAGTTGGTCAAGGGCAGCCCGCTGAGCGAGCGTGCCATCGCCGCCGGCCAGTACATCGGCCTGGCGTTGCTGGCCGGGCTGATGGGGTTGGCGTTCTACAACGACATCCTCGGCCTGGTCCCGCGATGAACTTTTCCACGTTGTTGCCGTCTACAGCGTCGGCATCCCGCACCAATGAAATCGACCTTCCTACCGGACGTGACATGACGCGACTCCCCAATCGCCGCCTGCTGGCCCTCGCCCTCGCCGCCGTCACCGGCGCTCCCGCCCTGGCCCAGGCAGCCGAGCCCTTCACTGTCAGCGACATCCGCGTGGATGGCCTGCAGCGCATCAGCTCGGGCACGGTATTCACCTACCTGCCGGTGGAGCGTGGCGAGACGGTCACCGACAACAAGGTCGGCGAGACCATCCGCGCCCTGTACAAGACCGGCTTCTTCGAAGACGTGCAGCTGGACCGCCAGGGCAGCATCCTGGTGGTGACCGTCAAGGAACGCCCGGCGATCAACAAGCTGACCGTGACCGGCAACAAGGACATCAAGTCCGAGCAGCTGCTCAAGGGCCTGTCCGACATCGGCCTGACCGAGGGCGGCACCTTCGATCGCCTGAGCCTGGACCGCGTGACCCAGGAACTGCGCCGCCAGTACAACGACCGCGGCAAGTACAACGTCGAGATCACCCCGACGGTGAGCCCGCTGGACCGCAACCGCGTGGACATCGCGATCGCCATCAAGGAAGGCAAGGCGGCCAAGATCCGTCACGTCAACCTGGTCGGCACCGAGAAGTTCGAGAGCAAGGACATCCTGGAGACCTGGGAGTCCAAGGAGCACAACTGGGCATCGTGGTACCGCCGTGACGACCAGTACTCCAAGGAAAAGCTGTCCGGCGACCTGGAAAAGCTCAATTCCTGGTACCTCGACCGCGGCTATGTCGACTTCAGCATTGATTCGACCCAGGTGTCGATCAGCCCCGACAAGCGCGACATGTTCCTCACCGCCGGCGTGACCGAAGGTGCGCAGTACAAGATCTCCGAGATCAAGGTCAGCGGCGACACGATCCTTCCGCAGGAGGACGTCGAGCGCATGGTGATCCAGAAGTCCGGCGACACGTTCTCGCGTGCGCTGCTGGAATTCAGCTCGGACACCATCACCAACTCGCTGTCCAACATCGGCTACGCGTTCGCCAAGGTGAACCCGATCCCGACCACCAACCGCCCCGAGCAGACCGTGGCGATCAACATGCAGGTCGTGCCCGGCCCGCGCGTATCGGTGCGTCGCATCCTGTTCCGTGGCAACACGCGTACGTCCGACGAAGTGATGCGTCGCGAAATGCGCCAGTTCGAGAACAGCTGGTACTCGCAGGCCGCGATCGACCGCTCCAAGATCCGCCTGCAGCGCCTGGGCTACTTCGAGTCGGTGGACGTTGAAACCCCGGCCGTGAGCGGCAGCAACGACCAGGTCGACGTCGTCTACAACGTCAAGGAAACCACGTCCGGCAGCTTCGTGTTCGGCCTGGGCTACTCGCAGTCCTACGGCATGACCACCTCGGTGCAGCTGTCGCAGAACAACTTCCTCGGCGGCGGCAACCGCGTGTCGGTCGAAGCCTCGCGCAGCAGCTACCTGCAGCGCTACGGCTTCAGCTACACCAACCCGTACTTCACCGATGACGGCGTGTCGCTGGGCTACAACCTGTCCTGGCGCGAACTGGACTACTCCGACTTCAACACCGCGCAGTACAACAGCACCAATGGTTCGGCGCAGGTGGTGTTCGGCGTGCCGATCACCGAGACCGATACCGTCTCGCTGATGTTCGGCATCGACAGCAACCAGATCACCACCTACCAGGGCTCGACCCCGCAGTCGATCATCGACTACATCAACGCCGTCGGTAGGCGCACGTTCCATGCCTGGCGCACCGAGCTGGGCTGGGCGCGTGACTCGCGCAACGACTACTTCATGCCGACCCGCGGTACCTACCAGCGCATCGGCCTGGAAACCACGCTGCCGGGTTCGACCATCGAGTACTACAAGCTGAACTACCAGATCAGCAAGTACTGGCCGATCATGCCGTCGCTGGTGATCAACACCCGTGCCGAAGTGGGCTACGGCGATGCCTATGGCAACGACTACACCCGCACGCTGACCAACCCGGACGGCACCACCCGTACGGTGACCGCCAGCGGCCTGCCGTTCTTCGAGAACTTCTACGCCGGCGGTACCAACTCGGTGCGCGGCTTCGAAGACAACACCCTCGGCCCGCGCGAAGTCACCAACGGCTACCCGGAAGGCCAGCCGCTGGGTGGTTCGCTGAAGACCGTCGGTTCGGTCGAAGCCTACTTCCCGCGCCTGTTCGACAGCCCGTCGGCACGCGTGTCCGCCTTCGTCGACTTCGGTAACGTCTACAACGGCACCAAGAACTTCAAGGCCAACGAACTGCGCGTGTCCACCGGTGTGGCCCTGCTGTGGCGCGCCCCGGTCGGCCCGATCTCGATCAGCTACGCCTTCCCGCTGAAGAAGGAAGACGATGACAAGATCGAACGTCTGCAATTCACGTTCGGTGGCCAGTTCTGAGGAACGTCGTTCCTCAGAACTGATCCACCTCCGGTGAATTGCCCGCGCATTTCACCTATCCCCCGCGCCGCTGGCGCGCCCCCCTTAACAGAAGGGGGGCTCTCCACCAGACGGGATGCGAAGCGCCGGGCTCTGCCCGGCGTTTTCGTTTGGCCTGGATGCCGGAAGCGCCCGCTCTGCTTTTGATCTTTTCTGTTTTTCCGTGGCTGGCACTCGCGCCACGCCCTCGGAGGTCGGACGGGGTGGGGCTGCGGGGGTGTGAGCCGCATGGATGCGGCGACCAAGGCTACATGGACGTACTTGCGCCGCCCCCCGCAGCCCCGCCCCGTCCGACCCAGCCCATGACACTGGCTCTGCCGGCCGCGAGGGGCCCTGCCGTTGGCTGCATGACCGCCCCGCATGACCGCAATGCCGTCACACGTTAAACTCCCGCCGTGAATACTCCCACCTACACCGCCCAGCAACTCGCCGAGCAGTTCGGCCTGCAGGTCCATGGCGACCCCGCCACCGCCATCCATGGCGTGGCCACCCTCGCCCATGCCGGTCCTGGCCAGCTGACCTTCCTCGCCAACCCGCGCTACCGCGCCCAGCTGGCCGACAGCCAGGCCTCGCTGGTGGTCCTGCGTGCCGACGACGCCGAGGCCGCCCCCGGCGCCGCGCTCGTGGCCAAGGACCCGTACACCACCTTCGCCAAGATCGCCGCGCTGTTCGACATCGCGCCGACGCGCCCGCCGGGCATCCACCCCAGCGCCGTCATCGATCCCAGCGCGCAGGTCGCCGCCAGCGCGCATATCGGCCCGTTCGTCTCCGTCGGCGCCCGCAGCGTGGTCGGCGAAAACTGCATCATCGGCACCGGCAGCGTGATCGGCGAAGACTGCAGCCTGGACAACGGCTGCGAGCTGATCGCGCGGGTCACCCTGGTCACCCGGGTCAAGCTCGGCAAGCGGGTTCGTGTGCACCCCGGTGCCGTGCTCGGCGCCGATGGCTTCGGCCTGGCCATGGACGCCGGCAAATGGATCAAGGTGCCGCAGCTCGGCGGCGTGCGCATCGGCGATGACTGCGAGATCGGCGCCAACACCTGCGTCGACCGCGGTGCGCTGGAAGACACCGTGCTGGACGAAGACGTGCGCCTGGACAACCTGGTGCAGATCGCGCACAACGTGCAGATCGGTGCGCACTCGGCCATCGCCGGCTGCACCGGCATCGCCGGCAGCGCCAGGATCGGCCGCTACTGCCTGCTCGGCGGCCACGTTGGCGTGGTCGGCCACCTCGAGATCTGCGACAAGGTCGTGATCACCGGCAAGTCGGTGGTCCGCAATTCCATCCATGAGCCGGGCGAGTACTCGTCCGGCACCCCGTTGACCGACAACCGCACGTGGCGCAAGAACGCCGCGCGCTTCAAGCAGCTGGACGCATTGGCTCGCCGCGTCCTGGCTGCTGGCAAGGAGAAAGAATGAACGACACGCTGCAGCTTCCGATCGACGTCTGCCAGATCCAGGAACTGCTCCCGCACCGCTACCCGTTCCTGCTGGTGGACCGGGTGCTTGAGCTCGACATCGACGCCAAGCGCATCCTTGCGCAGAAGAACGTCAGCATCAACGAGCCGTTCTTCCAGGGCCACTTCCCGGGCCGCCCGATCATGCCCGGCGTACTGATCATCGAAGCGCTGGCGCAGGCCGGTGGCGTGATGACCCAGCTCACGCTCGGCCGTGACTCGCAGTCCAAGCTGTTCTACATGGTCAAGGTGGAAAACGCCCGCTTCAACAAGCAGGTCGTTCCCGGCGACGTGCTGATGCTGGATGTGCAGATGAAGCGCCTGATCCGCAACATGGGCTGGTACTACGGCGAAGCCAAGGTCAACGGTGAAGTCGTTGCCTCGGCCGAAGTCATGTGCGCCGGCGCCAAGGGCTGATCCACTGGAGGCAGGAATGACTGACAACGCACCGCGGATCCACCCGACCGCCGTCATCGACCCGGCCGCGCGCCTGGCCGATGACGTCCAGGTGGGCGCGTTCACCCTGATCGGGGCCGATGTGGAAATCGGTGCCGGCACGGTGATCGGCCCCCACTGCAGCATCCACGGCCCGACGAAGATCGGCCGCGACAACCGCTTCATCGGCCACGCAGCCGTCGGTGGCGAACCGCAGGACAAGAAGTATGCAGGGGAGCGCACCGAGCTGGTGATCGGCGACCGCAATGTGTTCCGCGAGTTCGTCACGCTGAACCGTGGCACCGGCGGCGGCGGCGGCATCACCACCATCGGCGACGACAACTGGATGCTGGCCTACACGCACGTGGCGCATGACTGCCATGTCGGCAACTTCTGCGTGTTCTCCAACAACACCACCCTGGCCGGCCACGTGACCGTGGGTGACTACGTGATCATCAGCGGCTTCGCCGGGGCCCACCAGTTCTGCCGGATCGGCGCGCATGCCTTCCTCGGCATGGGCGCGCTGACCAATGGCGATGTTCCGCCGTTCACCATGGTCGGCACCGATTCGTTGGGCCGCCCGCGCGGCATCAACAGCGAAGGCCTGAAGCGCCGCGGCTTCGACGCCGAGCGCATTTCCGCCATCAAGCGTGCCTACCGCACGCTGTACGTGGCGGGCCTGCCACTGGCCGAAGCCAAGGTGCAGCTGACCGAACAGGCGCGCGACAGCGATGACGTGAAGGCCATGCTGGACTTCATCGAGCACGCCGAGAGGCCCTTGCTGCGATGAGCAGCACGACCGGCCAGGCGCCGGCCGGCGCCGCCGTGATTCCGCTGGCCTCGATGGCCGGCAGCGTCCCCGCGCAGCGGGTGCTCAGCGAGCGCCCGTTGCGGATCGCGCTGGTGGCCGGTGAGGCCTCCGGTGATCTGCTGGGTGCGGGACTGGTGCGCGAACTGAAGGCACGCTTTCCGAATGCCGAGTTCGCCGGCATCGGTGGCGATGCCATGCGCAGCGCCGGCTGCCTGACCTGGCACGATGCCAGCGAGCTGGCGGTGATGGGCCTGACCGAAGTACTGCGCCATCTGCCACGCCTGCTCAAACTGCGTTCCGCGTTCCGCCAGCGTGCGCTGGAATGGCAGCCGGACGTGTTCATCGGCATCGACGCGCCCGACTTCAACCTGGGCATCGAACGCTGGCTGAAGCAGCGCGGCGTGCGCACCGTGCATTACGTGAGCCCCTCGGTCTGGGCCTGGCGCGAGAAGCGCGCCGAGAAGATCGGCAGCAGCGCCGACCTGGTGCTGTGCCTGTTCCCGATGGAACCGCCCATCTATGCCAGGCACGGCATCGACGCGCGTTTCGTTGGCCATCCGATGGCCGATGACATCCCCCTGCAGGGCAACCGCGAGGAAGCGCGCGCCGCGCTTGGCCTGCCGACGTCGGCCAAGGTGCTGGCGGTGTTGCCAGGCAGCCGCCTGGGCGAAATCTCGCGCCTCGGTGAACCCTTCTTCGAAGCCGCCTGGCAGGTCTCCGAGCGCATCCCCGGCCTGCACGTGGTGGTGCCTGCCGCCAACCCCGCATGCAAGCGGCTGATCGAAGAGCAGCTGTCGCGCTCGGCGCTGCCGGTCGCGTACTCGCATGTGCTCGACGGCCAGGCGCGCAACGCCATGATCGCGGCCGACGTGGTGGTGCTGGCGTCCGGTACCGCGACCCTGGAGGCCATGCTGGTGAAGCGGCCGATGGTGGTCGGCTACCGTGTCAACGAGCTGACCTACCGTCTGGTCAAGGCATTCGGCCTGATCAAGGTCGACCGCTTCGCCCTGCCCAACATCCTGGCCGGCCAGGACCTGGCACCGGAGCTGATGCAGCATGACTGCACGCCGGACAAGCTGGCTGCGGCCATCCAGCAATGGTTCGACCACCCGCAGCGGGTGACCGACCTGCAGGACACCTATGCCCGCCTGCATGAGCGCCTGCGCCGCAATGCGTCGGCACGTGCCGCCGACGCCGTCGGCGAGCTGCTGATGCGCGACCAGGCCCAGGCATGAGCCGCCGCCATGCCGCAGCGGCCAGCCTGACCCTGTTCGATGGCGCGGCGGTGGTCGAGCCGGAGCGCCTGGTCGCCGGCGTCGACGAAGCCGGTCGTGGCCCGCTGGCCGGGCCGGTCGCGGTGGCGGCCGTGGTGTTCGACCCGGCACGGCCGCGCATCAACGGCCTGGACGATTCCAAGCAGCTGACCGCGGCGCGCCGCGAGCAGCTGCATGACCGCATCATCGAGCGCGCCCTGGCCTGGCATGTGGTGCTGGTGGACGTGGACACCATCGACCGTCTGAACATCTACCAGGCCACCCTGCAGGGCATGCGCGACGTGGTCGCAGCGGTCGCCCACGTGGCCGGCTTCGCGCGCATCGATGGCAACGTGGTGCCCAAGGGGCTGGTACTGCCGGCGCAGGCGCTGGTCGGCGGCGATGGCATCGACCGCGCGATCATGGCCGCCTCGATCCTGGCCAAGGTCTCGCGCGACCGCTACATGCAGGAGGTGCATGCCCGCCATCCGCAGTACGGCTTCGAGCAGCACAAGGGCTACGGCACCCCGGCCCACCTGGCCGCCCTGCGCGAGCACGGCCCCTGCGTGGAGCACCGGCGCAGCTTCGCCCCGGTGCGCGAGTGCCTGGAAACAGCGCCAGCCCCCACGATCACAGCCATCGCTTGAACAACGGCTGCCGGGTATCGTCCGGCGCTTTCACGGCAATGTGAACGCCTCCGCTGGCGCCGGGCCATGCCCGGCGACATTCGCGCAATCGGCGCACCGTCAAGTCCTTGTCGCTTCCCCCTGCCCTCGCTACCCTGACCGGGCACTCCAGCGCATCCCGACCCCGGCGACGATCTTCCGTCAGCACCCGGGGCCCGCGCGCTCCAACCTGGTCCGGCATGTCCAACTCCCGCTTCGTACATCTCCACGTCCACACCGAGTTCTCGCTGGCGGACTCGACCATCCGCGTGCCGGCCAAGCCCGACCAGGCGGACCCGAAGAAGGCCAAGCAGGCCAACCTGCTGTCGCGCTCGGTCGAGCTCGGCCTGCCCGCGCTGGCAGTGACCGACCTCAACAACCTGTTCGCCCTGGTCAAGTTCTACAAGGCCGCCGAAGGCGTGGGCATCAAGCCGATCGCCGGCGCCGATGTACTGATCGCCGAGGAAGGCCAGGACCCGTGGCGGATGACCCTGCTGTGCCGCGACCGTGAGGGCTACCTGAGCCTGTCGCGCCTGCTGACCCGCGCCTGGATGGAAGGCCATCGCCCGGAAGGCGGCGTGGCAATCCACCCGGACTGGCTGAAGGCCGGCAACGCCAACCTGTTCGCACTCGCTGGCCGGCAGAGCCTGGCCGGGCGCCTGGCGTTGGACGGCAAGCATGAACTGGCGGAGCAGCAGCTGGCCGACTGGCAACGCGTGTTCGGCGACGGCCTGCACCTGGAGCTGACCCGCACCGGCCGCGAGGGCGAAGAAACCTTCAACCAGTTCGCGCTGATGGCCGCCGGCCAGCGTGGCCTGCCGGTGGTGGCCAGCAACGACGTGCGCTTCCTGTCGCCGACGGATTTCAGCGCGCACGAAGCGCGCGTATGCATTTCCACCGGCCGCGTGCTGGACGATCCCAAGCGCCCGCGCGAGTACAGCGACCAGCAGTACCTGAAGTCGGCCGAGGAGATGTGTGCGCTGTTCGCCGACATCCCCGATGCGATCGACAACACGCTGGCGCTGGCCGAGCGCTGCAACATCGAGATGCGGCTGGGCACCTACTTCCTGCCCAACTACCCGGTGCCGGACGACGAGACCCTGGACACCTGGATCCAGAAGATGTCGCGCGATGGCCTGGAAGAGCGCCTGGAGAAGAATCCACTGGCGCCGGGCAAGACCCGCGAAGAGTATTTCGAGCGCCTGGAGTTCGAGCTCAACACCATCATCAAGATGGGCTTCCCGGGCTACTTCCTGATCGTGGCCGACTTCATCCAGTGGGGCAAGAACCAGGGCATTCCGATCGGCCCCGGCCGCGGTTCGGGTGCCGGTTCGCTGGTGGCCTGGGCGCTGAAGATCACCGATCTGGACCCGCTGCCGTACAACCTGCTGTTCGAGCGCTTCCTCAATCCGGAACGCGTGTCGATGCCCGACTTCGACATCGACTTCTGCATGGACCGCCGCGACGAGGTGATCGACTACGTCGCGCGCAAGTACGGGCGCGAGCGCGTCAGCCAGATCATCACCTACGGCACCATGGCCGCCAAGGCGGTGGTGCGCGACTCCGGCCGCGTGCTCGGTTTCCCGTACGGCCTGGTGGACGGTGTCTCCAAGCTGATCCCGAACATCCTCGGCATCCACCTGAAGGATGCGCTGGGCAAGGGCAAGGAGGGTCCCAGCTCGGAAATGGCCTCGGCCGAACTGATCCAGCGCTACGAGACCGAGGACGATGTCCGCGACCTGATCGACCTGGCGCTGCAGCTGGAAGACCTGACCCGCAACGCCGGCAAGCACGCCGGTGGCGTGGTGATCGGGCCCGAGCCGCTGAGCGAGTTCTGCCCGCTGTACGCCGAACACGACGAGAACGGACTCGGCAAGAACCCGGTCACCCAGTTCGACAAGAACGACGTGGAAGAAGTGGGCCTGGTGAAGTTCGACTTCCTCGGCCTGCGCACGCTGACCATCATCGACTGGGCGGTGAAGGCGATCAACAAGCGCCATGAGCGCGCCGGCATTCCGCCGGTGGACATCGCCGCGATCCCGCTGGACGACACGCCCACCTACAAGGACATCTTTGCCAACGGCAATACCGGCGCGGTGTTCCAGTTCGAATCCTCGGGCATGCGCCGCCTGCTGAAGGACGCGCGCCCCGACCGTTTCGAAGACCTGATCGCGCTGGTGTCGCTGTACCGCCCCGGCCCGATGGACCTGATTCCGTCCTTCAACGCGCGTAAGCACGGCCAGGAAGAAATCATCTATCCCGATCCGCGCACCGAAGCGATCCTGAAGGACACCTACGGCATCATGGTGTACCAGGAGCAGGTGATGCAGATGGCGCAAATCGTCGGCGGCTACTCGCTGGGCGGCGCCGACCTGCTGCGCCGCGCGATGGGCAAGAAGGTGCCGGCCGAAATGGCCAAGCACCGCGAGATCTTCCGCGAAGGCGCGGCCAAGGACGGCGTGGACGAGGCCAAGGCCGACGCGATCTTCGACCTGATGGAGAAGTTCGCCGGCTACGGCTTCAACAAGTCGCACGCCGCTGCCTACGCGCTGGTCAGCTACCAGACCGCATGGCTGAAGCGCCATTACCCGGCCGAGTTCATGGCGGCCACGCTGTCCTCGGACCTGGACAACACCGAGAAGGTGGTCGGCTTCCTCGACGAGGTGCGCAACCTCGGCCTGACCGTGCTGCCGCCGAAGGTGAACCACTCCGCCTTCATGTTCGAAGCCGTCACCCCGGACACCATCCAGTACGGGCTTGGCGCGATCAAGGGCGTCGGCCAGGGTGCCTGCGAGGCCGTCGTGGACGAACGCCTGAAGGGTGGCGACTACAAGGACCTGCTCGACTTCTGCACCCGCGTCGGCTCGGCCAAGCTCAACCGGCGCACGCTGGAAGCGATGATCAACTGCGGCGCACTGGACGAGCTCGGCCACAACCGCGCGTCCCTGATGCTGCAACTGCCGGAAGTGATCAAGGCCACCGACCAGATGGCGCGCGAACGTGCGTCCGGGCAGAACTCGCTGTTCGGCGGCCCCGACCCGAGCGCGACCACGATCCAGCTGGATCTGCCTGAAGCCGAGGAATGGCCGCTGCTGCAGCGCCTGAACGGCGAGCGCGACACGCTGGGCTTCTACCTCAGCGGCCACCCGTTCGATCCCTGGCGCGACGATGTGCGCGACCTGGTCGGCAACGACCTGGGCTCGGTGGAGAAGATCTGGAGCGCCAACAGTGGCGGCGGCGGCGGCGAGAAGCGCTGGCGCCCGGAAGTACAGACCGTGCTGGCCGGCCAGGTGGTCGGCGTGCGCCGCAAGGGCGAGAGCCAGATCTTCATCCAGCTCGAGGATGGCCGCGGCCGCGTCGAGTGCAGCGCATTCTCCGACGCGATGGCCGAGTTCGGCCACCTGATGACCAAGGACCGCATCCTGGTGGTCAAAGGTGGCCTGCGCGAGGACGAGTTCAACGGCGGCTTCGCGCTGCGCATCCGCCAGTGCTGGGACTTCGACGAAGTCTGCGCCAACTACGCCACCCGGCTCTCGCTGCGCCTGGACCTGCGCCAGCAGCGCCCGGTCTGGGAGCGCATCGACGCCCTGCTCGACCGCCATCGCCCCGGCCGCACGCCGCTGCGCCTGGACCTGCTGCTGAAGGGGCCGCACGGCGGCGTCGCCGGCATGCTCGATGTGTCCGGGCAGAGCGCGGTACGCATCGATTCCAAGCTGATGGAGGCGCTGCGCGCCGACCCGGCCGTGCGCACCCTGAAGGTGCGCTACAGCCCGCCGTGGGCCAGCTGAAGCTGGCTCCCTGGTTTTGCTGACCCCCCTGCTTTCCCGTTCCATGTATCAAGGACGATTGCCGATGAAGACCCTGCTGTTCCCGTTCGCCGCCGCGCTGGCCCTGGCCGCCTGTTCGCCCTCGAAGGTCGAGTTCCAGATCGACAACCCGACCGACACGCCGCTGGCACTGAGCATCGATGGCAAGGACCTGCCGGTAGCCGCACAGGGCTCGCGCCCGGTCTCGCTCGCTGTCGGCGAGCATCGCCTGCATACCGACAAGCTCGGTGATGTGCGCTTCATCGTCTACGTCGACGGTCGTGGCGGGCTGATCAACCCGACCCTGAGCGAGTACGTGGTCGCCCGCGAGATCTACGTCACCGACGAGAGCAAGCTGAAGAACTTCGGCACCGGCAAGGCCGGCATCGAGCTGGGCGGCGTCGACTTCGAAGGCCCGTTCGAAAAGAGCCACGAACTGTTCATCGACAAGACCTGGACCTACGGCGTGCGCGAGCCCTTCCCGAAGGAAAAGGTGGTGGCCCACGTCGACGCCAGCGGTGGCCAGATCGTGGCCAAGGTGTTCACTGCGCCGGACTTCATCGCTTACGTGGAAGAAGGCATGGGAGAGCCCGGTGCGTTCAAGCGCGAGCAGCCGGCCGGCTACGTGGCCCCGGCGTTCAGCCTGGAACCGGCCCCGGCCAGCCTGCCGGCGCTGGTGCCGGCCTTCGAGGCTCATGCCGCGCCGCTGCGTGAGGTCTATGCGCGCTGGCTGAAGGCCACCACCGCCGATGAACAGAAGGCCCTGCGCAAGCAGGACTTCGCCGCGCAGATGGCCTTCACCTCGGCCACCGCCACCCTGGGCAGCGGGCTGGGCCGGGAGGCCAACGAGGCCTACAACGACTTCGTTTCCCAGCGCAGCCAGCTGATGGGCCGCAGCGCCCTGGTGGTGCCCTGAGCTGACTGGCGCCCCCTGCCCGGCTGCGCTACCGTCGCCTTCCAGACGAAGGCGTACGGGTGGTTTGCACGCATTCGGCTAGAATTCCCCTCTTCTTTACACGACGGCTTCCGATGAATCCGAACTACCTCGACTTCGAGCAACCCATCGCCGACCTGGAAGCCAAGATCCAGGAACTGCGCAACGCCAGTGCCGGGCCGGCGGTCAATGTCGAGGCGGAAGTGCACGCGCTGCAGGACAAGCTGCGCATGCGCACCGCGCAGATCTTCCGCAACCTGACCTCGTGGCAGGTGCTGCAGCTGGCCCGTCATCCGTCGCGCCCGTACACCGCAGACTACCTCCGCGTCATGTTCGATGAGTTCCAGGAGCTGGCCGGCGACCGTGCCTTCGCCGACGACAAGGCGATCATGGGCGGCTTGGCACGCATCAACGGCCGTGCAGTGATGGTGATCGGCCACCAGAAGGGCCGTGACACCAAGGAAAAGATCAAGCGCAACTTCGGCATGCCCAAGCCGGAGGGCTACCGCAAGGCCCTGCGCCTGATGAAGATGGCCGAGCGCTTCGGCCTGCCGGTGCTGACCCTGATCGACACCGCCGGCGCCTGGCCGGGCATCGATGCCGAATCGCGCGGCCAGTCCGAAGCGATCGCACGCAACCTGATCGAGATGGCCGAACTGAAGGTGCCGATCATCTGCACCGTGATCGGTGAAGGTGGCTCCGGCGGCGCGCTGGCGCTGGGCGTGGGCGACCGCACCGTGATGCTGGAGTACTCGGTGTACTCGACCATCACCCCGGAAGGCTGCGCCTCGATCCTGTGGAAGGATGCCGGCAAGGCCAAGGATGCCGCCGAACAGCTGGGCCTGACCGCCCCGCGCCTGAAGAGCCTGGGCCTGGTCGACAAGGTCGTGCGCGAGCCGACCGGCGGCGCCCACCGCAACCCGACGCAGATGGCCAAGCGCCTGAAGGCGGTGCTGCTGAACGAGCTGGACGCGCTGGACAAGCTGTCCACCGAGCAGCTGCTGGAACAGCGCTACGCCCGCCTGCGCAGCTACGGCACGTACGAAGCGGCCTGATTCATCGGCTTGTTACTTTCTTGCTCGTGCAAGAAAGTAACCAAAGAACACGCCGCCGAACGCGAGCCGGTGCCTTGCACCGGTTCCCTGCGCTTCTCGGTGAATCAGGGGACGGCGCGCAGAAGTCAGCCGACTAGCAGTCGGCACTACAGGACATCAGCGCCTCTTCGCCCCTGTTTCACCTGCGATGCTCGGCTCGCTCATGGCGGACCTGAACATCAAAAGCCACAGCTGCCCCCAGTAGATCCACGCCATGCGTGGATGCCTATGCTTTGGCGAAGAATCACGCGCCCCCGTAGAGCCAAGCATGGCTCTACGGATAGCGGGATCTCAGAACGGCTTGGCCAGCACCAGCCACACGATCGGGATGAAGGCCAGCAACGGGATCTCGTTGATCCAGCGCAGCGCGCGCGACGACGGCAGCGCCCTGCCCTTGGCCACGCCCTTGAGCAGGCGCCCGATCCAGCTGAAGTACACCAGCAGCAGCACCACCAGCCCCAGCTTGGCATGCAGCCAACCGGCGCCGCCCGAGGCAACCATCGTCGGGAAATCCGGAATGACCTTGTAGCCCAGCCACAGCACCAGGCCCAGCAGGAACGCCAGACCGAACATCGAGTGGCCGAAACGGTACAGGCGCAGGCCCATCAGCTGCAGGCGCTCGGTCACCGCCGGCTGGCCTGCGGTCTCGGCCAGGTTCACCAGGATGCGCGGCAGGTAGAACACCGTCGCCATCCACGCCACCACGAACACGATGTGGAAGGTCTTGACCCAGTAATAGCTCTGCATGCGCTCGCTCCGGCGGCTGGCGTAGGTTGGCGGCCATTCTCGCATGCCGTGGCAAGGCCGCCGCAGGCACGCACGCCGCGACACATCGACGCATGGCACGCCGCAACGCCGTACGATAAGCGCCGTTTTCCCCGATCGTGCACCGCCCCATGGACAAGACCTACGACGCCGCCTACTTCCAACGCTGGTACCGCCGTGCCGACATCGGTGGCAGCGCCCGCCTGGCACGCAAGGTGGCATTGGCTGTGGCCAGCGCCGAGTACTACCTGGAGCGACCGATCCGCAGCGTGCTGGATATCGGCTGCGGCGAAGGCGCCTGGCGCGCGCCGCTGCTGAAGCTGCGTCCGAAGGTCGAATACCTCGGCTTCGACAGCAGCGAGTACGCTGTGCGCCGCTACGGCCGCACCCGCAACCTGCACCTGGCCCGCTTCGGTGATTTCGCCTGGCTGCGGCCCTGCGCCCCGGTCGACCTGCTGATCTGCTCGGACGTGATGCACTACGTGCCCGACCGTGAGCTGCGTGCCGGACTGGCCGGCGTGGCGGAGCTGACCGGCGGCGTGGCCTTCCTGGAGACCTTCGCCGCCGAGGACGCGTTCGAGGGCGACCACGAGGGTTTCCAGGCCCGCCCGGCGCGCTGGTACCGGCGGACGCTGGCCCGGCACGGTCTGCAGCCGGTAGGGTCGCATTGCTGGCTCGGTCCCGCCCTGGCAGGCGATGCGGCCGCGCTGGAACGGATGTGAATCCGGATTCATTATTTTCAGCCAACTTAACCTGCGGGACACCCGGATGGGATATGCTGCGCGGCAACATATGACCATACATATTCGGTCGTCATGCTCTATCAACTGCACGAACTGACCCGCAACCTGCTCGCCCCCTGGGTGCACCAGGCCCAGGCCAACGCCAGGTTCTTCGCCAACCAGGGCCACTGGTGGTCGCAGATGCCCGGCGCTGATCGCCTGGCGGCGGTCAATGAACTCTTCCATCGCATCGGCAAGGATTACGAGAAGCCCGAGTGGGGCATCAACGAAATCGACGTCGATGGCGAGCGCGTGCCGATCGTCGTGCACGAGGAAGTGAGCAAGCCGTTCTGCAAGCTGCTGCGCTTCAAGCGCCACAGCAATGAAGCCGACCAGCTGCACACCATGCTCAACCAGCCGTTCGTGCTGGTGGTGGCGCCGCTGTCCGGCCACCACGCCACGCTGCTGCGCGACACCGTGCGCACGCTGCTGCGCGACCACCGCGTGTATGTGACCGACTGGGTCGACGCGCGCATGGTGCCGGCCAGCGAAGGCGAGTTCGGCCTGGACGACTACATCGCCTACATCCAGGAGTTCATCCGCCACCTCGGCGTGGAGCGCCTGCACGTGGTCAGCGTGTGCCAGCCGACCGTGCCGGTGCTGGCTGCGGTTTCGCTGATGGCCAGCCGTGGCGAGCCGACGCCGCGCACGCTGGTGATGATGGGTGGCCCGATCGATGCACGCTGCAGCCCGACCGCAGTGAACAACCTGGCCACGCAGAACCCGCTGTCGTGGTTCGAGAACAACGTCATCCACACCGTGCCGGCCAGCTATCCCGGCGCCGGCCGTCGCGTGTACCCGGGCTTCCTGCAGCACGCCGGGTTCCTGTCGATGAACCCGAGCCGCCACTTCAGCTCACACTGGGATTTCTACACCGACCTGGTCAAGGGCGACCTGGAAGACGCCGACGCGCACCGTCGTTTCTACGACGAGTACAACGCGGTGCTGGACATGCCGGCCAAGTACTACCTGGATACCATCCGCGTGGTGTTCCAGGACTTCCTGCTGCCGCGTGGCGAGTGGGTGGTCAATGGCGAGAAGGTCGATCCGTCGGCGATCCGCGATACCGCGCTGCTGAGCATCGAGGGTGAGCTGGACGACATCGCCGGCCTCGGCCAGACCGAAGCCGCGCAGGCGCTGTGCACCGGCATCGACGCTGGCCGCCGTGAGCATTTCATCGTCGAAGGTGCCGGCCACTACGGCATCTTCAGCGGCCGTCGCTGGCGCGAAGTCGTGTACCCGAAGGTGCGCGACTTCTTCGCCGCGCATGCCGAAGCACCGGCGGCGAAGGTCACGAAGAAGAAGAGCAACGTCACCCCGTTGCGGCGAAAGGCGGGGTAACTCGCCCAGGGTGGGTGCCGACCTTGGTCGGTATGCCCTGGTAGATGCCAACCTTGGTTGGCGCTCTACCCTGAATCCCGGTATCTGAAGGATTGTGCCAACCAAGGTTGGCACCTACCAAAGCGAATTCCGCCAAGCGCCTCTGCACTGATGGATCGTGCCAACCAAGGTTGGCACCTACCGGAGCGTCCGCACCCGCTTACAGCCGCACGAGCAGGTTCTTGGCGATCAGCCCATGCAGCTTGCCGATGCCGCGTGCCAGATGCATCGTCAGCAGCAGCAGCAGCGCCCCCGCCGCGGCAACGGCGATTGCCACCAGCGGCGAGGCCGCCATCGGCAGTACGTTCACGTCGTTGATGTACACGCCGGGGATGTCGCCACTGAAGATCGCCGCGACCGGCGCCCAGATCAGGCTCAGCGACAGCGACAGCAACGTCACCGCGATGGTGAAGTAGATCACGCCCAGCGGCAGCATCAGCACGAAGTACAGCAGGGTCAGCCAGGTGCGGCCGTCGGTGAACATGTCGCCGATGCGCTGCAGCCACGTGCGGCTGCGGTCGGTGTACTGCGGACGACGTGGCATGCGCTCGCCCAGCAGCGCTTCCACCAGCCGCCCTTCCAGCAACGCCAGCCCGCGCACCGAGCCGAAGAACAGCACGGTCAGCGGGATGCCGATGATCAGGATCAGCAGGCCCAGCGACAGCGACAGGCCAGTCACCACCCAGGTGAAGAAGAAGGTGCCGGTGGCCAGCGACAGCAGCATGTAGAACAGCGCGCCGTAGGTATGTGGATCGGTCACCACACCGAAGAAGCGCGTCAGCAGCGAGCGCTGCACCGGCACCGGCGGCGGTGCGGCCGGCTCGACGCCACTGGCTTCCGCCGCAGCACGCAGCACCGGCGCGGTATCCGCACGTGGTGTGCGCAACGCGCGATTCACCGTCACTTCGGTCTCGCGGTAGATCTCGGCCACTTCGTCCGGCGCGCCATAGCTGCCGGCGACGTCAGCGATCACCTCGGCCTCGCTGCGGCCGGGCTGCGCGGCCAACTCCGAACGCAGGTACTCCTCGGCGTCGTACAGCGCGTCCTGCACCATCGCCGGGTCGGCGCCTTCCAGCGCCGCGCGCAGCTGCGCCAGGTACTGCGGGATGGTCGTGGGCAGGGCTCGGCCTGCCAGGCTCGGGTCGTTCATTGTGGTACCCCCTCCAACACGGAATCGACGGAATCGCGGGTGGCCTGCCAGGCCTGGCGCCATTGCGCCAACACCTCGCGGCCACGTTCATTGATGCGGTAGTAGCGCCGCGGCGGCCCGCTGCTGGACGGCTCCACATGGCTTTCCAGCAGGCCAGCGCCCTCCAGATTGCGCAGCACCGGGTACAGCGCGCTCTGCTTGCCGCTCAGCACGCCCTCGCCCACCCGCTCCAGCTCCTTGGCAATGAGGTAGCCGTACAGCGGCTCCCCGGCCCGGGCCAGCACCGCCAGCAGGGCCAGCGACACCGTTCCGGCGCTGAGTTCCTTCTGGAACTTCTTCAGCTGGACATCGTCCTCGGACATGACCGGCCCTCCACTACGTTGAAGTCCACAGTAGTGCGAAGTTCGGTATAGCGAATGTGTCGTTAGTCACTCTGCCGGTTGGCGTGGCCGGGCCGCTCACGCAGAATCGAAGCCTCGTTCATGTTCCGGGGTTCCCATGCCGCACCGCCGTCGCCTTGCCCTGACCGCCCTCGCCCTGTCCTGCCTGCTGCCCGTCCTGGCCGGCGCGGCCACGCCCTACCGCAGCCCGCAGCAGATTCTTGATGCTTCGGCGGCCAGCGACTGGCGCACCCCGGACCCGGCCAACCTGCTGTACATGGACCTGCCGGCCGGGCGGGTGATCATCGAGCTGGCGCCGCAGTTCGCCCCGCGCCATGTCGCCAACATCCAGACCTTCGCCCGCGAGCACTTCTGGGACGGCACCAGCATCTACCGCTCGCAGGACAACTTCGTGGTGCAGTTCGGCGATGCCGATGCCGATGACGCCGCCAAGGCCAAGCCGTTCGGCAGCGCCGCGCGCAAGCTGCCGGCCGAATTCGAACGCGCCAGCGCCGGCCTGAAGGTCAGCGTGCTGCCGGATCGCGATGGCTGGGCCGCGCAGACCGGTTTCGTCGACGGCTTCCCGGTCGGCCAAGACCCGCAGGCCGGCAAGGCCTGGCTGGCGCACTGCTACGGCATGCTGGGCGCCGGCCGCAGCAACGAGGAAGACAGCAGCATCGGCGCCGAACTCTATGTGGTGACCGGCCAGTCGCCGCGCCAGCTGGACCGCAACATCACCCTGGTCGGTCGCGTGTTGAAGGGCATGGAACTGCTCAGTGCAACCCCGCGCGGCCCGGCGCCGATGGGTTTCTATGCCGACCCGAAGCTGCGCACGCCGATCGTGTCTATCCGCCGTGCCAGCGATGTGCCGGTGGCCGAGCGCACGCCGATCCAGGTACTGCGTACTGATTCAAAGACGTTCGCCGATACGGTCGAAGCGCGACGCAATCGTGTGGACGATTTCTACAAGCGCCCGGCGGGGCATATCGACCTGTGCAATATTCCGGTGCCGGTGAAGTAACGCCGTCGCGGGTTCTGCGCGTGGCGCGTGCTGAAGGTGCTTCATCGTTCATGGGCGTCACTTTTCTTTTCGCGCGAAAAGAAAAGTAACCAAAAGAAACGCGCCGCCAGGTCGCGAGCCGCCGTGCTTCGCACGCCGGTCCCCTGCGCTTCTCGGTGAATCAGGGGGCGGCGCGAGGAAGTCAGCCGACTAGCAGTCGGCTCTACAGGACATCGGCACCTCTTCGCCCCTGATTCCCCTGCGATGCTCGGCTCGCTCAAGGCGGACTGGAAGGTCAAGATCAACCGCAAAGGCATCCACGCATGGCGTGGATCTACTGGGTGCAGCTGTGGCCTTTGATCTGGGTCCGCCTTGAGCGAGCCGAGCACCGCAGGTCCGGCGAGGGCGAAGAGGCGCGGGTGTCTGAGCGCAGCGAGTTCCCGCGCCGTCCCTCGACGGGCCGAGGAGCGCAGGGCACCGATGCGCAACGCGCATCGGCTCGTGACCGGCGGAACGTTTCTTTTGGTTACTTTTCTTTGCGTACAAAGAAAAGTAACGCCCATGAACGATGAAGCGCCTTCAGCACGCGCCACGTGCAAAACACCTCAACCCTTCTGACTCACCGCCACGCTCCCCAGGATCAACGCACCGGCAATCAGCATCTGCACCGTCACCGCTTCCCCGAGGAACAACCACGCAAACGCCGCGCCGAACAGCGGAATCAGATAGGTCACGGTCGACGCACGCGACGGGCCGATACGGCCGATCAAACGATAGAACATCAGGAACGCCAGCCCGGTGCAGGCCACGCCAAGCGCGATCGCTGCGCCCCAGGCCTTGGCCGGAATCGCCGCCTGCGGCCAGTGGCTGACCGCCATCGGCAGCATCCACAGCGAAGCACAGGACAGCGTTGCCGCCGCCGCGGCCGCCGACGGCAGCCCGGTCATGTGCCGCTTCACCAGGTTCACGCCCAGACCGTACAGCAGCGAGGCCGCCGCACCGGCCAGCACCGCGGTGCCGATACTCAGGCCAGAGACCTTGGCCGTGGCCAGTACCACCACGCCGGCGAATCCGACCAGCAACGCGCCAGCACGGCGCATGCCGATCTTCTCGCCGAAGAACAGGAAGGCGATCAGCGCGGCGAACAGCACGGTCATCGCATTGCAGATCGCACCGATCGCGGCCGGTGCCTGTTCGGCGGCATAGGCGAACAGCACGAACGGCAGCGCCGAGTTGATCAGGCCGATCGGTGCCAGCCACAGCCAGCGCCGCGGCGGGAACTGTGCGCGGGCGCGCCACAGGAACGGCAGCAGCACCAGCGCGCCCAGCACCAGCCGCACCTCGACCAGCGCGAACGGGCCGAACGACGGCACCGCCACCCGCATGAACAGGAACGAGCAGCCCCAGATGGCGCCCAGCAGGGTCAATTCCAGCGGCGTGCGCCAGTCGCGCTCGGCCGCCTGTGGGACCGCATTCATGCCCTGCCTCCGTCCATCGTCTGTTCCTCGCCAAGGCAGACAGGATCAGGCGCAGACGCCCGCCACACAAGCGCGTAGTATCGCTGCCAGCCACAAATATGGCTTGAGGCTCGACATGCAGCTACGCCCTTCCCTGCTCCCCGCACTGGCCGTGTTCGCGGTCGCCGCGCGCCACCAGAACTTCGCCCAGGCCGCCCAGGAGCTGCACCTGACCGCCAGCGCGGTCAGCCACCATGTGCGCCGGCTGGAGGAGGTGCTGGAAACCCGGCTGTTCCTGCGCCACGCCCGCGGCGTGCGCCTGACTGCCGAGGGCCGGCAGCTGGCCGACGCCGCCAGCGCCGCCTTCTCCGATGTCGCGGCCGTCGCCCATCACCTGCAGCCGGATGCCGACAGCGTGCCGCTGCGGATCACCACGCTGCGCTCGCTGTCCTACTGCTGGCTGCTGCCACGGCTGCCACGCTTCACCCAGGCCCATCCGCACATCCGCATCGAACTGCACACGGGCAGCGGGCTGGATCGCTACGACGACAACGGCCCGGAAGTCGGCATCCGCTATGGCCTGGGCCAGTGGCCGGGCCTGCGTGCACAGCACCTGATGGATGACTACCTGTTCCCGGTGGCCTCGCCGGCGCTGGCCGGGGTTGAAACGCTGGTCGATCCGGCGCGCATCGCCGACCTGCCGCTGCTGACCGATCTGTCGCCGCAGGGCTGGCGTGACTGGTTCCGCCATGCCGGCGTGCGCCCACCCTCGCCACTGCCGCCGATGCACACCTTCGCCGACAGTACCGATGCGATGCGTGCCGCGGTGTACGGCATGGGCGCGGTGCTGGCACGTACCCACATCGCGCAGCCCTACCTGCAGCGCTACGAAGTGGTACGCCTGCCCGGCCCGGCGCTGAAGGCGCGCTACGCGTATCACGTGGTGCATGCCGAAGGGCAACCGCCGAGCCACGCCGCGCGCCTGTTCATCGACTGGTTGCTGGAGCAGGCGCAGGACGAACGCACGCCGATTCCCGCGTTGCCGGACAGCCTGCTCGGGCGCCCGGCCACACGCGCCTGACTGCGCCCTCACCCGTTCTTTGCTTCACGCTGGCTAGGCTGCTGGCAACCCCACACCGTATCGACGCCATGGCCATGCTGCGACTGCGCATCACCGGAACCGAAGACGACGCCCGTGCCATCAGCGACCTGCTGCTCGGCCTGGACGGCATCGAACATGTCGAGGAAACCGACGACCTGATGCCGCACATGGACGACGACGATTCCAGTTCGGCCGGGCTGTCCGATGACATCGGCCCGGGCATCCACGAACTGGAGGTGGAAGTCGGCAACGAAAGCACCGCGCAGAAGGTGCGCGATGCGGTGCAGGAACTGGCGCTGGAGCTGGATGTGTTCGTCGAGTACGAGACCGACGAGGGCTGATGCCGGCTGGCTGCCGGCATCAACCTTGTCCTCAAAGGGTGGGCGGTAGTTTGCGACGGCGGCGACGCCACCACGCCCGCACACCCCAGGCCGCGATCAACGCCAGCACCGCTACCGGCAGCAGCGCGGCCGCGGCGCGGATCAGGAACGCAATACTGGTGCTGAGGATGCTGCCCGATTCGCTCAGCGCCTCGCCAATCTCGCTGCGGCTGCGCTGGCCCGAGGTGGTGTCGAAGTGCATCGTCACCAGCTGGGTATCGATGCGCCGGCGCTGCTGCGCAGAATCCTTGTTGGCCTGCTCGACGCCCGCTTCGATCTCCGACAGGCGCGTGGTGATCGCCATCAGGTCTTCGATCTTCAGGTCCTTGCGGTCCTGGTAGGACAGCAGCCGCGCATGTTCCTTCTCCAACCGCGCCTTGGTCAGTGCGGTGTCGGCGACCTGCTGCGCGAGATCTTCGGCGCGCGTGTTACGCGACTGCAGCGTGCCCCCCTCACCGGCCATCGCGATCAGTGGCTCGGTGCCCTTCGGCGCGATGCGTACCTTGACCTCACCGCTGGGTTGCTCGCCACTGCGTTGATCGACCTGCAGCACCGCGCAGTCACCGAACTTCGCGCTCTGGCAGGCCTGCGCCACCTGCTGGATGCGCACAGCGATCTGCGCCGCTTCCAGCTGGATCTGCACGTCATGCTCGTAGGCCAGGAACGCACCTTCCGGCGAAGCGACAGCAGCATCGGCAGCGGCCGCACCCGCCTCCTGCGCCCTCTCGCCGTTCTTGGCACAGGCCGCCAGCGCCAGCAGCAGCACCGGCATTGCCACCACACGCGTCCACGCGCGCAGCGGCGTCACAGTGCCGCTCCGTCGTAGGACATCACCGCCAGCGTGGCCAGGTCCACCTGCGGTACGCAGCGCACGTTCACCGCCACCATCGGCGTACCGGTGCGCGGGTCCACCGCTTCGCTGTAGGGAGCGACGCCGCACTCGCGGCAGTGGTGATGATCGATGTGGGCTTTGTTGAAGTGGTAGGTGGCCACATCCGCGGGATTGGTGCTCAGCTGGAACGCCTCGCGCGGGGCAAACCACAGCAGGCTGCCGCGGCGACGGCACATCGAGCAGTTGCAGTCGATGACGTCGCTGATCGGCGCCTCGGCCTGTACGGTGAATGCGATCCTGCCGCAATGGCAGCTTCCCTGGTATTCCATGTCCTGCGCTCCGCTGGAGGGTCCTTGTCAGTGCCCATGGTAATCCTATGGCACGGGGACAAAGCAGCCCCGGAGGCCTATGCTCGGGAATTGACCCCAGTACAGGAACGCCGATGCGCCCGCATCTTCTTGCCCTCGCCCTGGTCGCCGCCCTGGCCGGTTGCCAGCCGGCCGACGCCCCGACCAACGCTTCCACCCCGGCCGCCAGCCAGCAGGCCGGCGACGCGGCGGTCGATGCCGCCTTCGCCGATCTTTCCAAGCGCGCCCTGGACACCTGGATGCAGCTGTCGCCGGTCAGCGCCACCCAGATCGGTGACCACCGCTACGACAGCGAACTGGATGACCTCAGTGCCGCCGGCCAGCAGAAGACCCTGGCCGCCTACAAGGCGCTGCTGGGCGAGCTGGACAAGATCGAGGTGGCCAAGCTCGGCCGCGAAAACCAGGTGGACGCGGCGATCCTGCGCAACCAGCTGCAGTCCGAGATCTGGAATGCCGAGGTCATGCAGTCCGGCAAGTGGGACCCGCAGCTGTACAACGGCGTGGCCGGCAGCGCGATCTACGGCCTGATGGCCCGTGAGTTCGCACCGCTGCCCGAGCGCCTGAAGTCGGCCACCGCGCGCATGGAGAAGCTGCCGGCGATCTTCGCCCAGGCCCGCGAGAACCTGGATCCGGCCCGCGTGCCGAAGATCCATGCCGAGACGGTGGCCAAGCAGAACAAGGGCATCCTCAGCATCGTCGATACCTTCATCACCCCGCACATCGGCGAACTGCCGCAGGCCGACCAGCAGCGCCTGCAGGCCGCCATCGATGGCCTGAAGAAGGCGGTGGACGAACAGCAGACCTGGCTGGACAAGACCCTGGTGCCGAACGCCAAGGGCGACTTCCGCATCGGTGCGGAAAAGTACGACCAGAAGCTGAAGTTCGCGCTGAACTCGTCGCTGTCGCGCCAGGAGATCGGCGAGCGAGCACGCGCCGAACTCAAGCGCGTGCGCGAAGACATGTACGGCATCGCGCAGACCGTGCTGAAGGACAAGCCGGGCGCACCGGAGATGCCGGCACAGCCGACCGACGAGCAGCAGCAGAAGGCGATCGAGGCCGCGCTGGAGCTGGCCTACGCCGACAAGCCGGCGCGCGACAAGGTGGTCGACGATGCCAAGGCCGCACTGGAGCAGTCCACCGCGTTCGTGCGCGAGCACGACCTGATGACCCTGCCCGACGCGCCGGTGGACATCATCCTGATGCCGGAATTCCAGCGCGGCGTGGCCGTGGCCTACTGCGATTCGCCGGGCCCGCTGGACAAGAACCTGAAGACCTTCTACGCCGTCTCGCCGATTCCGGACGACTGGAACGACAAGCAGGTCGACTCGTTCCTGCGTGAGTACAACTCGCGCATGATCCACCTGCTGAGCATCCACGAAGGCACCCCGGGCCACTACCTGGAAGGCTGGCATTCGGCCAAGTTCCCCTCCACCCTGCGTGCGGTGCTGCGTTCGGGCCTGTTCGCCGAAGGCTGGGCGGTCTACACCGAGCGCATGATGCAGGAGCAGGGTTACCTCAACAACGACCCGCTGTTCCACCTGGTGCAGCTGAAGTTCTACCTGCGCACGATCTCCAACGCGATCCTCGACCAGGGCGTACACGTGGACAACTGGGATCGCGAAAAGGCGATGCACCTGATGACCCACGATGCCTTCCAGCAGGAAAGCGAAGCCTCGGGCAAGTGGGTGCGCGCGCAGCTGACCTCGGCACAGCTGCCGACCTACTTCGTCGGTGCGCAGGAACACTTCGACACCCGCAAGGCGATGCAGGACAAGCTGGGCGACAAGTTCAACCTCAAGGCCTATCACGACCAGATGCTGTCCTACGGCGCGCCGCCGGTGCGTTTCGCACGCCAGCTGATGCTGGACCAGCCGATCGAGTGATCGCGCAGGTGTGAGCGGAAGCAGAACGGCCCGGGGAAACCCGGGCCGTTTTCTGTTCGGCGTCCCGGGATGGACCCATCCACGCCATGCGTGGATGGCATTCAATTCAGCGCGCGATGCAGCACGCGCTCGAACTGCACGTCACTGCATCCATTCTGCCCACACCCGGGAAGCGCGAGCTCCACCCGAACGGGTGGCTGTACATCGCTCAACGGCAGCGCATCTCGCAGTTGCGCGGTGGTCGGGTAGACGTAGGCCAGGCGGAAGCGCTCGCCACCGCTTTGGCGGTCGCGCCAGCGCTCGAACTGCAGCAGGCCGCCGATCGGTGTCTTCTCATACTGGCCCGGCAACGTGTAGTCCGTGATTCCCAGCGCCGCCAGCACGGAACCGATGTTGGAATCGTGGCCGACCAGCAGGCTCACCTTCGGTGACGCCGGATCTTCGAACAGCCCTTTTATTCTTGCCAAAAGCGGCGCGGCCACGTCACGCGCCACCTCGGGTGTTCCGAACAGGATGTCCTGGTAGCGGTTGCGGACCTGCGCCAGCGCCTGCCATTTGGCCTCCGTGTTCAATCGGCCCCAGCCTTCGCGGGGGATGCCACTTCCCTGGTAGTGCTCCATCAACAAGGCATCGACCAACCCGCTTGCCAGGGCCAGCGAACCGGAAGTACGCGGTTCTTTGCCCGGCTCTGCGCTGAAAATGGAATCGGCCGGCGTCAGGTGGCATTCGCTGCGGCCTGCGCACGCAGCCGACTGCGGGTAGCGGGTGATCGCCTCCACCGCCGCCAACGCCGGTGCCAGATCCGATGCGGCCTGCGCCTGTTGCATCGCCGACAACGCGCGTTCGCGGAAGGCCGCATCACCGTTGTGGATCACCGGATTGAACAACGGATCCATCGTGCCCAGCGGCATGCGCTGTTCCACCGTCACGTGGCAGCCCGGGAACGCACCGGCAACGAAAAACTGCGCGGTGGCCTGGGTGCGCTGCAGGCTGTTGGCGTGCGCGTGGAAGTCGCTCGGCTGCGGGCAGCCCGTTGCCGGCAGCAACTTTGCCTGCCGCAGCCACTGGCCGATGTAACGGCCCATGTAGATCTCCAGCACGCCGCCCTTGTTGGTCAGCTCGCCGGCGCCTACGTCCCAGCTCGGCCAGCGCTCCGGAGTCGCATTGGCCAACGCGCCCGATGCCACCACCGGTGCGCGCAGGTTGTGGCGGCTGAGAAGGATGACCTGCTCGAGGGCTTCGCCTTCCACTGATGGCGATGCAGCGGCTGCGGCAGTGGCGACCAGTGCCAGCACCAGCGCCAGCAGTAGGGGGCGTAGAGAACGAATCATGCGGGTCTCCGACCCCAAGGGATGCATCCACGCATGGCGTGGATCTACTGGTCTGCAGCCACAAAACCACCAGTCTGCCGCGCCCACAAGCGCGCGTACAGGCCACCGGCCGCAATCAGGTCCGCATGGGTGCCGGTCTCGACAATGCGGCCCTGGTCCATCACCACCAGCCGGTCCATGCGTGCGATGGTCGACAACCGGTGCGCGATCGCGATCACCGTCTTGCCGCCCATCAGCTGATCCAGGCTGTCCTGGATCGCCGCTTCCACTTCCGAGTCCAGCGCCGAGGTCGCCTCATCCAGCACCAGGATCGGTGCGTCCTTCAGCAGCACGCGGGCGATGGCGATGCGCTGGCGCTGACCACCGGACAGCTTCACGCCGCGCTCGCCCACGTGCGCGTCGTAGCCACGCCGGCCCTGCCCGTCCACCAGCGTATCGATGAAGGCTGCGGCGCGCGCCTTGGCCACGGCGGCATGCAGCTGCTCGTCAGTGGCATCGGGGCGGCCATACAGCAGGTTGTCGCGGATCGAGCGATGCAGCAGCGAGGTGTCCTGGGTGACCACGCCGATCTGCTGGCGCAGGCTCTCCTGGGTGACATGGGCGATGTCCTGATCGTCGATCAGGATGCGGCCGCTTTCCAGGTCGTACAGGCGCAGCAGCACGTTGACCAGGGTCGACTTGCCGGCACCGGAAGGACCGACCAGGCCGATCTTCTCGCCCGGCTTCACCACCAGGTCCAGTCCGGCAATCACACCGCCCTTCTTGCCGTAGTGGAAGTGGATGTCCTGGAAGTGCACGCCACCACGGGTCACCTGCAACGGCACCGCATCCTCGCGGTCCTGCACGGTCAGCGGCTGGGCGATGGTAGTGATGCCATCCTGCACCGTACCGATGTCCTCGAAGATGCCGTTGATGGTCCACATGATCCAGCCGGACATGTTGTGGATGCGGATCACCAGGCCGGTCGCCAGCGTGATCGCGCCAACAGTGATGTGGCCACCGTTCCACAGCCACAGCGCGAGCCCACAGGTACCGGCAATCAGGAAACCGTTGACGATGGCGATGGTCAGGTCCATGCCGGTGGTGATGCGGGTCTGCGCACGGTGCTTGACCGCCAGTTCCTGGATCGACTCGGCCACATAGGCCTGCTCGCGTCCGCCATGGGCGAACAGCTTCAACGTGGGAATGTTGGTGTAGCCATCAACGATGCGGCCCATCGCCTTGGAACGCGCTTCGGAGGCGATCCATGCGCGTTCCTTCGCGCGCGGAACGAAGTAGGCCAGGATCACTGCATAGGCCAGCAGCCACAGGATCAACGGCACCATCAGCCGCCAGTCCGCCTGCGCGAACAGGTACAGCGCGGTGCCGGTGTAGACCACGATGTACCAGAGCGAGTCGACCATCTGCACTGCCGATTCGCGCAGCGAGGTACCGGTCTGCATCACCCGGTTGGCCACGCTGCCGGCGAAGTCGTTCTGGAAGAAGTTCAGGCTCTGCCGCACCACGTAGTTGTGCATCAGCCAGCGCGAGCGGTTGCTCAGGCCAGGCACGATGGCCTGGTTGACCAGCAGGTTGTGCAGGCCGACCAGGATTGGCCGCGCGATGACCGTGATGAACAGCATCCAGCCCAGCTCATTGGCATGGCGCTTGAAGAAATCGGCCCCCGGCTGCTCGGCGACCATGTCGACGATGCGGCCCAGGTAATCGAACATCGCCACTTCCACCAGCGCCAGCAGCAGGCCGGCGATCAGGGTGGCCAGCAGCACCGGCCACACCGGGCGCAGGTAGTGCAGGTAGAACGGCAGCACCTTGCGCGGCGGCATGCGCCCGTCCACGGGAGGGAACACCGGAATCAGGGATTCAAACCAACGGAACATCGCATTCCCTCGCCATCAATAGCCGGCGGAGTATCCCACGCCGCGTGTGTACGCCAGCCGATGATCACCGCGGTTCCGGTAGTGCCGGCCGCTGGCCGGCCCCCTCGCGACGCTTCCGGGGATCATCAGGTTGCCGGCCAGCGGCCGGCACTACCGATGGGATTCGTCAAACGGCAGCGCCGGGCCACGCCCGGCGGCGTCATTTCACCGGGGTGAACAGCAGGTCCTGGAAATCGAAGCTGAAATCGGTCAGGTCGGAGATCGACTGCATGCGCACCTCGCGCACCTTGCCGTCCGGATCCAGGCTGAAGTTCACGAACGCGTCGGCGTTGAGCGAACGGTCGTCCCAGCGCACGATGAAGGTGTCATGCTGCCAATGCTCCAGGCGCCCGCTCAGCTGCGCGGTCTTCATGAAGCGCAGGCGCAGGCCCTTGCCCTCGGCACTGACCTGCATGTCGCCATACCAGCGGTCGCGGAACGTGCCGGTGTAGCCGGCCAGTGCCAGCGATGGCTTGCTGCCCTTGTCGCGCGCGCTCTGGTGCTTGGCCCAGGCCTCGTCGGCCTTGTCCTGGCCCTTGGCCACGGCCTTGGCATAGGCGTCCACCCAGTCGTGCTTCTCACCGCCCAGGTAAGCATCAAGCACGCTCAGGGTGATCGCGTTGAACGCCGCGCCTACTTCCTGGTTGGTCAGCACCACCACGCCCAGCTTCTCGCCTGGCACCAGGGTCAAACGCGAGACCATGCCCGGCCAGCCACCGGTATGCCAGACCAGTTTCTGGCCGCGGTAGTCGCTCAGGCTCCAGCCTTCGCCGTAGCCGGCAAAGTTGGCCCGCGCCGGCGCCAGCTCCGGCACGCTCGGCGCCGGAATCGACTGCGGCGTGATCATCCGCCACATCTGCTGCTGGCTCTTGTCGCTGAACAGCGCGGTGCCATCGGCCAGCTTGCCTTCGGCCAGCTGCACCTGCATCCAGCGCGCCATGTCGTGCGCACTGGAATAGATGCCACCGGCGCCGGCATTGTTCGACCAGGTCAGCGGTGCAACGGTACGCAGGTCCTTGAAATCGTACTTGGCGTGGCCGACCGCGGCCTTGTCGCCCGGCTTCAGGTGATCGGCGTTGTAGCGTGTACCGGCCATGCCCACCTTGTCGAAGATGCGGGTCTGCAGGAACTGCTGGTAGCTCATGCCGGAGACATGCTCGATCACCTGCTGGGCAACCGCATACAGGATGTTGTCGTACGCATAGCTCTCGCGGAAACCGCCCTTCAGCGGCACCTTGCCCAGCCGCTCCACCACTTCGGCATTGCTGTAGGAGGTGGTCGGCCAGAACAGCAGGTCACCTGCGCCCAGGCTCAGCCCGCTGCGATGCGACAGCAGGTCGCGGATCGTCATCTGCCCGGTCACGAACGGGTCGGACATGCGGAACGACGGCAGGTGGTCGATCACCTTGTCGTCCATCTTCAGTTTGCCGTCCTCGGCCAGCAGGTTCAGTGAGGTGGCGGTGAACGCCTTGGTGTTGGAAGCAATGGCGAACAGCGTATCGGCCTGCACCGGTTCCGGCTTGCCCTGCTCGCGCACGCCCCAGCCGCGTTCCAGCACCACCTCGCCATCCTTGACCACTGCCACAGCAATGCCGGGCACGTCGAACTGCGCGCGCACGCGCTCGACGGTCGCATCCAGGTCCTGCAGCTGCGCCGGGGTGGCAGCACTCGCCATGGTCGTGCACGCCAGCAGCACGGCTCCTCCAATCCAGGGTTTCATCCAGCACGATCTCCGAACAGGGGTGGCGGCCATGTGCAGGCCGTCACCGGGGTTTCGCGCGATGGTAACGGTCTACGGCGCACCCTGCCCTGTGCCATAGGAGGGGTGTCATGGGCGGGAACGGCCAACCGAGCAACGGCTCCACCATCATTCCATGCCTGCGCTATCGCGACGCGCAGGCCGCCATCGACTGGCTGCAGCGCGCCTTCGGCTTCCATGCCCAGGCCGTCTACGCCGATGGCGATACGGTCTTCCATGCACAGCTGACCTTCGGCACCGGCATGATCATGCTCGGCTCGGCCGACAAGGAAAGCGAGTGGAGCCAGCATGCGGCGATGCCTGATGAGGTCGGCGGCCGCCAGACCCAGAACGCCTGCGTGATCGTCACCGATGCCGATGCGCACTATGCACGGGCCAAGGCCGCCGGTGCCCGCATTGTCATCGACATCGCCGACCAGGACTATGGCGGACGCGGCTACGCCTGCGCCGACCCGGAAGGCTATCTGTGGTGGTTCGGCAGCTACGACCCGTGGCGCGCGGACCACGGCCAGTGACCGCGACCGCCCGGCAGGCGGAGATCCGCTGCGGCATTGGTGGCTGGGTGTTTCCCGAATGGCGCGGCGGCGTTTTCTACCCGGTTGGCCTGCCGCAGCGTGAAGAACTGGCCCATGCCAGCCGTGCCCTGCGTTGCATCGAAATCAACGGCACCTTCTACCGCACGCCAACAGCGGCGCAGTGCGCGCAGTGGGCCGCACAGACACCCGACGGTTTCCGGTTTTCGATGAAGGCACCACGCTACCTGGTGCAGCGCCGCGACCTCTCCAGCACGGTGGAAGCGGCCGCGCCCTTCCTGCAGGCGGCGATTGCACTCGGTGACCGGCTCGGCCCGTTGCTGTGGCAGTTCGATCCGCGCCATCCGGCCGATGCCGATGCATTGGGTGCCCTGATGGCGCAGCTGCCGAAGCAACTGGAAGGGGTGACGCTGCAGCATGCGCTGGAGGTCCGCAACGCCGAGGCACATGGCCCGGCACTGGTTGCTGCCGCCCGTCGACACGGCGTGGCGCTGGTGATCGAGGACAGCGACGAGGCGCCACTACACGGCGATGTCAGTGCCGGCTTCGTCTACGCCAGGATCAAGCGCAGCCAGGCCCGCTTGAACGAGGGTCTGCCGGCACCCCTGCAGCAGCACTGGGCCGAACGCGCGCTCCACTGGTCACGCGGCGAGCCGGTGGACGACCTGCCCTGCCAGGCCGCGCCGGCACCGTCAGAACCGCGCGAGGTCTACCTGCTGTGCATTGGTGCGGGCAAGGCACGCAACCCGGCGGCGGCGATGGCCCTGCAGCGGCGGGTGGATGGGGCCAGCAATTCCTCACGCGGATAGCGCTGCGGTCATCGCCTTGCCTCACAATAGGCGGATGAGCACACCCGACACCCGCAAAGCGCTGTGGCAGATCCACTTCTGTGTCCTGCTGTGGGGCGTCACCGCCATCCTCGGCAAGCTGATCACCCTGCCGGCGCTGCCGCTGGTGTGGTGGCGCATGCTGCTGGTAACGGCAATGTTGGCGCTGCTGCCGCGGGTCTGGCGCGGATTGCGCACCCTGCCACTGCGCCTGGTGGCGGGCTACGCCGGCATCGGCGCGCTGGTCGCCCTGCACTGGCTGACGTTCTACGGCGCGGTGAAGCTGGCCAACGCCTCGGTGGCCGCCACCTGCATCGCGCTGGCGCCGGTATTCACCTCGATCATCGAACCGTGGGTAGCCAAGCGACCGTTCCAGCTGCGTGAACTCGCCTTCGGCCTGGCGGTGCTGCCGGGTGTTGCACTGGTGGTCGGTGGCGTGCCCGATGGCATGCGCCTGGGTGTACTGATCGGCGCGATATCGGCGCTGCTGGTGGCGGTGTTCGGCTCGCTCAACAAGCGCATGGTCAGCCACGCCGATCCGCTTACGGTCACGGCACTGGAGCTGGGCGCCGGCACCCTCACCCTGACCCTGCTGGCGCCACTGATGCCCTACCTGCTGCCGGCGCTGGCCAGCCCGCTATGGGTAGTTCCGGACCTGCACGACGGCATCCTGCTGCTGGTACTGGCCGGGTTCTGCACGCTGCTGCCGTTCGCCCTGGCCCTGGTCGCGCTACGCCACCTGAGCGCCTACACGGTGCAGCTGGTGACCAACCTGGAACCGGTCTACGCGGTGGTGCTGGCGGTGGTGCTGCTGCGCGAGCAGCACGAGGTCACGCCGTGGTTCTACCTGGGCGTGGCGATCATCGTCGGCGCGGTGTTCCTGCATCCGTTGTTGAACCGCCGCAAGCCGGTGCAGCATCCGGAAATTCTCGGTACGTCGGAAGCACGCAACATCGCCGATTGAGCGTATCCGCGCAGGATGCGAATCGCCTTGTCAGCGCTGCGGCCAGTGCCATGCCGGGGCATCCAGCAGGCCCTGCCCGCTCAACAGCGTGCGGCCCTGTTCCTTGTGCAGATGCAGCGAATGACAGCCGGGCGCCTGCTCCAGTGCTGCGATCAGTCGGCTGGCGTGTGAGACCACCCACACCTGGCTGCGCGCACTGGCCGCGATGATCAGCCGCGCCAGCGCCGGCAGCAGGTCCGGATGCAGGCTGGTCTCCGGTTCGTTGAGCACAAGCAGCGGCGGCGGGCGCGGCGTGTGCAGTGCCGCGGCCAGCAGCAGGAAGCGCAGCGTGCCGTCGGACAGCTCGGCCATCGACAACGGCCGCAGCAGCCCCGGCTGGTGGAAGCGCAGGGCGAGTCGACCGTCCAGTTCCTCGAACCCCACCGTGGCGCCCGGGAACGCATCCTCCACGCTGCGCGCCAGTGCGCCCGGATCACCGATCTCGAGAATGGTCACCCAGGCCGCCGCCAGATCGCGACCGTCGTGATGCAGCACCGGCGTGCGCGTGGCCATCGCCGGTTGCCGTGCCGGGGCATCGGCGTCGCTGCGGAAATGGTCGTAGAAGCGCCAGCGACGGATGTACTCGCGCAGGGCGATGGTTTCCGGCATACGCTGCGGATCGCCAACCTGGGAGAACAGACTGTCGAACAGCGACAACCGGTCATCGACCAGATCCCAGCCGCGCGCATGGCGTTGCCGCACCATTGCCCCACGTCGGTCGACCAGCAGGTTGGCGCTGCGCAGGAACGGCCCGGCCCAGATCGCCTCGGCCTTGATCTGCGGGTCCAGTGCGAAGGCCGAACGGCTGGGCGGCGGGTAGCCCAGGTCGATGGCATAGCCGAACTCGTCGGTGGTGAAGCCCAGCTTCAATCCCACCGATTCCTGACGTGGGCCGCCCTGCAAGGGGATTTCGCCGGCAGCAACCCGACGGTCCATTTTTTCCGGCCCCGCCCACAGCGCCGAACCGAGCCCACCTTCGCGGGCCAGAACCGCCGCGACGCCGCCCTGCGCGGTCTCCGCCAGCAGGCGCAGCGCGCGGTACAGGCTGGACTTGCCACTGCCATTGTCGCCGGTCACCACATTCAACTGCTGCAGCGGCAGTATCAGCCCGTGCAGCGAGCGATAGTGGGCGATGGCCAGGGTCTGCAGCATGGTCGGCGTCCGTGGGAACAGGGACGGCATGGTGCAGCACGTGGATCGCAGGGAATGCGACGCGCACGGTGTTCGAGTGGTTTTTCATCCACGCGTGGCGTGGATCTACCTGGGGCTTCAGCCCGCCCGTTCCACCCGGTTGCGACCATTGCCCTTGGCCCGGTACAGCGCCTTGTCGGCGCGCGCCAGCATGTCATCCACGCTTTCACCTGGCTGGTGCTGGGCAACACCGATGCTGACCGTGACCGGGAATCCAAGCGGCAGGTCAGCCACGGCCAGGCGCAGGAACTCGCATTGCAGTTCGGCCGTGTGCAGGTCGGTGCCCGGCATTACCGCCACGAACTCCTCGCCGCCGTAGCGCGCAGCCATGCCGCGGCCGGCGAAGTGCGAGCGCAGCAGCACGCCCAGCTCGGCCAGCACCCGGTCGCCTGTAGCGTGGCCCTGGAAATCATTGATGTGCTTGAAATGATCGATGTCGAGCAACGCAACGCAGGCGACGCCCGGTTGCCCATCGATCTCCACCACCGCCTCTTCCAGTGCCGCCGCCATTGCGCGGCGGTTGGGCAGGCCGGTCAGCGCATCGGTGCGGCTCTGCTCGGCCAGGTCGGCATTCTGCGCCAGCAGCACGTCCTGGTACTCCGCCAACAGGCGCTCGTAGTCATCGCGCTCCAGCATGTGCTTCTGGATGTCGAGCGCGAAACGGCGCAGCTCCATTACCAGCATCACCTGCCGTGACAGCGCGGCCAGTGCCTCGGCCTTGTCGCTGGGCAGGTGCTGCGGATGTGCATCGAACACGCACAGCGTGCCCAGAGGCAGGCCATCGGAACTGATCAGTGGCGCACCGGCGTAGAAGCGGATGTGCGGGTCGCCGGTCACTACCGGATTATCGTGGAAGCGGATGTCCTGCAACGCGTCCTCGACCACCATGATTTCCTGTGGCTGCAGGATGGCGTGGCCACACATCGATTCGCTGCGCAGGTTTTCCGCCGCGTCGATGCCCTGGATCGACTTGAACCACTGCCGTTCGACGTCGATCAGGGTCACCGCCGCCATCGAGGTACCGCAGACCGCCTTGGCGATCGCGACCAGGTCGTCGAAGGATTTCTCACGCTGCGAATCCAGGATCCGGTAGCGGTACAGCGCCTCGAGCCGCAGGGCTTCGTTGGCAGGCTTGTCGGGCTTGATCATGCAGCGTCACGTTCCGGCAGGTCACTGCGGAGTCTAGCTGATGCCGGTGCGCAATTCGCACAACGGGGAGTGCCGGCCGCTGGCCGGCATCCCGCGCTCATTCGATGCCTGGTGCAGCCGGCCAGCGGCCGGCGCTACCGCGCGTTACCAGTCCAGCTGCTTCGGCAGCAGGCCCTGCAGCTCCTGCTCGGTCAGGTTGCGCCACTGGCCCGGCTTCAGCGCACCGATCTTGATGTTGTCGATGCGCACGCGGCGCAGCTGGGTCACGCGATAGCCGAATTCGGCGGCCATCAGGCGGATCTGCCGGTTCAGTCCCTGCTGCAGGGTGATGCGGAATCCGAACTTGGCGATGCGCGAGGTCTTGCACGGCAGCGTCATCTGGTCGTGGATGCGCACGCCGCGCGCCATGCCACGCAGGAACTCGTCGGTGACCGGCTTGTTCACCGCCACCAGGTACTCCTTCTGGTGGCCGTTCTCGGCACGCAGGATCTGGTTGACGATGTCGCCGTTGCTGGTCATCAGGATCAGTCCTTCGGACTCCTTGTCCAGGCGCCCGATCGGGAAGATGCGCTGTTCGTGGCCGACGAAGTCGACGATGTTGCCCTTGACCGAGGTTTCGGTGGTGCAGGTGACGCCCACCGGCTTGTTCAGCGCGATGTAGACGTGGCGGCGGGCGCCGGGCTTGCGTGCCACGCGCGCGCGCAGCGGCTGGCCGTCGACCAGCACCTGGTCTTCCTCGCCCACCACCGCACCGGTGCCGGCCGCGTGGCCGTTGACGGTGACGCGGCGGGCGGCGATCAGGCGATCGGCCTCGCGGCGGGAGCAGAAGCCGGTGTCGGCGATATGTTTGTTGAGTCGGGTGGTCATCGGTCCATTATCCGGCATCGCCGCCCGCTGCGCTTCATGCCAGGGCCGGCGGATCGAGCTCTTCGCCGTCGAACACCCGGTTGCGACCCGCCCGCTTGGCCACGTACATGGCATGGTCGGCCCGCCGCAGCAGCGCGGCCAGATCATCCTCACCCGGCCGCCACTGCGCCAGTCCGATGCTGGCGGTCACTTCCAGGCCCGGCACCTGCAGGGCCTGGCCGGCTTCGGTGATGCGCTGGCGCAGGCGGTCCAGGCGCGCCGACGCCGCCTCGCGCGGCATGCCCGGCATCAGCAGCAGGAACTCCTCGCCGCCCATCCGCACCACTTCGTCCTGGCTGCGGACTGCCGTGCGCAGGGCACGCGCCACCGCCACCAGCACCTGGTCGCCCACCGCGTGGCCATGGCGGTCGTTGATGTCCTTGAACAGGTCGATGTCGAGAAAACCGATCACCAGCGGGCCGCGCTCACGGTCGACCTGTGCCAGGTGACGGGCCAGCTGCTGCAGGCCGGCCCGGCGGTTGGGCAGCCCGGTCAGGCCATCGGTTTCGGCCAGCTGGCGCAGTTCATCGCGCTGCTGGCGCAGCCGGCCCAACCGCTGGTTCATGGCATAGGCGGCCATCATCAGCAGCCAGGTCACCGACAGCTGCAGTGCTTCCACCCGGTACTCCAGCAGCCACCCCGCACTGCTGGCATCGGCTGCGATCATCACCAGCAGTGGCACCAGCGCCGCCAGGCCCGCCAACGCCCAGCAGTCACCGCGCAACCAGGCACGCATGCCAGCGGCCAGTGACAACAGGCAACCGAGGATGAAGGTCAGCTGCAGGCTCTGCGCGACCAGCGCCAGGGTGTCCCAGCGCAGCCACGGCACCAGCGCGGCCAGTCCCATCAGGCCCCACAGCACAGCCTGCTGTGCCGGCCGCGAGCGTGGCAGCAAGCGGTCCCCACCGTTGAGGCGCCACAGAGCGGGCAGTACCAGCGCCTGGGTCGCGGCGGTCAGCGCCAGCAGCCACCATGCGCCGCGCTCGCCCACCGGCAGCCACGGTTCGGGATAACCGCTCAAGCCGCCAAGAACCGCCTGCCACACCACCACCACGATCGTCGCGCCGATGTAGACCAGGAAGCTGCGGTCACGGGTGGTCAGGTAGGCCATCAATGCCGACAGCGCCAGCGCGATCGCCACCGCGATGCAGGCCGCGCGCACCAGCAGGCGGGCGGTATCGTTCTGCTGGACCGGACTGGGCGCCCCCAGCCGCAAGGTCGGCACCCAGCGCGCTTTCAGCGGCGCCTGCCACGACACCAGGAACGGCTCATGGCTGCCTGCCGCTGGCACCGCCACCAGGCCGATGCCGGCACGGAAGCGCGAATCACGGGTGCGCGCATCGTGCATGTTGCCGCAGATCTCGCGGTCACCATGCTGTACGCGGACTTCGCCAGCGAACACGTTGAACACATCCAGCGCCTGGGGTTGCCCCGACCAGCCCCCGGGCGGCGCCGGCACCTCTACCTGCTCGCGCGGCCCGGCCAGCATCGCGGGCGTACAGCCACGATGGGGTGTCGGTTCGTCCGTCGGTGCGCCAACCAGCAGGAAATCCCGGCCGGCCTCGGCCAGGCGCGCGTGCACCAGACCGGGAAGCAACACTCCCATCAGCAGGACGACCAGCAGCGCCCCTGTTTCGTACCGCCACTGCCTGACGCCCACGCCACATCCTGTTCCTGCTTACGTCCGCGCCCACTGCGCGTCGCCCCTGGCGCGCATTATCGCAGCCGGGCACGCCACGCATGTGTAGACCAAAGTCGCCGTGCGCCGTTCAGCCAGCGGCCGGAGGCCCCTTCACCGCCACCAGGCGGACCGGCCTCAGGTCACTCAGGGTCATCCGTTCCAGCGGCTGCGGCCGCTCGATCGCGTAGCCCTGCAGGCCCTGCACGCCGAGCCGGGTCAGTGCGCCAGCCACCTCGGCGGTTTCCACCCATTCGGCCACCACCTCCATCTGCAGTTCCCGCCCGAGCTCGCTGATCGCCCGCACCGTGGCGTGGCTGACCGGGTCGGTGTCCATGTCACGCACGAAGGTGCCGTCGATCTTCAGGATGTCCGCAGGCAGCTGGCGCAGATAGCCGAACGAGGACAGGCCGGAGCCGAAGTCATCCAGTGCCATCCGGCAGCCACGCGCTTTGACCGCATCGATGAAAGCGCGTGCCTGGCTGAGGTTGCTGATCGCCGCGGTCTCGGTGATCTCGAAACACAGTTTCGAGGCCAGCGCGCGGTTGCGCTCGAGCAGGTCGCAGACGAAGGCGAGGAATCCCGGCTCGGCGATCGGCTGCGCCGAAACGTTGACGTTGCACAGGCCCAGCTGGCGCACGTGTGCCGGGCAGACCTGCAGGTGGCGGAACAACAGCCCGAGCACGTGCCGGTCCAGCGCCACCGCCATGCCGTATCGCTCCACCGCCGGCATGAACTGACCGGGCAGATGCAGGCTGCCATCGGTACCACGCATGCGCACCAGCACCTCGTAATGCAGGTAGGACGGATCGCCCACGCGGGCGATGCGCTGCGCGTACAGCAGCATGCGATTCTCCGCCATGGCCAGGCTGACACCCTGCAGACGCTCGGCCTCCTGCCGCCGCTCCTCCAGCGCCATGCGGTTCTCGTTGAAGCAGTGCACGCGGTTGCGACCGGCCTGCTTGGCGGCATAGCAGGCGCTGTCGGCGGCGCTCATCAACCAGTTCGCGTCCGGCGCCTCGGCACTGACCTCGACCACGCCGATGCTGCAGCTCAACTGCGGGCTGCCCTCGCTGATCGGGAACGTGGCCTGGCCCAGGTTGCGGATCACCCGCTGCAGTACCCGCTTGGCTTCATCCTGGCCGGCGTGGGCGAGAAACACCGCGAACTCATCGGCCCCCAGGCGGCCGACCCAATCGCCATCACGCACCGCCGCCACCAGATAGTCGGCGAAACCGCGCAGCATCTGGTCGCCGGCGGCATGACCGAAGCTGTCGTTGACCAGCTTGAAGTGGTCCAGGTTGATGTAGCACAGCGCATGCGTACCACCGTCCGTCCGGACCTGCAGCAGCGCGCGTTCCAGCAGGCGTTCGATCTCGCGGCGGTTGATCAGGCCGGTCAGCGGATCGTGGCTGGCGTGATGCTCGATCTCGCGCGCCAGTGCATGGTTCTGGCTGACATCCTCGATGATCGCGAACACCGACAATCCACCGCCCGAGCTGCGAACCGCGGTACCGCTCCAGCGTCCCCAGACGAGGCTGCCATCGCGCCGCCGGAAACGCAGCTCGCTCGGCCGCAGCTGCCGGTCCCAGTCGATGCGGCCGACACCGTCGAGGACCAGTTCCCCCTCCATCAGCAGGTCACCCAGCAGCATCTGCAGCAGCACATCGCGCCGGTAGTCGAGGATATCCGCCATCGCCTGGTTGGCCTCGACCACGCGGCCATCGGTGTCGAGCTTCAGCATGCCGACATTGGCCTGGTAGAAGGCCGCGCGGAAGCGGCTCTCGTGCTCGGTCAGATCCTTGCCGACGCGACGCGCCAGCGCCACTGCCATCAGGCTGATCACCAGCACCGACAGGCCGCCAACCATCAGCGTGGCGATCCGGACCATGGTGGCCATCCTCAGCAGCGCCTGCGAGAACGCCTGGGCCTGCACCTGCAGGCGGCGGTCGAGATCCCGCAGCTGCTGCAGGTAGCGATTGCGGTCGGCCACGGGCAGTTCACCTGCCGCATGCCTCCGTTGCAGCTCGGCGACCAGGGCCTGCACAGCCTCCAGATCACCATCGGTCTGCCGCCACAGTGCAGTGGCTTCGCGGAATGCTCCCAGGTCACGGGCGTAGCGGAACGAGAACACCAGGCGTGGAATATCGGCGCGCGCGTTGCCGCCCTGCAGGAAACCCTGCCGGGCCTTCTCCTCGTCCGGTACCGCCTGTTCCAGCGCCAGCCGGGCCTGCAGATCCCCCAACGGAATCCGCAGGGCCTGGCGCGCGTCATCCAGGTCCTGCGCATCGCCACGCGCCAGGTAGCGGCTCAGCGCAGCGGTCGCATCCTGCTGCCCCCGCGACCAGTAGCCCTGGCCGGCAATCCAGGCCGTCGAGGCCGCCTGCAGTTCCTGGATCAACGCGGACAGCGCGACCAACCCGATCGCCATGCCCGTCAACAACGCAAAGCGCAATCCCAGGCCACGGGTCATCGGCACCCGCCGGCTCTGCTGGTCCGTGCCACTTCTACCCATCCCGGATCCCCCCGAATGTGCTGCGGTGACAACCTCCCTTGGAACCGACCCAGCCTATGACCGGCAATGTGTTTGCCATGCGAAAAGGGGACGGAGGGGATTAAGTCGTTTTCGGCATAAGCGCACTGCCGGGCATAAACGACTTAATCCCCTCCGTCCCCTTTTCCAGGCCCATAACGGACAACGCCAGCCCGGAGGCTGGCGTTGTTCAGGACCGCAGGTGCGGCTTAGAAGCTGCGCGGGCCGCGCGGCTTGAAGCCGTCACGACGCGGCGGGCGGCTGTCGCGGTCACCGCCGCGGTCGCCACCGTGGCCACCCGGACCGCCCGGGCCACCGCGACGCGGGCCACCCGGGCCGCCCGGACCACGCTTGTCGAAGCGCGGCTTGAACGGACGCGGGGCCGGGTTGGTGTCTTCACCCGGGGCCAGCGCACGCATCTGCAGCTGCTGGCCGGACACCCACACCTTCTGCAGGTGCGACAGCACGTCCGGCGGCATCTGTGCCGGCAGGTCCAGCAGCGAGAAGTCGTCGTGGATGTCGATGCGGCCGATGAAGCGGCTTTCCAGGCCAGCTTCGTTGGCAATGGCGCCAACGATGTTGGCCGGCTTCACGCCGTGCTGGTGGCCGACCGAAATGCGGTAGGTCTCCATGCCCTGCTCCGGCGCACCACGCGGCGGAACCTCACGGCGCGGACGCTGCTCGAAGCCACCTTCGGCGTCGTCGCGGCGCGGGCCACGCTCGAAGCGCGGACCACGCTCGTTGCGGTCGAAGCGATCGCCACGTTCCGGGCGGTCACCACGGTCGAAGCGTTCGCGCGGTGCGCGCTCTTCACGCGGGGCACGCACCGGCGGCTGCAGCAGGAACGGGGTGTCACCCTGCAGCATCTTGGCCAGCGCGGCAGCCACTTCAATGGCCGGCACGTTCTGCTCGTTCTCGAAACGCTCCAGCAGCTGGCGGTAGAAGTCCAGGCCACCGGCGCCGAGGGTTTCGCTGATGCGCGAGGTGAACTTGTTGATGCGGGTGTCGTTGACCGCTTCCACGCTCGGCAGCTGCATCTCTTCGATCGGCTGGCGGGTAGCGCGCTCGATCTGGCGCAGCATGCCCTTCTCGCGCGGGGTGGCGAACAGGATCGCCTCGCCGCTGCGGCCGGCACGACCGGTACGGCCGATGCGGTGCACGTAGCTTTCGGTGTCGTACGGGATGTCGTAGTTCAGCACGTGGCTGATGCGCTCCACGTCCAGGCCGCGGGCAGCCACGTCGGTGGCGACCAGGATGTCCAGCTTGCCTTCCTTCAGCATGGCGATGGTGCGCTCACGCTGGGCCTGCTGCATGTCACCGTTGATGGCGGCAGCGGCCAGGCCACGGGCCTGCAGCTTGCTGGCCAGTTCCTCGGTGCCGGCCTTGGTGCGCGCGAAGATGATCATCGCGTCGAACGGCTCGACTTCCAGGATGCGGGTCAGCGCGTCCAGCTTGTGCATGCCGCTCACCCACCAGTAACGCTGGCGGATGTTGGCCGAGGTGGTGGTCTTGGCCGCGATGGTCACTTCCACCGGGTCCTGCAGGTAGGTCTGCGCGATGCGGCGGATCTGCGGCGGCATGGTGGCCGAGAACAGGGCCACCTGGCGCTGCTCCGGCAGCTTCTTCAGCACGGCTTCGACGTCGTCGATGAAGCCCATGCGCAGCATTTCATCGGCTTCGTCCAGCACCAGCGTCTTCAGCTCGGACAGGTCCAGGGTGCTGCGGTCCAGGTGGTCGATCACGCGGCCGGGGGTACCGACCACGATGTGCACGCCGCGGCGCAGGGCCGACAGCTGCTGGCCGTACGGCTGGCCGCCGTACACCGGCAGCACGCGGAAGCCCGGGATCTTCGACGAATAGGACTGGAACGCCTCGGCAACCTGGATGGCCAGTTCGCGGGTCGGCGCCAGGATCAGGGCCTGCGGCTTGATCTGCTGCAGATCGATGTTGGACAGTACCGGCAGCGCGAACGCTGCGGTCTTGCCGGTGCCGGTCTGGGCCTGGCCCAGCACGTCGCGACCTTCCAGCATCGCCGGGATGGTGGCGGCCTGGATCGGCGACGGGGTTTCGTAGCCGATGGCGGTGACCGCCTGCATCACGGGCTCGGACAGGCCGAGCTGCGCGAACTGCAGCGGCGCTTGGGAATCTTGGGACATGGGGAACTCCGAAGACACTGCCGTCTTCCTGGCAGTGCGATAAAAAAGGTGATGGTCCGCGCTTTGGGCGCCCTTCTTATCGCGTGCCCTGGCGCTGCTCGGTTGGAGGAGATTTCACTCGCTCAGAGCGGAATCATACCGCATTGATCCTGAACAAGGCGTACAGCTTGCCGTGCGCGTACCGTCATGACCCAAGCTGGCGCACAATACGCGCCCTCTTCACCGGCCCGGCCGCTGGCTGCGCCCTTCCCCAGGAACCCCGCTCCATGCAGATTCTCGAATTCGACCTCGACGGTGACTACGTCGAACTCAAGCAGCTGCTCAAGCTGGCCGACCTGGTCACCAGCGGCGGCGAGGCAAAGATGGTCATCGGTGACGGCCAGGTGCGGGTCGACGGCGAAGTCGAACTGCGCAAGGCCTGCAAAATCCGCGCAGGCCAGGTGGTCGAGTTCGCCGACAGCCAGATCCGGGTGCTGGCCGCCGGCTGATCTGAACGGGCTGATCTGAACCGGTTCAGGCCACGCGCTGGGTCAGGTGCGAGGCGATCAGCTGCCTGAACGGTGCCACGCCCTGTGCCAGACGCAGGCCCGCCGCGCGCAGCAGCCGCGCCGGGCGGCGATCGTCGGTATACAGGCTGGCGATGGCATTGGTGGCCTCGTACAGCGGCCGCGACGCCAGCCGGTGACCCCGCTGGTAGCTGGCCAGCATGCCGGCGGCGGCAATGTCGGCACCACGTCGCTGCTGCGCGACGATGCCCTGTGCAAGCCGCTGTGCGCTGGCCAGTCCCAGGTTGAAGCCATGCGCGGTGACCGGGTGCATGCCGACGGCGGCATCGCCGATCAGCGCCGAACGCTCGCCGACGAAACGGTGCGCGTACACACCCACCAGCGGATACGCCTGCGGCGTGGCCACTGGCTGCATGCGGCCAAGACGGTGTTCGAAGCAGGCACCGATGGCCTCACCGAAGGCCACCTCGTCCATCGCCAGCAGTTCTTCAATCTGCCGCGGTGGCAGCGTGATCACTGCTGATGCCTGGCCTTCGTTGAGCGGCAGCAACGCCATCGTGCGGCCGTAGCCGAACCATTCCCAGGCAGTGTGGTGATGATCACGCTCAACCTGCATGCGGCACACCAGCATCGACTTGCCGAAGTCGCGCATCTGCGCGCCGATGCCGAGCATGCGGCGGGTTGCGGAGAAGCGGCTGTCAGCGGCGACCAGCAGGCGCGCATGAAGTTGGATGCCGTCATCGAGTTTGACCACGTGGCCCTGCGCATCGGCCTGCACGCCCAGCACCTTGCGCCCGTCGAACAGCTCCAGGCCGTCCTGCCCCTGCACGGCATCCCATGCAGCGCGGCGGATCAGATGGTTGGGTACCAGCCAGCCCAGCGGCTGGCCGTCGACCTGGCTGCTGGCGAAGGTCAGCGCGAACGGCGAGCCGCCGTTCATCACCTTGGCATCGCGCAGTTCAGCGACTTCAGCCTGCGGCAGGCGCTGCCACAGCCCCAGCTGCTCCATGCTCTGCCGCGAGGCATGGGTCAGCGCGATCTCACGGCCATCGAAGGCGGCCTCGGCAAGGGCCTGGCGCGGTTGAACTTCGACCAGCCCGACCTGCAGGCCGCTACCGGCCAGCGCACGCGCGAAACACAGCCCCGCCGGTCCGGCGCCGACCACCACCACGTCCATCCTGCGCATGCGCGCCTCCTGCCGTTGATTCAGTCCGCGCCAGCATAGCGCCGCGCACCTGACCGGCCTTGATCTGGATCAGGCCGGGATCACAACAACGCGAACACCAGCGCCAGGATCGACAGCAGCGACACTGCCCAGACCAGGCTGCGCACGTAGGGCACGCCCGCGGCATACAGCGGCAGGTAGACCACGCGCGCCCAGAAGTAGGCCTGCGCCGCCAGCGCCGTGGTGTCGTTGCCGCGCCCGGCCACGACCACTGCGATGGCGGCGGCAGCGAAGAACGGGAACGTCTCCAGGAAGTTGGCCTGCGCACGCTGCAGGCGCCCGGCCAGCGGGCTGAGTGGCCTGGCTTCGCCATCACGCGCCGAGGCATTCCACTTCATCCCACGCTCGCGGGTGACCACGGTGGAGGTAGCGAAGATGTAGACAAAGCCCAGCAGCACCGACCAGGCCAGCATCGTCAGTTCAGTTGCCATCGATCATCTCCTCAGGGTGCCGACGCACGCAGGCTGTAACCGGCCAGGCGCCACACCTGGTCCTCGTCGAAACGGAACGAGACGAGCTCGCGTACCGGCTGCGCGCTGTTGGCGAAACGGGTCGGGAAGCTGACGTTGATGTACAGCCCCTCCGGCACCGCGGCACCGGCGCTGTACTTGACCCGGGTGATGGTCGGCTGGCCACGCCCGGCCAGCGCGCCCAGGCGCGTGCGCTCGGCAGTCAACTGACTGACGAAGGCGGCCTTCGGTACTGCACGGCGCGCGACGGCCGAAGCGCCATCCCACAACTCGCCTGCGCGGTTGGCATCGACCAGCTGCGCCGCCTTCACTGCGGCCGCGCCCATTTCCGCATCCTGCTTCTGCACCTGCGCCTGCTGCGCGGCAGTCAACGCCGGAGCGCCGGCCGTGGCCGGTTTCGCAGCCGCCGGCGATGCCGGTGCGGGGCGCGCGGGTGCCGGTGCAGGCGTGGCCGGCGCGGGTGCCTGCGCCAATGCGGTCAGGGGCAGCAGGGACAGCAGCAGGAGCACGCGCTTCATGGACACCGCCGGTTCTCGGGAAAGAACCGCAGTCTACGCCAGCGCGGTGAGCTGTTCGTCAGCGTGCGTGGGCGCTGCCTTCCACCGCTGCGGCATCGGCCTGCGCGGCAGGCGTGCCGGTGTCTGCTGGCGCCTGTTCGGCCACCGGCGGCGGCTCCGAAGGCGCAGGCGGCAGCGTTGCCACATCGATCTCCGACAGCGGGCTTTCTTCCGGGCACACCGCATCGGGGAAGCCGAAGCGCTGCTTCAACGCCTGGCCGCAGCTGTTGATCGATTCCATGTCGGCGCCTTCGTGCTTGCACTGCTGGTCGAAGGCGATCAGGAACGCGTCCTTGCGCTGCACGAAGTCGTCACCACAGGCACGCATCTGCTTGATCCGTTCCAGATCGTCCTGCACCGCGTTGGTGCCATCCAGGCCGTACTGGCGCAGTTCGTCCGGCGTCAGCAGGCGCAGGCTGCGATTGGGCACCGTCATCATCAGGTCGGCCACGCCCACCGCCACGCCGTTGCGCTGCAGATAGTCCTTCACGTTGTCGTAGACCTCGTGCAGCTCGCGGTTGAGCTCAGCGCGCGAGGTGGCCTTGGAACTGATGCGCATCATGCGGTGGATGCCGACCTTGCCCGACAGCAGCCGGTTGTCACCGGCGGCCAGCACGAACACGCAGGCGCTGTGGCAGATCGAGCCCTCGCGCACCCAGATGGTCCAGCCCGATTCACCGATGCTGTCACCGGCGACGATCGCCGATTCCACCTGGCCGCCGCTGGAGTCCAGATCGAGGATGCGCTTGTGGATCTTCTGTTCATCGGCGACCACGGCAAGTCGCCACATCATTTCGGCGAAGCCCGGATTGATCTTGCCGGCGTAACGCACACGCATCAGGCCACGCTCGGCACACGGCGCCAGGGCCTGGGAAATCTGCTCGCGCTGCAGGCCTTCCAGTTCGACACCGTCGCCGGCATCACCGGCATATTCCGTGCTGCAGCTGACCCAGGCACGACCATTTTCCAACTGCGCCTGCGGCCACGGCCGATCCGCCCGGCTGCGCGGCGGCGCCGGCGGTGGCGGTGCGTCAGCCGCATTGATCGACACCATGTTCTCGCCATCACTGGCCGGCGCCCGCGCCGCCTTGTCGGCAGCGGTCACATTGCCCGGATTCTCCAACTGACTGCAGCCCGCCAGGGCCAGGCACAACAGGGGCAACCAGCGAAATTTGGCGGACATCGGGCAACCGGGATTCATGGGAGCAAGAGGCACAGTCTACCCGTCCAGGCCGCGCATTCAGCGCGTGGCACTGAACCCCTTCTGACCCTTGGGAAAAAGCGTGTCGACCAAGGTCGACACCTACCAACAGCAAAAGCGTGCCGACCAACGGTCGGCACCCACCAACTGCAGCGACCAACTGTCAGAGGTGGGGCGGTGTGGGCTGACAGGACCGTTGGCGCCATGGATGGCGCCATCGAGCCCCCATGGACGGGTTTACGGCGTGTCCTGCCAGCCCACAGCGCCCCGCCATCCCACGGACTGCCAGCTTTTGATTGAGACGTTGACGTTGCGGGTGCAGGGCTGCAAGCCCTGCCAGAACCCCCTCCAGCATCCATGTCCGAATCCGGCGAGTATCCCCGCCCTCACACGCCTAGACTGGCGCCATGGACACCGCCCTTGCCCTCGACACCGCCGCCTGCGACCGCGCCCGCCTGGCCCGCGACGCACGCTTCGACGGCGTGTTCTACACCGCCGTGCGCAGCACCGGCATCTATTGCCGCCCCGTGTGCCCGGCACCGCCACCGAAGCCACGCAACATCACCTACTACCCGACTGCGGCCGCTGCTGCGGCAGCCGGTTACCGCCCGTGCCTGCGCTGCCGCCCCGAGCTGGCACCGCAGGCGCAGCAGGCACTGGCCGGGCAGACCGTGCAGCGCGCACTGGCCCTGATCCATGGTGGCTTCCTGCAGGAACAGCCGGTAGCCGACCTCGCAGAGAAGATCGGACTCAGCGCGCGCCAGCTGCAGCGCCTGTTCGTCGAACATCTGGGCGCAACGCCAGGGCAGATCCACGCCACCCATCGCCTGCTGCTGGCCAAGCAGCTGTTGACCGAGACCACGCTGCCGGTGACCGACGTCGCGCTGGCCGCCGGCTACAACAGCCTGCGCCGTTTCAATACCGCCTTCCTGCAGGGCTGTGGCATGGCACCGACGGCACTGCGTCGCCAGCACCAGCCGCTGGCCGCCGACGATGGCTGCCTGGTACTGCGTCTGGCATACCGGCCACCACTGGATTTCCCACGCATGCTGGCCTTCCTGCGCAAGCGCAGCCTGCCCGGCATCGAGCTGATCGGCGAAGACAGCTACCAGCGCGTGCTCGGCACACCCGAGCGCCCCACCCTGCTGCGCGTCACTGCCGACCCCAAGCGCCCGGAACTGCGCCTGCAGCTGGGCGCGGTCGATCCGCGCCTGATCCCGGACATCGTGCGCCGCGTACGTCGCGTGTTCGATCTGGACGCCGACCTGCAGCAGGTACACGCCGCGCTCGGCGAAGAGCCGCTGCTGGCGCGCGGCATTGCCGAACGTCCCGGGCTGCGCGTACCGGGCGGCTGGGATGGCTTCGAAGTGGGCGTGCGCGCGGTGCTCGGCCAACAGGTCAGCGTGGCCGCGGCCACCACCTTCGCGCGGCGGCTGGTGGATGCCTATGGCGCGCACCTGCCGGGCATGCCGCCGGAGTTCGATCGCCAGTTCCCGGCCCCCGAGCTGCTGGCCGAAGCACCACTGGAATCGATCGGCCTGCCACGCAGCCGCGCCGCCACCGTGCGTGCGCTTGCCGCCGCCTGCGCCAGCGGCGCGCTCGACTTCGGCCCGGGCCAAGCGCTGGAAGAGTTCGTTTCCCGCTGCGTGGCACTACCCGGCATCGGTCCGTGGACCGCGCAGTACATCGCCTTGCGCGGGCTCGGCCAGCCCGATGCCTTCCCGGCCGGCGATCTTGTGTTGCAGCAGGTCCTCGGCCACGCACAGGGCCAGCGCCTGAGCGAACGTGCGACCGAAGCGCGCTCGCAACCCTGGCGGCCGTGGCGCGCCTATGCCGTGCTGCACCTGTGGCACCTGTCCGGCACTTTCGTTGGAGAACCGACATGACCCTGTTGTTCGATCGTTTCGACAGCCCGATCGGCGTGCTGACCATCGCCGGTGACGAGCGTGGCCTGTCCCATGTGCTGTTCCCGGAAAACCGCCACCCGGCACGCGGCCGCGACGACTGGCACTACGCGCCGGATGCGCTGCCGGAAGCGCGCGAGCAGCTGCTGCAGTTCCTGCACGGTGAACGCAGCAGCTTCGACCTGGAGCTGGCGCCACGCGGCACGCCGTTCCAGCTGCGTGTGTGGCAGGCGCTGGCGTTGATCCCGTTCGGCCAGACCTGGAGCTACCTGCAGCTGGCGCAGCACCTGGGCCACCCCAGTGCGACCCGCGCCGTCGGCGCTGCCAATGGGCGCAATCCGCTGCCGATCATCCTGCCCTGCCATCGTGTAATCGGCAGCAACGGGGCACTGACCGGCTTCGGTGGCGGCCTGGAAACCAAGGCCGCACTGCTGCGACTGGAACAACGCCAGGCCCCGCTGTTCGCCTGAGAGGGCTGGCCGGGCTGCGCCCGGCACCCGCAGAGGCTAGAGCAACAGCAACAGCGGGCTTCCTGCGATCTGTCGGGACGGCGCACTGCGCGGCTGCTGGTAGGTGTCGACCTTGGTCGACACGGTAGATCCACGCCATGCATGGATGGAAGCATCAGGAATATGTCTGGAGAACCCCCCCTTCTTGTTGAAGGGGGCGCGCCGACAGGCGCGGGGATAAGGAAAAATGCGCGGACGCGCTGCGCCCTTCGGCGCAACGTGTCTTGGGGTGGTCATTGCACCGGCTTATCATGCGCGGATGACTTCCGTACGACTGACCTGCGCGCTGGCGCTGCTGCTGCCATTGGCCGCCTGCACCACCGCGCCCGCCCCTTCCGCCTCCGCTCCCACCGCTGTCGCTGCGGCTGCGCCGCCGAAGCTGCTGCTGATCTCGATCGACGGCCTGCGCGCCGATGCGCTGGACCGCGGCCTGACCCCGAACCTGCAGCGCCTGATCGACGGCGGCGTGCGTGCACGCTGGATGACCCCGTCCTATCCGTCGCTGACCTTCCCCAACCACTACACCATCGTCACCGGCCTGCGCCCGGACCACCACGGCATCGTCAACAACAGCATGGACGATGAAGCCCTAGGCCGGTTCGAGCTGAGCAACCGTGAGGCGGTCACCACCAGCGGCTGGTGGGGCGGCGAACCGATCTGGGTCGGCGCCGAGAACGCCGGGGTGCGTTCGGCCACCACCTCGTGGCCGGGCAGTGAATCGGAAATCCGTGGTGTGCGCCCAAGCCAATGGCGCGTGTACGACGGCAAGGAACCACTGGAGCAGCGCGCCGGCATCGTGCTGGACTGGCTTGCACAGACCGATGCCGATGCCCCCCGCCTGACCACGCTGTACATGGAGCACGTGGACAAGGCCGGCCACAACTACGGCCCCGAATCGAAGCAGTACGCCGACGCCATCGTGCGCGCCGACCAGATCGTCGGCCAGGTGCTCGATGGACTGCAGCAGCGCGGCCTGGCCGCGACCACCAACGTGATTGTGGTCTCCGACCATGGCATGGCCAGCGTCCCGGTCGGCCAGGTGATCGCCACCGAATCAATGGCCGCCCCGGCCATCGCGCGCAATGTCAGCCAGGGCCAGTCGGTGGGCTTCGCGCCGGTAGCTGGCCATGAGGCCGCCGCCGAGCGCGCACTGCTCGGTCGTCACGCGCACTACGAGTGCTGGAAGAAAGAGAACCTGCCGCCGCGCCTGCACTACGGCACCCACCCGCGCATTCCCGCCATTGTCTGCATGATGGATGAAGGCTGGGATGCCCTGCACCAGGAGAAGATCGCCAAGCGCGACCATCAGGATCGTGGCTCGCATGGCTACGACAATGCCCTGCCCTCCATGCGCGCGGTATTCGTGGCCAGCGGCCCGTCGTTCCGCCAGGGCCTGGTGATCGATGGCTTCGACAATGTCGACGTCTACCCGCTGCTGGCCGACCTGCTGCAGGTGCCGGCCGCGCCGAACGATGGCAATCCGGAAACGTTGAAGAAAACCCTGCGCTGACGCTCCTGTAGAGCCGAGCCCATGCTCGGCTGGCCGAATGCAGCCGAGCATGGGCTCGGCTCTACATAGAATCGTGTGCCGGCGTGCGCGCGGGCACAAAAAAACGCGGCGCCAGGCGCCGCGTTTTTCGTTGATCCGGTCTGGGCCGGATCAGGCCTTGGCGACGGCCTTCTTCGCCACAGCCTTCTTCGCCGGAGCCTTGGCCACGGTCTTCTTGGCAACCGGAGCGGCGGCGCCCACGGCGACCTTGCTCGCGGTGTGCGAACGGGCGTTGCCGTAGCTGGCGTTGTAGCGCTTGCCCTTGGCGGTCTTGCGGTCACCCTTACCCATGTCTTCAACTCCTCAAATGTGAAATCTGGTTACCCCGTACTGACACGGGTTCGGCGGGGCCGCCTTGCTGGGCGCCCCCGCGCACGATCGAAAATCCTATCACGGAGCGCCTAGTGCGCGCAGCTGGCGTCGTGCACGTGACCGTGGTTGAGGCGCAGGTTGACCAGATGGGCGACCCCCACCAGCAGGCCGCCGATGGTCATCACCACCGCGTGTGGCACCGCATTGTGGTGCAGCGGGTCGTACAGCACGCCGGCCCACAACGCCACCAGGCCGGGAATCAGGAAGCCCAGCGCACGCAGCGCACCATGCCGGCGGTAGCCCCAGACCAGGCTGAACAATCCGAGCAGGGTCACGAACACCACCAGCGCCTGTTCCACCCCATCGCTCAGCCAGAACGACAGGCCCAGCGACGGCGCCGCCGCCAGCAGCACGGGGATCACCGCACAGTGCACCGCGCACAGCATCGAACCAGTGGCGCCGAAACGGTCGAGCAGGTGGCGCAGGCGTGAGGACAGGGACATGACTTCCAGCAGGGTCGGCGAATCGTTATGGAATAATATAACATCTGCTCCCGACCCGCACGGTTTTCCTCCCCCTGTCCCGCTGACGGGATACGTGCGCCCAGCGATTGATACACTGTAACAAAGGACCCGCTCCATGCCCGCCCACACCCCGCGGTTGAAGCCGCATTCCCTCGCTCTGGCCCTCGCCGCCCTGCTGCCTTCGGTTGCCTTTGCCGCCGGCGATGACAGCGCTCAGCGTGACCGCCACCTGACTGAACTGTCGTCGGTGCAGGTCACCGCGTCGCCACTGCAGGGCGATGCCGAATCGCTGGCGCGCCCGGTGGAGGTACTGGCCGGCGAACGCCTGGACGAGCAGAAGGCCGGCACCCTCGGCGATACCGTGGCCAAGCTGCCGGGCGTGCAGAGCACGTTCTTCGGCCCCGGCGTCGGCCGCCCGATCATCCGCGGCCAGGAAGGCCCGCGCGTGGCCGTGCTGTCCAATGGCATGGGCAACATGGATGCCTCCACCGTCAGCGCCGACCATGCCACCAGCATCGAGCCGTTCCTGGCCGACCAGATCGAAGTGCTGAAGGGCCCGGCCACGCTGCTGTTCGGCAGTGGTGCCATCGGTGGCGCGGTCAATGTGGTGGATGGCCGCATCGCACGCGAGCTGCCGGAGCGCCCGCTCAGCGGCCGCGCCGAACTGCGCGGCAATTCGGTGAACAACGAGCGCAGCGGCATGTTCCGCCTCGATGGCGTCAGCGGCAATGTCGTGCTGCACGTGGATGGCCTGGTCCGCAACGGCGACGACTACCGAATTCCCGGCTATGCAGTGATCGACAGCCTTGAAGACCATCACGATCACGACCATGAGCACGCGGGCGAGGAAGGCGAAGAGCCGCGCCGCGGCCGCCTCGACAACAGCTCCATCCGCACCCGCGCCGGCGGCGTCGGCGCGACCTGGCTGGGCGACGGCGGCTACTTCGGCGTATCGGCCAGCACCTATCGCACCAACTACGGCATTCCCAATGGCGCGCACGTGCATGCCGATGGCGATGTTCATGGCCATGACCATGACCATGACCATGACCACGGCCACGACCATGGCGATGAAGAGGAAGGCGGCGACGAGCATGACGTGCGCATCGACATGGTGCAGAACCGCTTCGAGACCAAGGCCGGCATCTACAACCCGGTCTCGTTCCTGAAGAACATCAATGCACGCGTGGCCTACACCGACTACGAACACGTGGAGCTGGAAGCCGGAACGCCGTCCACCCGCTTCACCAACCGTGGCATCGAGGCGCGCCTGGAAGCGGTGCAGCAGCAGATCGGCGGCTGGGACGGCGCGTTCGGCCTGCAGTTCGGCAACAGTGATTTCGGTGCCAAGGGCGAAGAGGCGTTCGTTCCGGATACCGGCACGAAGAACATCGGCCTGTTCGTACTGCAGGAAAAGCAGTTCGGCCCGTTCAAGCTGGAACTGGGCGGCCGCCACGACCAGGTCAAGCTGGACCCGACCGGTGACTACCGCCGCCGCACCTTCGGCGCCACCAACCTGTCTGCGGCCGGCATCTGGAAGCTCAACGATGCCGTTGACCTGCGCATCGGCGTGGACAGCTCCGAGCGTGCACCGACCAACGAAGAGCTGTATGCCGCCGGCGCACACATCGCCACCCGCTCGCTGGAAATCGGTGACGCCAACCTGAAGACCGAGCGCGGCCAGCGCGTGGAACTGGGCATCCACACCCACAGCGAACGCCTGGACTTCTCGGCGTCGGTCTACCAGACCAAATTCAAGGACTTCATCTACCTGGCCGACACCGGCGTTACCGAGGGTCTGCCGGTCCGCGCCTGGACGCAACAGGATGCGGTGTTCCGCGGTGCCGAAGCCGAAGCGCTGGTGCACCTGTTCGAAGGCGGCGCCGGTGACTGGGATCTGCGCGTGTTCGGCGACTACGTGAAGGCCAAGCTGGATGGCAACGGCAGCCGCAACCTCGACATCGCCGTGCCGCATGGCGACCACAACCACAACTACAGCGTGGAGCTGGCCAACACCGGCTACCTGCCGCGCATCGCCCCGGCCCGCGTCGGCGCCGACCTGCGCTGGTCGAAGGACGGCTGGCGCGCCTCGGTCGGTGCGGTCCGCTACAGCCGCCAGAAGGATGTCGCCCAGAACGAAGCGCCGAGCGACGGCTACACCCTGGTCGACGCGCATCTGGCCTACCGCTGGGATCGCAACGCGAGCAACAGCTACGAGGTGTTCCTGGATGGCAGCAACCTGACCAACCGCGAAGTGCGTCCGCATACCTCGCTGCTGCGTGATTACTCGCCGCTGCCGGGCCGTGGTGTCGCATTCGGCATCCGCGCGTTCTTCTGATCGCGTAGTGGAGTCGGATCCCATTCCAGAGGAATGGGTTCTGACCCCAGCCTCAGCCCACGCATGGCGTGGATCCAATGCAAGCAGATCCGATGGGGGCCTTCTGGCCCCCATCTCTTTGTGCAGCATCCATCACGCATTCGTCACAAAGATGTGCGTACCACAACAAGCGGACAATCCCGTCACTCAAAGTCTCGCCAATCGGACACTTTTGTCCGAAAATAATTCCATGACTGCCCAACGTGCCGATGCTGCTGCCCGCCGTGCCCTCATCCTCGACGCCGCCGATCATGTGTTCGGCCAACACGGTGTCACCGCCCCGCTGGACCTGGTGGTCGAACGCGCCCAGGTGGGCCGCGCCACCCTGTACCGCAACTTCCCCGACCGCACCGCGCTGATCCAGGCACTGCTGCAACGTACGGTCGACCGTATCCGGCGCCAGGTCGAGCAGCTCGGCGACCGCGACGATGCCCTGTTCGAGGTGTTCGAGGGCATGGCCCAGCGCATCATCGATTCGCCGGCATTGGCCGATTACTGGCGGGCGGTGGATTCGGACGTGCCAGCCATGCGCACCGCGCGCGAGACCGTGCGCGATCTGCTGGAAGCACCGATCGCCCGTGCCAAGGCCGCCGGACTGTGCCGTGCCGACCTGGAGAAGACGGACATTTCACTGATCTCGGGCATGCTGGGCGCAGCCCTGCGCGGCAAGACCCGCGACGAGCGCGCCCACCTGGCCGGGCGTGCCCTGCAGCTGCTGCGCGGGGGTCTCCAGGGAGCAACCAGCGAGGCCCGCTGATGGTCCAGCCGTATCTGAAGCCGGTTCCGGATTGGGAGGAGCACGAGAAGCCGACCATGCCCGGTTCGGCGTCGATGCCCTGGCACCCACCGTATCGACGCGTGGCCTATGCACTGGTGTCGCTGCTGGTGGCGATCACCGGTGGCCTTGGCAATGCACTGGTCACCGCCAACCTGCCCTTCCTGCAGGGCCAGCTGGCACTGACGCCGACCCAGGGCAGCTGGCTGGTGGCGGCCTATGCAATGGTCAACGTCACGGCCAACCTGCTGGCCTTCAAGTTCCGCCAGCAGTACGGCATCCGCCTGTTCGCCGAGATCGGCCTGGGCCTGTACGCAGCACTGGCGGTGCTGCACCTGTTCGTTGGCAGCTTCGAGACCACGATGCTGACCCGTGCCGCCAGCGGCTTCGCTGGCGCCGCCTGTTCGACACTGGGCACGCTGTACATGCTGCAGGCGCTGCCACGACGGTTCACCGGCAATCTGCTGGTGGTTGGCGTGGGCCTCTCGCAGCTGGCGGTGCCGATCGCCTGGATCGTCTCGCCGGGCCTGGTTGATACCGGCCAGTGGCACCAGCTCTACTCGTTTGAAGCCGGGCTGGCCCTGTGCGCGTTCGCGGCAGTGGTGGTGCTGAAGCTGCCGCCCGGTATCCAGGTGAAAACCTTCGAGCCGCTGGACTTCCTCACCTTCGCCCTGCTTGCGCCGGCTGTCGCGCTGCTGGTGATCGTACTGGCGCAGGGCTACACCCGCTGGTGGCTCAACACGCCATGGCTGGGTTGGGCGCTGGTCGCCTCGATCGTGCTCTCCACCACTGCCTTCATCATCGAACACTACCGGCGCAATCCACTGCTGCAGATCCGCTGGCTGTCGAAGCTGCCGGTGCTGCACTTCATCGTCGGCGCGTTCCTGATCCGCTTCCTGACCACCGAGCAGTCCTACGGCGTGGTCAACCTGATGCGCACGCTGGGCATGGGCCCGGACCAGATGCGCCCGCTGTTCGTGGTGATACTCGCAGGTGTGGTCACCGGCATCGCCGGCGCTTCGTTGACCTTCGGCCCGAAGCGGCTGATTCCGCAGCTGCTGATGGCGATCCTGCTGTTGGGCGCAGCCGCCTTCTTCGACCAGCACCGCACCAGCCTGGACCGGCCGCACGACTTCTACGTCAGCCAGTTCCTGGCCTCGGTCGGTGCCGGCATGTTCATGGGCCCGTTGATCATGCTCGGCATCTCCGCCGCGCTGAAGCAGGGTGTGGACCACATGATCACCTTCCTGGTGACGCTGTCGATCACACAGACGCTGGGCGGCCTGGCCGGTTCGGCGGTGCTGGGTACCTTCCAGCTGCACCGCGAGCAGCTGTACTCCAGTGCATTGACCAGCCAGCTCGACCCGGCCGACCCGGTGGTGGCACAACGCCTGCGCCTCCAGCAGCAGTTGTACAGCGCACAGATCACCGACCCGGTGCTGCGCAGCGCGCAGGGCAGCGCGCAGCTGGCGCAGACCACGCGCCGCGAAGCCAACGTGCGTGGCTTCAATGATGTGTTCACGCTGAGCGGCTGGCTGGCGATCGGCTTCCTGGGCTGGTTGCTGCTGCTGTCGCTGCGCACCGCCGTGCTCAAGCAATGGCGCAAGCGCCACCCCACTTCCCCCGCTGCGGCCACGCCGGCCGCGCCCCGCTGAGTCCTCCTCCATGCCTCCCGTCCCGCCCCGCCCCGACGACATCGACGCCGACAACGTCACTCCACCGCCGCCGACCGATGCGGCGCCTGCGCCCACGCCCGCGACACCGGCTGCCGCGCCGAAGTACCTCAAGCCCAGCGCGCGCAGCGTGGTGGTGATGGTGGTGGTGGCCTTGCTGGGCATTGCGCTGATCCTGCGCGCCTGGCACCTGTGGCCGTTCACCAGCAGCGTGATGGTGACCGACAACGCCTATGTGCGCGGGCAGATCACGGTGATGGCGCCACAGGTGAACGGCTACGTGACCGAAGTGCTGGTGAAGGACTTCCAGCACGTGAGGGAGGGCGAGCCGCTGCTGCGCATCGATGACCGCATCTACACGCAGCGTGTCGCCCAGGCGCAGGCAACGCTGGACAGCGCACGTGCGGCACTGGCCAACTCGGACCAGTCGCAGGCGCAGAACCGTGCGCAGATCGCCTCCGCACACGCCACATTGTCGGCCGGCCAGGCGGAGCTGCAACGCTCGCGCAACGAGCTGAAGCGCTACGAGGAACTGGCCGCGCAGCAACTGGTGTCGGTCAACGACCGCGACAAGTTCCGCACCACCCAGGCCTCAGCACAGGCCAGCGTGCAGCAGTCGCAGGCGCAGATCCGCATCGCCGAGGAAACGCTGGTGTCGACCCAGGTGGCGCGCAAGAGCCTGGAGGCCCAGGTGGAAAGTGCACAGGCACAACTGGAACTGGCGCGCATCGACCTGGCCAACACGGTGATCCACGCACCGCGCGACGGCCAGATCAGCGAAGCCAGCGTGCGCGTGGGCCAGTACGTCGCCGCCGGTTCGCAGCTGCTGTTCCTGGTGCCTGACGCGCTATGGGTGGTGGCCAACTACAAGGAAGGCCAGACCTGGGGCATGGCGATCGGTCAGCCGGCCACGTTCTCGGTGGACGCGTTCCAGGGCCAGGTGCTGCGCGGCCGCGTGCAGGAGATCGCACCCGCCACAGGTTCGGAGTTCAGCGTGCTGCGCCCGGACAACGCCAGCGGCAACTTCACCAAGGTGGTGCAGCGGCTGCCGGTGCGGATATCGATCAATGAAGGTCAGACGCTGGCCGCACAGCTGCGGCCCGGCATGTCGGTGATCGTGCGGGTAGATACCCGGTCCAAGCCGATGGACTAGGGTGCAGGCTGCTGACTGCCTTCACCCCATTGATCCGCTACCGTTGCGGATCTGGATCAGGATCGCTGGAAGACGATGAAATTTACGACACTGGCCAGGCGGGCGGCCAAGGACACGCTGGAAGCGGAAGATCTGATCGCCTTCGTGCAGGAGCACGGCGCCGAAGGTGGCAAGGAAATTGAGCGGCTGCGGATACTGCACGGTTGGCCGGATGATGGCCTGCTGGGCGATGGTAGCCGGGTCGTACCGTTCGGCGGCTGGGCCAAGGCCTGCACCGCCTGGGGACGCCAGGGCGTGGAAGGCCTGCGCGATATGCTGGGGGACCCCCAGCTGGCAGTGTTCGCGCTCGGCACACTGGCCGATGTGAGTGGCCCCGCCGCCATTGCCGTCCTGCTGGACTTTGCCGAACGCGCTGACTGGTCGCGTGCGGGCACACCGCGTGATCTGCCCTGCCAGGCGCTTTACTGCCTCAATACCGCGCTTTCAGGGAAGACCGGCGTTGAGGTTACACCCGGCATGCAGGCGTCGATGCTGCGTATCGCCAAGCTCATCTGGGACGCCAGGGTGCCCAATGTGCATTTCCTGGCGCAGGCACTGTATTTCGTGCGCCATGCCGACCCGGTACCAGCGCTCGCCTGGGTCGAGCAGTTGCGGGTGGACGACCCTGTACTGGTCGACGCACAGCGCAGCGTCCTGAAGCGTCTGAAAGAGCACGCCGCCCGGGACTGAGCGTGCGGCTCAGTCCGGGTATGCGCCGCGACTCAGCCCGCGCAGCGCGCGCAGAGCCCGTGCACTTCCAGGGTCTGCGCCTGCGGCTGGAAGCCCAGCTCCTTGGCGCGCTTCTCCAACTGGGTGACGATCTCGCGGTCTTCCAGCTCCACCGCGCTGTGGCAGCTGTTGCAGATCAGGAACGGCACCGAGTGCGCGGCACTGCTGGGATGGTGGCAGGCCACGAAGGCATTGACCGATTCCAGCTTGTGCACGAAGCCATTGGCCATCAGGAAGTCCAGCGCACGGTAAACGGTGGGCGGGGCATCAGCGCCCACGCCCTTGCCGTTGCGCACCCATTCCAGCAGTTCATAGGCCTTGACCGGCTTGCCGGCCTCGGCGATCAGCTTCAGCACATTGGCGCGGATCGGGGTCAGGCGCAGCCCGCGTTCGCGCGAGACACGCTCGACCACCGCCACGAAATCCGATGCGTCGTGGACGTGGTGGTGCGGGGCGGTACAGGCAGTGGCGGTCTTGGCGGGCATGCGTGTTCTCCGGTTCGGGCCTGGCAAGGATGCCTCAGGCCGTTGCTACCTTGGTGATGGCCACATCAATGCGTTTCAAGGCCTGCTCGCGGCCGGCCAGGTAAACGGTATGGGAAATGTCAGGACTGACCTGGGTGCCGGTGATGGCCACGCGCAGCGGCTGGGCCACCTTGCCCATGCCGATTTCCAACGCTGCGGCCGCGTCGTGCAGGGCGACGCCCACCGACTCGGCGGTCCATTCCGGCAGGGCGGCCAGCAGCTCGCGGGCCTTGCCCAGCGCCACTTCGGCACCGGCCTTGAAGTGCTTGGCCACCGCCGCTTCGTCGTACTCGGTCAGCGGCTGGTACCAGACCACCGCCTTCTCGGCCATTTCCTTCAGGGTCTGCACGCGTTCACGCAGGGCGATCACCACGTCCTCCGGGGCGGGACCGGCAGCCACGTCCAGGCCCAGCTTCTGCAGCTGGTAGACCAGGTGCGGCACGATCGCGGACACATCCTCGGTCTTCAGGAAGTGCTGGTTGACCCAGCCCAGCTTGGCCATGTCCAGGCGCGAGGCCTTGGAATTGCAGTCCTTCACGTCGAACAGGTCGATCAGCTCCTGGCGGCTGAACAGCTCCTGGTCACCGTGCGACCAGCCCAGGCGGGCCAGGTAGCTCAGCAGCGCGTCCGGCAGGTAGCCGGCGTCCTTGTACTGCATCACGTCGGCCGCGCCGGTGCGCTTGGACAGCTTGGCGCCCTGCTCGTCCAGGATCATCGGCATGTGGCCGAACCTCGGCACCGGCGCGCCGATGCCTTCGTACAGGTTGATCTGGCGCGGGGTGTTGTTGATGTGGTCGTCGCCGCGGATGACCTCGGTGATGCCCATGTCCCAGTCGTCCACCACCACCGCGAAGTTGTAGGTGGGGTAGCCGTCCGGGCGGAAGATGACCATGTCATCCAGCTCGCTGTTGGCGATCTCGATGCGGCCCTTGATCAGGTCGTCGAACACCACCGTGCCTTGCAGCGGGTTCTTGAAGCGGATGACGCGGTTCGGGTCGTCCTTGCGCGGCAGGCCCAGTTCGCGTGCAGCGCCGTTGTAGCGCGGCTTTTCCTGCCTGGCCATGGCGGCCTCGCGCATCGCATCCAGCTCTTCGCGGGTCTCATAGGCGTAGTACGCCTTGCCGTCGGCCACCAGCTGCTCGGCCACTTCCAGGTAACGGGCGACGCGGTCGGTCTGGTAGATCGGGCCTTCGTCATAGTCCAGGCCCAGCCACTCCATCGCCTCCAGGATCGCGTCGATCGCGCCCTGGGTGCTGCGTTCACGGTCGGTGTCCTCGATGCGCAGCACGAACTCGCCGCCACGGTGGCGGGCCTCCAGCCAGCAGTACAGCGCGGTGCGGGCACCGCCGATGTGCAGGTAACCGGTGGGGCTGGGGGCGAAGCGGGTGCGGCAGGTCATGGACGGCTCGAGGAACGGGAATCCCCCGATTTTACCAGCCCGCCGCCCCCGACGGAAAAAGGGGACGGAGGGGATTAAGTCGCGATTGCCCAGCCGCTGGGCCTGCAACCGGGAAACGGAGGGGAGAAACGACTTAATCCCCTCCGTCCCCTTTTACGGTTCTACCTTGCGCGGGAAGGACTGCTCGCGCATCGCGGCGTTGTAGGCGAACGAGGCGACGATGGCTGCGGCCTGCTTCAGGTCTTCCGGTTCGGCGTGGTCCCAGGTGTCCAGGTGGCTGTGATGGACATTGGTGAAGTAGTCCAGCCGGTCCTGGATGAACTGGAAGCCCGGCAGGCCGATGCGGTCGAAGCTGATGTGGTCGGTGCTGCCGGTGTTGCGGGTGGCCACGGTGGTAGCGCCCACGTCATGGAACGGGGCCAGCCAGGCTTCGAAGATCGGCATCGCCGCCAGGTTTTCCTGTGCATAGATGCCACGGAAGCGGCCAGAGCCGTTGTCCATGTTGAAGTAGACCTGGAATTTGCCGTAGTCGCGGGTCTTCTGCAGCGCGCCGGTTGGTTCGCGCAGCGAGGCCGGCAGCGCCTTCTGCGCCGGGTCGGTGGGTTCCGGGAAACGGCCGAAGTGCTTGGCCACATAGGCCTGCGAGCCGATCAGGCCCTGTTCCTCGCCGCTCCACAGCGCCACGCGGATGGTGCGCTTGGGCTTGGCGCCGGTGGCCTTGAGGATGCGCATCGCTTCCATCATCACCGCCACGCCGGCCGCGTTGTCGGCCGCACCGGTACCACTGTGCCAGGAATCCAGGTGTGCGCCGATCATCACCACTTCATCGGGCTTGCTGCTGCCACGGATCTCGGCCAGCGTGTTGTAGCCGGGCTGGTCGGCCTCGTCGGTGAAGCGCGCAGCCACATCCACGCGCAGGCGCACGGTCTGCTTGGCCTCCAGCGCGCGCACCAGCGGATTGAAGTGCTCGCTGATCATCGCCAGCTCGGGAATGCCCACCGACTCACCCGCCTTGCGCGAGCCGCCGCCGGCAACGCGGATGATGCCGTTGTCCCAGCTGCTGATGCTGATCGAGGCCAGCGCGCCTTCTTCCACGAAGAACGCATTGACCCTGGTCGCCAGCTGCTGGCGTTCCTGGTATTCCTTGACCCGCTTCGCACGCTCGGCGGTGGCGTCCTTGTCCTTGGGCAGGGTGAACTCCTGCAGGCCCTCCAGCGAGGTGGCGTCGTGGCGGTGCGAATCCGCCTCGGTGCCGCGCTTGTACTCGCGCGCCTCGCCCAGCAGCAGGATCTTGCCGCGCAGCTTGCCGCGGTACTTCTCGATGTCCTCGGGCTTCTTGATCTCGACCTGCACCAGTTCGCCTTCGACCGGACCCTGGGTACCCGGTGTCCAGGCCTTCGGCAGCGCGTGCAGCGGCTGGATGCGGTCACCCAGCATTTCCACGCTGGCCGAAGTGAACTCCCAGCCGCGCCCGAAGTCGTCGAAGGCTTCGTCGTGGACGTTGTCCAGCTTCCATTCGTTGAACTTGCCGCGGGTCCAGGCATTGGCGCGGCCCATCGCCGGCGAGTTGGTCAGGCGCGGGCCGATGCGTTCGGTGAGGTAGCTGAAGGTGTCCATCACCTGCGAACGATGGAAGGCCTCCTGGCGGATGCGGCTGACCATGTCCAGGTCCACCGGCTCGCGCTGCTGCGCGCCTGCATTGCCACCCATCGCCAGCGCTGCGGCCAGCATGCCCCACTTCAACACATCGCACCCCTGCCCTTCGGCTCGATCATCAACCCATCGAGTCTAGCCAGCAGGGGCGCGCCGATACCGTCCCATCGGTCATGGACAGCGACAGTAGATCCAGGCCATGCGTGGATGAACAACCGAATCACCCACTCCATCCCAGCCACAACTGCGCCCGTTCCGGCAGCAGCAGCAACCAGTGCCGCCGGTCGATGCTGCTGCAGCCGTACACCGCCGCATGCGCGGGCCAGTCCTCGGGCAGGCCGCCGATGCCGATCTCGGCCAGCGCCTCCGCCCCGGCCTTCCATGGCCGGTAGCGCGGCACCCGGCCAGCCAGCGCGCCGCGTCCCTGCCGCGCGCCGTGCAGCCAGGCCAGTCCCTGGCCCTGCAATCCCTCGCAGGTCACCGCTGCCAGCTGGAAGCGGACCAGACCGGGGGCGATCCGTGCCCCGGGCAGGGCCGCCAGCACGCCATGTGCCTGCAGCAGTGCATCCACTTCCAGCAGGGCCGGAATGCCCTGCCGTGCCCGTTGCCGCAATCCCTGGCGCCAGCTCATGGCGTACTCCTTACTTCAGTTCCGCGCCAAGCGCGTACCAGTCGACCCGGCGGGTCACCCACATCGCCAGCGCCAGGATCACGAACAGCAGCAGCGAACCCATCAGCAGCGCGTTGTTCTCCGACACCAGCAGGCCATACAGCGCGCCATACAACACGGTCAGCAGCGCAGCGAAGCCGAGGCCGCGCTTCCAGTGGCCCAGCACGTTGGCCAGGTACACCGCCTGCAGGCCGATACAGGCCACCGCAGAAACCAGGTAGGCCTTCCAGAACGCGATGTGCTCGGACAGGCTGATCAGCAGCAGGAAGAAGATCGCCAGCGCCAGGCCCACCATGAGGTACTGCAGCGGGTGGATGCGCAGTGACCTGATCAGCTCGAACAGGATGAAGCCGACGAAGGTGAGCAGCACGAACAGCACGCCGTATTTCGAGGCACGGTCGGCCTGGGTGTAGGCATCGACCGGATCAACCAGCGACACCGTCACCGCCTGCGACTCGACCGCACCATCATTGCGCAGCTGTCGTTGTGCATCGGAGGCCAGCGAGGACACCGCCCAGCGCGCATCGAAGCCCTGTGCGTCGACACGGCGCTCGTTGGGCAGGAACGCACCGCTGAACGACGGATGCGGCCAGCTCGAACGCAGTGCGATCTTGGTGTCATCGCCCACCGGCACCACCGACAGCATGCGGCTGCCATCCAGGCGCAGCTCGAGTTCGACGGTGCTGGCAGCCAGCGTACCGCCCTGTTCCGCGGCGAAACCGGCCACCGGCGCATGCAGGCCTCGCCCCACCTCGCTGGCCGCACCAACCCCCGGCAGCAGGCGCAGCTGCTTGCCATCCACGCGCAGGTTCGGCGTACCGACCAGACCACGCACATCGGAAATGCCCACCGCCACATACGGCTGGCCGTAGCTGCGGCCGGCCTTCACCGGATAGTCGTCTGCAGCGAACGTCGCCTTCATCTGGCCGTTCCAGCTGTATACCGGCACCTTGAACAGGCCGACCTCACGCTGGCTCGGCAGCATCTCGCCGCCCACCTCCAGCGACGCCGGCATCTGCAGCCAGTGCCCCTCGGTGACCTGCACCTCGGTCTTCTTGACGCCCAGCGGGTCGACCAGTTCAACCTGCTTGCGTTCCACCCACGGCACCACCCGCACCGGGCCCACCAGCTGCTGTGCACCGGCGCGGCTGTCGGCCACCCGTGAGAAGGCCTCGTCGCGGTACGCGCTACGTTCGTTGATGACCCCGCGGATCATCGTCAGCGGCACCAGCAGCAGCAGGATCAGCCCGCCGACAATGGCGAACCGCAGCAGCATCTTCAGGGATTTCATGGTCCATCCTCGTTGGAGAGGGCTGCAGGATGGACCGCCGCAGTGAGCAGGGTTTGTGGCGAATTTGAAGCGAGTGTGAAGTCAGCGGCGCGGGCGCTGGCCCGGCGCACTCAACGGCAGCCACAGGCTGGCCACGGTGCCGCCGCCCTCGCGGATATCCACGCTGGCACGCCCATCATGCAGGCGCGCGACCTCCTGCACGAAGGGCAGGCCCAGGCCGGAGCTGCGACGCCCGCTGCCGGGCCGCGCCAGCGAATAGAAGCGTTCGAACACCCGCTCACGCGCGTAGTCGGGAATGCCGGCGCCACGGTCGGCCACCTGCAGGCGCACACCCTGCCCGTCCACCTCGGCCTGCAGCGCGATCTCCGCGCCGGCTGGCGAGAAGGCAATCGCGTTGTCGATCAGGTTGTGCAGTGCCTGCCGCAGCAGGTAGCCGTCGCCTTGCACCCGCAGGTCGGGCACGTTGCCGATGCGGACCTGCACGCCGGCCGCCTGCGCACGCACCTGTGCGGCGGCCGCCGCATCGGCCAGCAATGCCGGCAGCGCGATCGGATCGCGGGTCTGCAGCCAGCCGTGCTGTTCCACTTCGGCCAGCGCCAGCAGCTTGTCGATGGTCTCGGTCAGCCGCTCCTGCTGGTCGACGATGCTGCGCGCGAAATGCACGCGATCGGCTTCCGGCAGCGGCTCCTGCAGCAGTTCGGCGGCACCGCGGATCGCCGCCAGCGGGCTCTTCATCTCGTGCGTCAGCGACTGCACGTACTGCTCGACGTAGGCCTTGCCCTCCAGCTTGCGGCGCATCGTTTCCAGCGCCTGGCCGAGATCGCCGATCTCGTCGCGACGGCGCCGTGGTGGTGGCACCGGTTCGCCCGCGCTGACCGCGCGTGCATAGCGGCTGAGCTGACCGAGGCCCGTGGTCAGCCACATCGTCACCAGCACGCCGACCAGCGCCGACAGCCCGATCAGCCACGCACCGCGCTCGATGATGGCGCGCTGGCTGGCGGCGATGAACGGATCGATGCTGCGGTTGGGCTGGGCCAGGCTGAGCACGCCGATCAGCGTGCGGCCGTCGGCCGGGTCGTACACCGGCGCCGCCACATGCATCACCGTATCGCCCTCTTCGCCGGCAATCTCGGGGCTGGAACGTGCGCCGTACTCACCGCGCAGGGTGCGGTAGACATCATTCCAGCGCGAGTTGTCGCGGCCGAGATCACGGCCCAGCGAATCGTAGATGACGATGCCCTTGGCGTCGGTGATGGTCACCCGGTAATCCAGCGAGCGCTTGGGGAAACGCCAGACCATCGCCTTCAGGTCGCGCTGCCGCGCCTTGGCCAGGTTGCGGGTGAAGCTGCCGCTGCGGATGGTGCCGTCCTTGACGTCGGCGGCGGCCATCTCGGCCAGCACGTTGGCCGCATCGACCAGGGTCGATTCCATCGCCTGGCGCACACCGGGCTTCACCTCGTTGACGAACACGCGCATCACGAAGAACGCGGCGATGCCGGTGATCAGGAAGAAGCCGAGGAACAGCTTCAGTACCAGGCGCATCGGCTAGACCTCCAGCGCGTAGCCGAGGCCACGGTGGGTGCGGATCGGGTCGTCGCTGGCACCGGCCGCACGCAGCTTGGCGCGCAGCGTCTTGACGTGGGTATCGACGGTGCGGTCGGCACTGTCGGCACTGCTGTCCCAGCCCCGGTCCATCAGCTGGGCGCGGCTGAGGATGGCGCCGGGACGCTGCAGCAGCGCCTCCAGCAGCGCATATTCGTAGCGGGTCAGGTCCAATGCCTGGCCACGGAAACGGATGCGCCGGCCCTCGCGGTCGATGGCGAACGCGCCATGCTCCTGCCAGCCCGCATCGGCGCTGGGCGCTGCGACGACCGGCGCCGCACGGCGCAGGCGTGCACGCACCCGCGCCACCAGCTCGCGCGGCGAGAACGGCTTGGTCATGTAATCGTCGGCGCCCAGTTCCAGGCCGAGCACCCGGTCCACTTCGTCGTTGCGGGCGGTCAGGAAGATCACCGGCAGCTGCGCCACCGGCCCGGCCTGCGCGCGCAGGCGCCGGCATACCTCGAAGCCGCCCAGGTCGGGCAGGCCCACGTCCAGCACCACCACGTCGATATCCCCGGCCTGCAGCCGCTGCAGGGCCTCGCCGCCCAGCAGGCAGTGGCTGGCGGCATAGCCCTCGCTGCGCAGCGCATAGAGCACGGTTTCGGCGATGGCGGCTTCGTCCTCGACTACCAGGACATGGGCAACAGGAGCTGTCATGGCGCGCAGCATAGCCGCTGCGGCCGCCGCCCCGTACACTGCCGCCCATGAACTATCGCCACGCCTTCCATGCCGGCAACCACGCCGATGTGCTCAAGCACATCGTGCAGCTGGCCCTGATCGACAGCTTCAAGCGCAAGGACAGCCCGTTCTTCGTGCTCGACACCCACGGCGGCGCCGGCCGCTACCTGCTGGCCAGCGAAGAGAGCCGCAAGACCCTCGAGGCTGAATCCGGGATCATGCGGCTGATGGCCCAGCCCAAGCTGCCGGAGGTGGTCGAGCGCTATCTGAAGGCGGTGCAGGCCGACAATCCGGTGGGCGCCCTGACCAACTACCCGGGCTCGCCGCTGCTGAGCGCGCAGGCGATGCGCGCGCAGGACCGCATGGCGGTCTGTGAGCTGCAGGAAGCCGAAACGGCCACGCTGAAGGCCCTGTTCGCCCATGACAGCCGCGTCGACGTGCGGGCGGGCGATGGCTATGCGCTGCTGCGCTCGCTGCTGCCGCCGAAGTTCAACGGCAGCAAGATCGGCCGTGGCCTGGTGCTGATCGACCCGCCCTACGAGGCCCAGGACGCCGAATACCAGGCGGTCCTGGCCGCGCTGGGCGAGACCCTGGCGCGCTGGCCGCAGGCCACGTGTGCCGTCTGGTTCCCGATCAAGCAGCGCCGCACCATCCTGCACTTCCTGCGCAAGGCCACCGCCCTGCCGGTGAAATCGGCGATGACGATCGAGTTCCTGGTGCGCCCGGACGACTCACCGCTGCGCCTCAACGGCAGCGGCATGCTGCTGCTCAACCCGCCCTGGCAGTTCGACCGGGTGGTCGGCCCGGCCCTGCCGGCGCTGCGCCAGCACCTGGGTGAACCCGGCGCCAGCACCCGCCTGGATTGGCTCAAAGCACCCGAATAACGGCCTTCACGAGGCTGTACCGCCGTGAGCCTTTCGTTCACGGAATGCAGCCCCGGTGATGCCACAATCGATGGACCACCAAGGAATCACCCGGTATGGCCACTCGCAACCGCATGCCGCCCTGGCATGAGATCTTCAAGGCTCCCAGCGGCCACGAGCTGCTGATCCGCCCCATCCGCCCGGAAGATGGCGCACCGCTGCAAGCGGCGTTCAGCCTGTTCGGGCCGGAAGAAATCCGTGATCGTTTCCTGCAGGCGGTGACCGAGCTGTCGCCGGAAACCACCCAGCGCCTGACCCACCCGAATCCCAAGACCGAGATCACCCTGGTCGCTGCCGAATCCCTGCCCGCTGGCGAAGCGGTGGTCGGCGCGGTCGCCCGGGCCTCGATCATCCCCGGTACCCGTGAAGCCGAGTACGCGATCCTGATCAGCCGCTTCCTGATCGGCCAGGGCCTCGGCCGGCAGCTGATGCGCAAGTTGGTGAAGTGGGGCCGCGGCAAGTACCTGGACCGCCTGTACGGCGACGTTGCCGCCGAGAACGAGCCGATGAAGCAGCTGGCCGCCTCGCTGGGCTTCAAGCCGGTGCCGCACCCGACCGGTGCCGAAGGCCTGGTGCGGATGGTGCTGGAGCTGGACAACTGACGGATGCGCCGGGCGTGCCCGGCGCGTCATTCCGGTAGTGCCGGCCGCTGGCCGGCATTGCGTTCCCCCAACGGCACATGAGGCTGCCGGCCAACGGCCGGCACGACTCGCCGGGCTTCGATCGGGCTTCTGCTAAAATCCGGGGTCCATGTCGCGTACCTCATACCCCGCCCCGCCGCTGCCGCGCGCCGGCCAGCTCCGCGCCTGGTGGCGCGCTCCCGCATCGCCGACCGCCCTGGCCTGGTACCTGGCCCAGGCCGCGCGTGCGCACGACGCCCCGCTGCTGGTGATCGCCCGTGACAACCACGGTGCCAACCAGCTCGAAGCCGACCTGCACACCCTGCTCGGCGGTGACCCGGCCCTGCCGGTGGTGGCCTTCCCGGACTGGGAAACCCTGCCCTACGACCGCTTCAGCCCGCATCCGGACATCATTTCGCAGCGACTGTCCGCCCTGCACCGCCTGCCCACGCTGAAGCGCGGCCTGGTGATCGTGCCGGTGCAGACCCTGCTGCAGCAGCTGGCCCCGCGCAGCTACGTGATCGGTGGCAGCTTCGACCTGAAGGTCGGCCAGCGCCTGGATCTGGAAGCCGAGAAGCGTCGCCTGGAAAGTGCTGGTTACCGCAACGTCCCGCAGGTGATGGACCCGGGTGACTTCGCCGTGCGCGGCGGCCTGCTCGATGTGTTCCCGATGGGCGCCGACGAGCCGCTGCGGGTGGAGCTGCTGGACGAGGACATCGACTCGATCCGTGCCTTCGACCCGGAAAGCCAGCGCTCGCTGGACAAGGTCGAGGCGGTGCACATGCTGCCGGGCCGCGAAGTACCGATGGACGAAGCCAGCATCGCCCGCGTGCTGGCCACGCTGCGCGAACGCTTCGATGTCGATACCCGGCGCAGCGCGCTGTACCAGGATCTGAAGTCCGGGCTGGCCCCGGCCGGCGTCGAGTACTACCTGCCGCTGTTCTTCGAACGTACCGCGACCCTGTTCGACTACCTGCCCGACGGCAGCCTACCGGTGGTCTGCGCCGGGGCCGGCGAAGCCGCCGAGGCGTTCTGGGCGCAGACCGGCGAGCGCTATGAACAGCGCCGCCACGATGTGGAACGGCCGCTGCTGCCGCCGTCGGCGCTGTACCTGTCGCCGGAGCTGCTGCGCGAGCGCCTGAACGATGCCCCGCGCATCGAAGTGTGGTCGGCTGACCACGCGCGCATCGCCGATGCCCACGCGCTGGGTGACCAGCCGCTGCCACCACTGCCGGTGGCCGCACGCGAAGCCCCCGCTGGCGATGCGCTGAAATCCTTCCTCGGTCACTATCCGGGCCGGGTGCTGATTGCCGCCGATTCGCCCGGGCGTCGCGAGGCCCTGCTGGAAGTGTTGCAGGCCGCCGAGCTGAAGCCGCCGGTGGTGGCCGACCTGCCCAGCTTCCTCGCCGACGATGCGCGTTTCGCGATCGCGGTGGCGCCGCTGGAGGATGGCTTCGCACTGGACGATCCGCGCATCGCGGTGCTGACCGAGCGCCAGCTGTTCCCCGAGCGCGCCGGCAGCACCCGCCGCACGCGCCGTGCCGGCCGCGAGCCGGAAGCGATCATCCGCGACCTCGGCGAACTGACCGAGGGTGCGCCGATCGTGCACGAGGACCATGGCGTCGGCCGCTACCGTGGCCTGATCGCGATGGACGTCGGCGGCATGCCCGGCGAGTTCCTGGAAATCGAATACGCCAAGGGCGACCGCCTGTATGTGCCGGTCGCCCAGCTGCACCTGATCAGCCGCTACTCCGGTGCTTCGGCGGAAACCGCACCGCTGCATTCGCTCGGTGGCGAGCAGTGGAGCAAGGCCAAGCGCAAGGCCGCCGAGAAGGTGCGCGATGTCGCCGCCGAACTGCTGGAAATCCAGGCCCGCCGCCAGGCGCGTGCAGGCCTGGCACTGCAGGTCGACCGCGCGATGTACGAGCCGTTCGCCGCCGGTTTCCCGTTCGAGGAAACCCCCGACCAGCTGGCTGCGATCGATGCCACCCTGCGCGACCTGGCCAGCAGCCAGCCGATGGACCGCGTGGTCTGCGGCGACGTCGGCTTCGGCAAGACCGAGGTGGCGGTACGCGCTGCATTTGCTGCGGCCAGTGCCGGCAAGCAGGTGGCGGTGCTGGTGCCGACCACGCTGCTGGCCGAGCAGCATTACCGCAACTTCCGCGACCGTTTCGCCGATTACCCGCTGAAGGTCGAAGTGCTGTCGCGCTTCAAGACCAGCAAGGAAATCAAGGCCGAACTGGAGAAGGTGGCCGCTGGCACCATCGACGTCATCGTCGGCACCCATCGCCTGCTGCAGCCTGACGTGAAGTTCAAGGACCTGGGCATGGTCATCGTCGACGAGGAGCAGCGATTCGGCGTGCGCCAGAAGGAGGCGCTGAAGGCGCTGCGCGCCAACGTACACCTGCTGACGCTGACCGCCACGCCGATCCCGCGCACGCTCAACATGGCCATGGCCGGCCTGCGCGACCTGTCGATCATCGCCACGCCGCCGCCGAACCGGCTGGCGGTGCAGACCTTCATCACCCAGTGGGACAACGCGCTGCTGCGCGAAGCCTTCCGGCGCGAGCTCGCGCGCGGTGGCCAGCTGTACTTCCTGCACAACGATGTGGAGAGCATCGGCCGCATGCAGCGCGAGCTGTCCGAGCTGGTGCCGGAGGCACGCATCGGCATCGCCCACGGGCAGATGCCCGAGCGTGAACTGGAAAAGGTGATGCTGGATTTCCAGAAGCAGCGTTTCAACGTGCTGCTGTCGACCACGATCATCGAATCGGGCATCGACATCCCCAACGCCAACACCATCATTATCAACCGTGCCGACCGTTTCGGCCTGGCCCAGCTGCATCAGCTGCGTGGCCGTGTCGGCCGTTCGCACCACCGTGCCTACGCCTACCTGATCACCCCCGACCGTCGCGCGATCACCCCCGACGCCGAGAAGCGCCTGGAAGCGATCGCCTCGATGGACGAGCTGGGCGCCGGCTTCACCCTGGCCACCCACGATCTGGAAATCCGCGGCGCCGGTGAACTGCTTGGCGAGGACCAGAGCGGGCAGATGGCCGAGGTCGGCTTCAGCCTGTATACCGAGCTGCTGGAACGCGCGGTACGCAGCATCAAGCAGGGCAAGCTGCCCGACCTGGATGCCGGTGAGGAAGTGCGCGGCGCCGAGGTCGAGCTGCATGTGCCGGCACTGATCCCGGAAGACTACCTGCCGGACGTGCACACCCGCCTGACCCTGTACAAGCGCATTTCAAGCGCGCGCGACAGCGATGCACTGCGCGAACTGCAGGTGGAGATGATCGACCGCTTCGGCCTGCTGCCGGATGCAGCCAAGCACCTGTTCGCCATCGCCGAGCTGAAGCTGAAAGCCAATACGCTGGGCATCCGCAAGCTCGACCTGGGCGAGAACGGCGGCCGCATCGTGTTCGAGTCCAAGCCGAACATCGATCCGATGGCGGTGATCCAGCTGATCCAGAAACAACCGAACCTCTATGCCATGGAAGGGCCCGACAAGCTGCGCATCAAGCACCCGCTGCCGTTGCCGGAAGACCGCTTCAATGCGGCCCGCGCCCTTCTGACCACCCTCGCCCCGGGTTGATCGCCCCCGAATACCCCGCACCGGTCCCCACCCGGTGCGGGCGGATGACCATGTTTCCTGACGCCGTACCCGCCCCCGACCTGCTGCACGCGCAGGCCTGCCTGATCGATGCCCTCTCGATGTCGCTGCAGATGCGCGACGCCTACACCCGCCACCACTGCGACCGCGTTGGCCTGCTCGCGCAGCGCCTGGCCACGCACTGCGATCTCGACGACGATGCCTGTTCGCAGATCGGCCTGGCCGCGCGCTTCCATGACATCGGCAAGATCGGCATTCCCGACGATGTACTGCTGACACCGCGCCGGCACACCGACGAGGAACGCGCGATCATGCGCGAGCATCCGGTGCGCGGCGAACACATCTTCCTGGCCACCGGCCGCAGCGATGCGGCACCGGTCGCGCGGCTGATTCGCGCCCACCATGAAGCGTTCGATGGCAGCGGCTATCCCGACGGCCTGCGTGGCGAGAGCATTCCGCTGGGCTCACGCATCGTCACCGTTGCGGATGCCTACGATGCCATGACCAGCGTGCGCCCCTACCGCGCAGCGATGGAACGCGAGACTGCGTTGCGCATCATCGACGAGCAGTCCGGCGGCCTGATCGATCCCTATGTGCTGCAGCGCTTCCATCGCATGCTGGCGCAGGAACCAGCGCTGGCCTGAGATCCGCCGGGCATGGCCCGGCGCTACCGATCAGACAAACAAAAGGCCCGGCATTCGCCGGGCCTTCTGCATCACGCATCACGTGCGATCGATTACCAGATCACCACGCGCTTGTCGTCGGCACGCACCATCGCATCGCCGGCCTTGCACTGGAATGCAGCGGCATAGGACGGCATGTTCGACGGCGCACCGTTGGCACGGAAGTTGGCCGGGGCGTGCGGGTCGGTGTTCAAGCGGACGCGCAGCTCACCATCGGTGAAGTTGCGGCGCCACACGGTGGCCCAGTTCATGAAGAAGCGCTGGTCCTGGCTGTGGCCGTCCACTTCGACGTTCGCCTTCGGGTCTTCCTTCAGCGCCATCTGCAGCGCGTCGTAGGCCACGGTCAGGCCGCCAAGGTCGCCGATGTTCTCGCCCAGGGTCAACTTGCCCTTCACGAACACGCCCGGCACCGATTCATAGCCATCGAACTGCGCGACCAGCTGGTCGGTACGTTCGGTGAAGGCCTTGCGGTCGGCGTCGGTCCACCAGTTGTCGAAGTTGCCGTTGGCAGCGAACTGGCTGCCCGAGTCGTCGTAGCCGTGCATCATCTCGTGGCCGATGACCGCACCGATGCCGCCGTAGTTCAGCGCCGGATCGGCCTTGGCGTCGAAGAACGGCGCCTGCAGGATGGCGGCCGGGAATACGATCTCGTTCTTGGTGGCGTTGTAGTAGGCGTTGACGGTCTGCGGGGTCATGCCCCACTCGGTCTTGTCCACCGGCTTGCCGATCTTGTCCAGCATGTAGCGGTAGTTGAACGCGCGCGCGGCCTGCATGTTGCCCAGGTAGCTGTCACCGTTGGTCTGCAGGCCCGTCCACTCGCGCCACTTGTCCGGGTAGCCGATCTTCGGGGTGAAGCTGGCCCACTTCTCCAGCGCCTTCTTCTTGGTCTCTTCGCCCATCCACGGCAGCTGCTCCAGGCGCGCCTTCAGCGCCACCGAGAGGTTCTCCACCAGGTGCTGCATGGCCACCTTGGACTCGGCCGGGAACACGGCGTCGACGTACAGCTGGCCCAAGGCTTCACCCATGCCGCCGTTGACCGACTCCAGCACGCGCTTCCAGCGCGGCTGCATTTCCTTCTGGCCACGCAGGGTGGTGCCATAGAAATCGAAGTTGGCCTTCTCGAACTGGCTGCTCAGGTACGGCGAGGCGTCGTCGATGGTGTGGAAGCGCAGATAGGCCTGCCAGGTGCTGGCCGGCACATCGGCGAGCATCTTGTCCATTTCACCGAAGAAGCCCGGCTGCGCCAGCGAGAACTTCTGCGCGGCCGGCACCTTCAGGGTGTCGAACAGCGCGGTCCAGCTGAAGTTCGGGGTCAGCTTGTCGGCGTCAGCCGCGCTGAGCGGGTTGTAGCGCTTGGCCGGGTCACGCATTTCGATGCGCGACATCGAGGCCTTGGCCAGACGGGTTTCGAAGGCCATCACGGCCTTGGCCTGCTCGGCAGCCTGCGCCGCGTCCACGCCGGACAGCGTCAGCACCTGCGCGATGTAGGCCACGTAGGCGTCGCGGATCTTGGCCTGCGCGTCATCGAAGTAGTAGCCCTTCTCCGGCAGGCCCAGGCCGCCCTGGCCGACATAGGCGATGACGTTGGCCGAATCCTTGTAGTCGGCATTGGCGAACAGCGAGAACAGCACGCCCTTGCCCTCGGCCTGGCTGTCGCGCAGGTACTGGGTGATGGCGGCGGTATCGTTCAGCGCGGTGATCTTGTCCAGCTGCGGCTGCAGCGGCGCCAGGCCGGCGGCTTCGATCTTGGCTTCATCGTTGCCGGTCTTCCAGATGTCGCCGATCTTGGCTTCCACCGAGCCGGCCTTGGCCTGGCTGGCCGCGGCCTGCTGCACCAGTGCGTGCTGCACTTCCAACGAGCGCTCGCGCAGGATCTCGAAGCTGCCCCAGGTGGTCTGGTCGCCCGGCACCGGGTTGGCCTTCAGCCACTTGCTGTTGACGAAGCCATTGAGGTCGGTACAGGCCGAGATGGACGGATCCAGGTCGGCGCTGTTGAGCGAGATCAGCGGCGTCTTGATCTGCGACAGGTCGAAGGCCGGCTTGGCGTCGGCGCTGGCCGCCGGCGCGGTTTCATTCTTGCCACAGGCCGCCAGCGAGGCAGAGATGGCGATGGTCAGGCCCAGCGGGACCAGGTTGCGGACGTTCATGAGGCTCTCCTGCGGGTAATTTCACAGGGTAGCCGGGGAGGCCTGCGGTGGGACCGGCCAAAGGTCACAGGACGCGCTTATGTAGAGTCGAGCCATGCTCGACTGCTCGCCGTTCTGGGTTTATTGTCCTTGCGGCAAGAGGCCAACAGCAGTCGAGCATGGCTCGACTCTACAAAAAGCGAAGGCCGGCTTGCGCCGGCCTTCTGTTTTATTTCGCCTTGCCCTGGTTGGCCACGGCTTCAGCGGCCTTGCGCGCTGCTTCCGGGTCGCCCAGGTAGCGGAACGACTTCACCGTCAGGTCGTCGTTCAACTCGAACAGCAGCGGGATGCCGGTCGGGATGTTCAGCTCGAGGATTTCCTCGCGCGAGACGTTGTTGAGGTACTTGTACAGCGCGCGCAGCGAGTTGCCGTGGGCGGTGACCAGCACGGTCTTGCCGTCCTTCAGCTGCGGCGCGATGGCGTCGTGCCAGTACGGCAGCACGCGGTCCAGCGTGGTGGCCAGCGATTCGGTGCCCGGCAGCGCGTTGCGGTCCAGGCCAGCGTAGCGGCGGTCATGGATCGGGTGGCCCGGATCTTCCAGGTCCATGGCCGGCGGCGGGATGTCGTACGAACGACGCCACACCTTGACCTGGTCCTCGCCGTGCTTGGCGGCGGTCTCGGCCTTGTCCAGGCCCTGCAGGCCGCCGTAGTGGCGTTCGTTGAGGCGCCAGGACTTGTTCACCGGCAGCCAGTCCTGTTCCAGCTCGGCCAGTGCACCCTGCAGGGTGTGGATGGCACGCTTGAGCACGGAAGTGTGGGCGACGTCGAACTGCAGGCCTTCCTCGCGCATCAGGCGACCCGCGGCGGCCGCTTCCCGGCGCCCCTGCTCGGTCAGGTCGACATCGACCCAGCCGGTGAAGCGGTTGTCCAGGTTCCACTGGCTCTGGCCATGGCGCAACAGTACGAGTTTACGGGTCACTGCAGGGTCTCCAACGCGAGGAAAGACAGGCCGCCATTGTAGCCCCGGGCGCCGCTCACCGGGCCGTGGCACCGCGCATGCGATGCTGTGACCAATGAATACGGTGATCGACCCCGGGCGCTGGGAAGGCAGCGTCGCCGCGGCACGCGCGCAGCAGCTCCAGCTGGCAGGCCGCGTGGAGCGCAAGGACCGCCTGCCACGCAACGTGCGCTGGCTGGCCGGGCTGGATGTCGGCTTCGAGGACGATGGCGCCATCACCCGCGCCGCGGCGGTACTGCTGGACGCAGAGACGCTGCAGCCCGTGGCGCAGGAGATCGCGCGCATCCCCACCGTGATGCCCTATATCCCCGGCCTGCTCAGCTTCCGCGAGCTGCCGGCACTGCTGGCCGCGCTGGCGCTGCTGCCGCATACGCCGGACCTGGTGTTCGTCGATGGCCATGGCATCAGCCACCCGCGACGATTGGGCGTGGCCGCGCATCTGGGCGTGGTCACCGACCTGCCGAGCATCGGCGTCGCCAAGTCGAAGCTGGTGGGCAGGTTCGTCGAACCGGGCGCCGAGGCCGGTGCGCATACGCCGCTGCTGGATGGCGATGAACAGTTGGGCTGGGTGCTGCGCAGCAAGATTCGCTGCAAGCCGCTGTTCGTGGCCGGTGGCCATCGGGTCAGTGCGGATACCGCGCTGGACTGGGTGCAGCGCACGCTGCGCGGTTACCGGCTGCCGGAGCCGACGCGGCTGGCAGACCGGCTGGCCTCGCGACGGGACGAATGACCGCACCGGGCATCACCCGGCGCGGTCGCCATCCTCGTTCAGCGATGCACGTGGCCGCGATGGCCCTGCGCGTCTTCGCCGTGGTCATGGCCTTCATGGCCCTCGTGCTCGCCGCCCTTGGCCGGCGCCGGCTCGCCACAGGCTTCGCCGCAGTGGTCCGCTTCGATCTGCAGTGTCACGTGCTCGATGCCGAAGTCATCGTGCAGGCGCCCGCCCAGATCACGACGCAGCGCATCGGCATCGGTGCCGTCGCGCATCACGATGTGCGCGGTCAGCGCCGGGGTGCTGGAGGCCAGCGCCCACACATGCAGGTCATGCACGTCCAGTACCGCAGCGTGGCCGGACAGGCTGTCGCGCACCTTGGCCACGTCCATGCCCTTGGGCACGCCTTCCAGCAGCACGTTGATCGCTTCGCGCATCAGCACATAGGTGCGCGGCAGTACCCACAGGCCGATCAGCACCGCCAGGATCGGGTCGATCGGCTTCCAGCCGGTCCACTTGATCAACAGCGCGCCAGCAATCACGGCCACCGAGCCGAGCATGTCTGCCCACACTTCCAGGTAGGCACCCTTCACGTTGAGGCTCTCGCCGCTGCCGGCCTGCAGCAGGCGCATCGAGATCAGGTTGATGACCAGGCCCGCCGCGGCAATCACCAGCATGCCCGACGAGGCAATCTCCTGCGGCTCGCGGAAACGTCCAATGGCCTCCCACAGGATATAGCCGGCGACCACGAACAGCATCGCGCCATTGATCATCGCGCCCAGCGCTTCCAGGCGTGCATAGCCGTAGGTGCGGCGCGCGTCCGGCGGGCGCCGGCTCAGCCGCACCGCGACCAGCGCGATCATCAGCGCTAAAGCGTCGGTAGCCATGTGCGCCGCGTCGGACAGCAGCGCCAGGCTGTTGGTCCAGAACGCGCCTACCACTTCGACGACGAGGAAGGTGGAGGTCAGGCCGAGCGCCCACCACAAGGGTTTCTCGTGGCGGATCTCGGATGGCAGGTGATCGTGGTCGTGGCCCATGGCAACAGCTCCTTTGCGATGGGAGGCAGGCTACGCCGGAGGGCGTTGGGAAACTATCACGGTATTTATAACATTGCAGGCCACGCGGTCCCTCACCGGGCATGGCCCGGCGCTACCGGAGCGCGGCCGGCAACGCCAGGCCACGCCTGGCGGACGCAGCGGACCGACATCCGCCTGCGGTCAGAACCCGAAGCGCAGGCTGGCCCAGTACGCGCGGCCCGGCTCGTTGTAGGTCGCCGCGCCGGCATCGCTGCTGTTGGCCTCGCGGAACAGGCGCTTGTCGGCCAGGTTGTTGACGCCGAAACCGAAGCTGACCGTCTCGGTCACCTTGTAGCGCGCGCTCACGCCCCAGATGTTGTACGCACCACGGTCCTGCAGCGCGATCGACGGATCGCAGGTGCCGGTGCAGCGCGGATCATTGTTGATGTTGGTGGTGGCCGGCTTCTGCTTGCCGTAGAAGGTGCCGGTCAGCAGCAGCGACAACTTGTCGGTGGCCTGCCAGTCCAGCATCGTGTTGACGGTGTACTTCGGAATCACCGACAGCGGCTGGCCGGTGCTCTTGTTCTCGTTCTCCACCATGTAGGTGAAGTTGTTGCTCCACTTCAGGCGGTTGCCCTGCTCGCCCAGCAGCGGGACCACCAGGTTGCCTTCCAGACCCTGCACGATCGCCTTGGGTGCGTTCTCCCAGCGGAAGATGCGGCCCTTGGTGTCGGCGGTCAGCCCGATCTGGTTGTACCCGGCCTGGATCTTGTCCTTGTAGTCGTTGTGGAAGTAGGTCAACGACGCTTGCCAGCCGCTCTGCGGTGCCCACTCGATACCCAGTTCTTTGTTCAGGCTGGTTTCCGCCTTCAGGTCCGAGTTGCCGCGCATGTAGCAGCCGGCGCCCAGGCTCGGCAGTGCATTCGGGCAGCCATTGCCCCGGGTGTAGTACAGGTAGTCCGGATTCGACTGGTACAGGTTCGGCGCCTTGAATGCACGGGCGATACCGCCCTTCACCACCCAGTCGCTGTTGATGCGGAACTGCGCGTTGAAGCTGGGGCTGGTGTTGTTGCCGAACTGGCTGTGGTGGTCGAAGCGCAGGCCCGGGGTGACGATCCAGCGCTCGCCCAGGTAGATGTTGTCTTCCACGAACACGGCGGTGGTCTGCGCGTCGGACTTGCCGCGTGCGCGATCGGCCGACAGCCCCGGGATGCCGCCGCCGCTGCTGCTGGACTGGCTCATCGAGTACGGGTCGGTCAGGCGGCTGTCCAGGTATTCAAAGCCCAGCGTCCAGATGTTCTCGGCACCACCCAGCGTGGTCGGGAAACTGACTTCGCCGTCCAGCTGGTAGTTGCGCAGGCGCGAGGTCGACCAGTCGGTGCCGTTGAAGCTGCCCTCCGGGCCACCGGCCAGGCCTTCGTTGATGCGCGAGTTGTTCACCGCCTCCACTGCGGCCGTTACCCGCGAGGTCACATCACCCCAGCGGCCGCGATGGGTGATCGCGCCGGTGTTGCGGTACATGCGGTTGGTCTCGGCCTGCTGCTCGGCCAACGCCCCCAGATCGATCGGTGTCGAGGTACCGGTGGTGCTGACCGCGCGGTCGCCAGCATAGATGTTGCCCTGGCGACTGGTGCCGGCTTCGAATTCGACCACCTGGTTGGCGGTCACGTCCCAGCGCAGCAGCGCGTTGACATCGCGGTTCTTGACGCCCTCGCGACCGGCCGGCGGCACCGCGTTCGGATTCGCCGCGAAGTCACGGTTGAGTTCCAGCGAATCGGCGTCGGTCTTGTTGAGATTGCCGTACAGGCGGAACGACAGGGTGTCGGTCATCGGCCCGCTCAGCTGCAGGCCGACGCGCTCGCTGCCGCCTTCGGCGCTGTGCTCGGGCACCAGGCCATACAGGTCGACCGCGCCGGTCAGGTCGCCGGTCGGGCGCTTGGTGATGATGTTGACCACGCCACCGGAAGCACCCGAGCCATAACGTGCCGCTGCAGGGCCGCGCAGCACTTCGATGCGCTCGATCATTTCCGCCGGCACCCAGTTGGTATCGCCGCGGGTATTGCGCTCACCGCTGCGGCCCATGCGCACGGCATCACGCGCACCGATGCGCTTGCCGTCGACCAGGATCAGGGTGTTTTCCGGGCCCATGCCACGCAGATCGATCTGGCGGTTGTTGCCGTACTGGCCCGACGCACTGTTGCCGGTCAGGTTGACGCCGGGCATGGTCCGCAGCAGCTCGGCGATGTCGTTGGCCGGCGGGCGCCTGGCGATGTCCTCTGCGGTGATGGTCGAGGTACCCAGGGCCTGGCGCGCGATCTGCGAGGCGGTGACGTGCACCGTGTCGATATCGGTTGCGTCGGTTTCGGCGTGGGCGGTCAGAGCGCTGCCGGCCAGCAGGGCGGCAACGGCAAGCGCCAGCGGGCGCGGCGAAAGGACAACGGCAGGGGACATGATCAGGACCTTCTGGCAGGGCTACGGGGCCTCTGGCAAAGGGCTTGAGGCAACGACGAGGGGGAGGCGGAGCAGTCCTGCAGCAGGCACCTGCAGCCCGTTCCGTGCGCGCATTCTCCCATCAATGCGATTGATTCTCAAATGCGTTCACTCATTGCCGCAGCGGCGCCGATGTGGTTTGCGCACCGTGCAACCCTGCACCGCGCGTAAACTGGCCGGCTAACCCGCCATCAACCGTATGCCGCCGCGGCCGATACCCGTGGTTTGCCGTACGCAGTCAGAGATCGACGTGGAACCACCCCAATTGGACGATGCCAGCCAGCCGCTGGCCGAGGCCTGGCAGCAGTGCCTGCTGCAGGCCGGCCCTGCCGCCACCGCGCTGCTCAGGGCCGCTGCTACCGATGCCCCACCCGCGCTGGCCCAGCGCTTTTACGAAGTACTGCTGCAGGACACCCGTGCGCGCCGTTTCCTGTCCCACGACCAGGTCAAGCAGCGCCTGCAGCCGGCCATGCAGCGCTGGCTGGCGCAGCTGCTGACCACTGATGCCAGCGGCATCGCCAACACCGTGGCCTCGCAGCGGATCATCGGCGACGTGCACGCCCGCGTCGGCATTCCGGTCGACCTGGTTACCCGCGGTGCGCGTGTGCTCAAGCACGAACTGTTCGTGCGCCTGCGCGACGATGCACCGGACAGCGACACCGCATTTGCCGCCATCGACTGCCTCAGCGCGATCATGGACATCGCCATGGAAGGCATGACCCTGGCCTACACCCACGCGCGCGAGCGCTCCACCCGTGCCGACGCCGCCTACCGGCTGTTCTCGCTGGTACAGAACGTCGGTACCGAACGCGAGCGCCAGCGCGCACTGCTGCTGGACTGGGAAAACGCCCTGCTCTACGCGTTGGCCGGCCACGTGCAGGCCAGCGACAACGCCAGCCTGGCTACCTCGGAGTTCGGCCTGTGGTTCACCCACAAGGGCATCCCCAGCTTCGGCGAAAGCAGCGAAACGCAGCAGGTGGGCCAGTTGATGGCCCGCATTGATGGCCACCTGCAGCGCGCGAGCGGCGATGCTCCGGCGCAGCGACTGGCGGTGCTGCCGGCCATCCGCGAGGACCTGGCCGCCATCCGCACCCTGATGACACTGCTGTTCGAGCGCATCGGCGAACTGGATGCCGGCAGCGACGCGCTGACCAACCTGCTCAACCGTCGCTTCCTGCCCACCGTGCTGCGCCGGGAAATCGAGCTGGCCACACGCAACCGCACACCATTCTCGCTGCTGCTGCTCGACCTGGATCACTTCAAGGCAATCAACGACGGCCACGGCCACGATGCCGGCGACCGCGCGTTGCAGCACGTCGCCGGCCTGCTCGGCCAGCTCACGCGCGGCAGCGACTACCTGTTCCGCTATGGCGGCGAAGAATTCGTGGTGGTACTGGTGGCTGCCAGCGAATCGCAGGCGACCGTGATCGCCGAGAGCCTGCGGCGGCAGATCGCGCAGTCGCCGGTGGTACTGGCCAACGGCCAGGTGCTGGCACTGACCGCCAGCATCGGCGTGGCCGGCCACGATGGCCATCCGGACTACGAGCGGCTGATGGCCCGTGCCGACGCGGCAATGTACGAGGCCAAGCGCAGCGGCCGCAACCGCGTGGTGGTGGCCAGTGCGGACCTGCAGGAAGCCCCGGGACGGCGCGCACTGCAGCGATGACGGCAGGACAGGTAGAGTCGACCGCGGGTCGACTATCGCGCGCACCGCGGGGTTTTTCGCACGCAGGGCGAAGAGCAGTCGACTGACAGTCGACTCTACTGACAGCCGGCACTACCGATACGGCCGCCGGCCGCTGCTTTCACCGCCACCACCCGCCACGCTGCCCACCAGAGCAGCGCCAGCAACGCGATGCCCGCCCCCAACAGGCATACCGCCGGCCAGCCATGGCGCGCCTGCATCCACGGCCCGGCCGCTGCACCGGCACCACTGCCCACCGCATAGAACAGCATGTACAAAGCCACCAGGCGTCCATGCTGTTCAGCCGGCGCGCGCAGCAGCAATGCCTGGTTTGATACGTGCAGTGCCTGCCCACCCAGGTCGAGCACAATCACGCCCAACAGCAGCAACGACAGCGACTGCGGCAGGCCCAGCAAGGGCCACCACGCAACCAGCATCAACAACAGCGCACCGACGCTGACCGGATGCGCGAAACCACGGTCCATCCAGTGCCCTACCCGCGCCGCCAGCAGCGCACCGACCACCCCGGCCAGGCCCAGTGCACCGATGGCGGCGGTCGACCAATGCAGCGGTGGCGCCGAGAGCGGCAAGGGTGCCGCCGCCCAGAACACATTGAGGCCGGCAAACAGCAGCAGTGCCAGCGGCCCGCGTTCGCGCAGCGTTCGATCGCGGCGCAACATGCCCAGCATCGAGCCCAGCAGCTCGCGCCAGCGTGGGGGAACCGACGGCACCGGTACTGGGGGCAGGCGCCGCCACAGCAGCGCCGCCAACCCCGCCATCACCATCGCTGACAACAGGTAGACCATCTGCCAGCCAAAGGCCGCCGCCACCGTACCGGACACCACGCGCGCCAGCAGCAGGCCGATGAACACGCCGCCCTGCACCACACCGACCACGCGACCGCGCTGCTCGGGTGGTGCCAGCATGGCGGTATAGGCGATCAGGCCCTGGGTCAGCGCCGTGCCCAGCAAGCCGGCCAGCAGCATGCCCGACAACAGCCAGCCCGCCGTGCGTGACGCTGCCAGCCACAGCAGCGCCAGCACCAATGCGATCAACTGCAGCCGCAGCAGGCGTCGCCGGTCACCACGGTCCGCCAGCGGCAGCAGGCCAAGCAACGCCAGCACGCTACCGGCCTGGGTAGCAGCCAGCACCGCGCCGGCCACGGCCCGGTCCAGCGCAAAGGCGCGTGCAAGCTGATCCAGCAGCGGCTGCGCGTAGTAGACGTTGGCGACGCTGGCGCCGGCGGCAACCGCAAGCAGGACCAGCAGCGGGCGGGGAAGCGATGTGGCACTCATGAAGTGGTTGCAATTTGAAACTTGCTGCAGGCTACTGCCATTGGTTTTAAACTGCAACCACATCAGAGAGGTCCACCATGCACGCCGACAGCCCCTGCCCCGTCGCCCGCAGCGCCGATCTGCTCGGTGACCGTTGGGCGCTGCTGGTCATCCGTGATGCCTTCGATGGCGTCACCCGCTTCGGTGATTTCCAGCGCAGCCTCGGCGCGGCCCGCAACATCCTCAGCGACCGCCTGCGCCGGCTGGTAGAGGCCGGCATCCTGCAGCTGCGGCCGGCCTCCGATGGATCGGCCTACCAGGAATACGTGCTCACCGCCGCTGGCCAGGAACTGTTCCCGCTGCTGGTCGCGCTGCGCCAATGGGGTGAACGCCATCGCTTCGAGGCCGGTGAAGCCCATTCACAGCTGATCGAATCGGCGACGCGGCGGCCGCTGCCCTACATGCAGCCGCTAGACGCAGCTGGTCATGCTCTCGCGTCAGGCCAGACGGTCGTGCTCAAGCTCGTCTGAAGCGCGCGCTTCCGCCAGACGAGGATCGGTTCCTCTACAACGTCTCGTAAGGTGCTCTCTACTCGTGATGCTAGACGATGACCACTGCTCATACCTCGGCCCAGTAGGCTTTTGTTCAAGCGTCTTTGAGCTTGCCCTCGTGGCACACGACGCCTCCAAAGCAATTGGCGCATTACACCCACAGCTCGAACGCCACCGTGCCGAACGCAGCACTCGCTGATCTACCCACTTCTAGGTCACTCATCACCACCAGCCCAATCAAAAGGGCAGATTGAAATTTTCAGATGTGCTCAACCCAAGTACGACGTTCTAGTTCTTTTGCAGCGGAAAAATACGCAATTTGATCGGCCTTATCAAAGTCATCTCAGTATCAAAGTCATCTCAGTATCTGAGACGAAGATCTCCGATGCTCGAGGCCCATTCCGCCCGTGCATCAAACATGATAGACAAAGACCAATACCCTGAGATCCCCAGCACTCGCATCTTGCTGCTTCGCATCAAACGTCCGAAGCAGGTTATACCCCTCAGCAAGGCGGAAAACTACGTAGTTGGCAGCATGGTCGCGTTGTTCCTTCTGAGCCTTGGATGCATGGCACTTCTGAAGGCAGATCAGATCACTCAGCAGGCTGCCAAAGTGATCGTGCTCCCACTGACGGGGATTATCATGCTCCTGGGGCTAGTATTCTTTGTAATTCAGGTCATCCAGCTCTTTCTGCTGTTCAGGCATGGCTTCAACAATATGGCGGATCGCGTGGATGTCTCTGCTGACGCAGATTCCGCCCTTGCCGAGGATCTTTCGCACTGCAATACCCAGCACTTGGACCAGCGCTCAAAGCTTCTGGAGCAGGAATCCAAGCTCCTCACAAGGCGTGCTGGATTGGCATCTGCAGCAACCGCCATCAGCGCACTGATCATCAATCTCTTGAGCACCGGGAACGGCGACAAGGCCGCGCAGTGGGTGTCAGATGCCAAGCTTCTGATCACCTGTTGCAGCTTGGGTTTGCTGGCGGGAGCAGTGATCGTGATTATCTTTGCAGGGAAGCTAGAGAAGATCTCCACATTGCTGAAACTTGCTTCAGAGAGGGCTCGCAACGCAAGCTAGAGCGAGAGATGGCCAATTGAAACTCCAAGGGCCCGCGCGGCAGGATCGCACGGTCGGTCACATTCCAACGTAATCCGCGGATACGCGGCATCACGACGGGCCTTCTGGGTCCCCGGTCGACGTTCTTGCCGATGGCCTATCCAGACGACTTCACCTCCATGATCCGCCCATTCGCGCACACCGACGAACACCCGCGCCGGTTAGCATCGGGTCTTTCCGCCACTGGATGCCGCCGATGTCGCGCGATCGCCCTTCCCTGCTGACCGCCCTGCTGTTGCCGCTGCTGGCCTGCGCCACAGCAACCACGCAGGCCCGCGAGGTTGCCGCGCCCGCCGACCATGTGCAGGCCGATGGCCCCTATGTGTTCCGCCAGGGCGACCAGCTGCAGGCCAAGTGGATCTGCGACGACAAAGTCGAGTCGCACACGCTTGCCACGCAGGCCGCAGGTACCGACATCGCCCCGCGCTGCGGCTACGAGCACTCGGTGCACGTGGCTGCCCCGAATGCGCCTTCGGTTTCCGTGCTGCCGGCCGTGCCGCGCATCGTTGCGCTGTCCGACATCCATGGCCAGTACGGGCTGCTGGTGCGCCTGCTGCGCGCCCACCAGGTCATCGATGCCCAGGATCGCTGGGCGCTGGGCAAGGACACGCTGGTCATCGCCGGCGATGTGTTCGACCGCGGCCCGCAGGTGACCGAGGCCTTCTGGCTGCTGTATGGCCTGCAGCAGCAGGCGGCCGCCGCCGGCGGCGCGGTGCACTTCGTGCTCGGCAACCACGAAACCATGGTGCTGTACGACGACCTGCGCTACGTCAACCCGAAGTACCTGCGCAGCGCCCAGCTGCTCGGCCGCAGCTACCCGCAGCTGTACGGTGCCGATTCGGTGATCGGGCAGTGGCTGCGCACCCGCCCGGTGCTGCTGAAGATCGGCGACACCCTGTTCCTGCACGGCGGTATTTCGCCCGAGGCAGTGCAGCTGGCGCTGGACCCGGCGCGCACCAATGCGGCCTACCAGGCGTCACTGGGCCTGCCAAAGGCCGAAGTAAAGGCCGACCCGGCCACCGCACCGCTGTATGACGGCAAGACCAGCCCGATCTGGTACCGCGGCTACTTCGATGGCCGCCTCGACACCGCGGGGGTGCAGACCGTACTCGACCGCCTGCAGCTCAAACGCATCGTGGTCGGCCACACCTCGATGCCACACGTCAGCAGCTTCCATGGCGACCGCGTGATCGCCATCGACAGCAGCATCAAGAACGGCGAGAACGGCGAACTGCTGTTCATCGAAAATGGCAGGCTCAGCCGTGGCCTGCTGGATGGCTCGCGGGTGCCGTTGGCGCCGGGTGAGCCGGGCCTGCAGGACTGAATGAAGGGACAGCGCGACGGCACCGGGCGGCGGCGGCGCGCTCCACCTTCACCCGGTTTGCGGCTACCCTCGGCAGCCGAGAGAGGCCCACCCCGTCCATCCGGTGGGCCTGACCGTTACAGGAGCCCCCGCGCATGCGCGTTCTGATTGCTGAAGACGACCCGGATATCGCCTCCGGCCTGTGCGCCTCGCTGCGCCGGCAGGGGCACGTGGTTGACCACGTCGACAACGGCGCGCACGCCGACGCGGCACTGGGCTCGACCCAGTACGCATTGCTGGTGCTGGACCTGGGCCTGCCTCAGCTGGATGGCCGCGACGTGCTGCAGCGCCTGCGTCAGCGCGGCGATGGCCTGGCGGTGCTGGTGGTGACCGCCCGCGACGGCCTGGCCGAGCGCGTGCGCGTGCTCGACCTGGGCGCCGATGACTACCTGGTCAAGCCGTTCGCGCTGGACGAGTTCGAAGCACGCGTGCGTGCGCAGCTGCGGCGGGTCACCAGCAATGGCAACCCGGACCTGCGCATCGGCCGCCTGCGTATCGATCTGGCCGGGCACCGGGTGTGGATCGACGACCAGTCGCTGGAACTGACCGCGCGCGAGTTCGGCCTGCTGTCGGCACTGGCGGTACGCGCCGAGCGCATCGTGTCGCGCGCGCAACTGGTGGAGGCGCTGTGCGACTGGGGCCAGGACCTCACAGACAACGGCCTGGACATCGCCCTGCACCGCCTGCGCCGCAAGCTGCAGCCCGGCGGCATGGGCATCCGCACCGTGCGCGGGCTGGGCTACATGCTGGAAGACGCGCAGGACGACAGCGCCCCGTGATCAGTGGACCACCCAGCCTGCGTCGGCGCCTGCTCGCCTTCCTGGCGTTGCCGATGCTGGGCCTGCTCACGTTCAACACGATCCTGGCCTACTACGTTGCGCTGGACTATTCCAACCGCATCCACGACCGCAACCTGATCGACGACACGCATTCGTTCGCGCAGATGCTGAGCACCATGCCGGTGACCAGCGACCTGTCTCCGCAGGCGCGCTTCCTGATCGAGTACGACCCCGACGGCCATCGCTACTTCAACGTCGACAGCAGCCGCATGGGTACGCTCAGCGGCAATGCAGACTTCAGCCCGTACGCCCCTTCGCAGGACTGCACCGGCGTGCATCCGGCGCTGTACGACGGCAACCTCAATGGCCAGCAGGTGCGCATGGCCACCGTCTGCACGCAGGCGATGAACGATCCGCAGGACCAGCTGGCGGTGACCGTGGCCGAGAGCATGGCCGACCGCCGGCAGCGTGCGCGCGAGATCCTGATGATCATCATCCCGCTGATGACCATGCTGGCGCTGGGTACCGCAGCGCTGGTCTGGTTCGGCGTGACCTATGGCCTGCGCATCCTGACCCCGCTGAGGACCCGCCTGGCCCAGCGCCGCGGCGAACTGGCGCCGATCTCCGATGCCGACGTGCCCGAGGAGATCCAGCCACTGATCAGCACCATCGATGATCTGTTTGCCCGCCAGGCGGAAATGATCACCCTGCAGAACCGTTTCATCGCCGATGCCGCGCACCAGCTGCGTTCGCCGCTGGCGGGCATGGCCCTGCATGTGGACCAGGCACTGGCACATGGCGACCCCGATACAGTGCGCGAGGCGCTGCAGCACATCCGCCGGCTCAACCAGCGCACCGCCCGGGTCAGCACCCAGCTGCTGGCACTGAGCCGGGCGCAGACCGTGCCCGATACCGTGGAGGCACTGGACCTGTGCGAGCTGGTACCGCAGTGGGTCGGCATGCGCGTACCGGAGGCGATCCGCGATGGCATCGATCTGGGCTACCGCGGCAGTCCCCATCCGCTGCGTGTACTCGGCAACGGCGCCATGCTGCAGGAAGCGCTGGACAACCTGATCGACAACGCCCTGCGTTATGCCGGCCGCAATGCAACCGTCACGGTGGGCGTGCACGCGCTGGACGACAATGATGTCGAACTGTATGTGGAAGACAACGGCCCTGGCGTGCCCGACGACGTGATGCCACGGCTGGGCGAGCGCTTCTTCCGGGCGCCGGGCACCGCTGCCAGCGGCACCGGCCTCGGCCTGGCTATCGCGCACGAGGCGGTGGAGCACTTCGGCGGCCGCCTGAGCTTCCTGAACCGCCCAGGTGGCGGACTGAAGGTCGCCATCACGCTGCCGCTGCTGAAGGCGCCCTGACCCGGCCCGGGGCGCTGAAAGGCTGGCGAAAATCGCGCTTGCGATCCTGCCATCCCCACTGCCGTCCCGGAGCCGCCAGGTGACCGAATCGCACGACTTCTTCCTCCCCGGTGGCCCACAGGGCGTGCTGCTGGTCCATGGCCTGACCGGCACCCCGGCGGAAATGCGCATGCTGGGCAAAGGGCTGAACAACGCCGGTTTCACCGTGCACGGTGTGCAGCTGCCCGGCCATTGCGGCAGCGTGGATGACCTGCTGGCGACCACCTGGGAACAGTGGTACCAGGGCGTGGAAGATGCGGCGGCAACCCTGCGCGGCAAGGTCGACCAGCTGTTCGTCGGCGGCCTGTCGATGGGCGCGGTGCTGTCGCTGGCACTGGCTGCACGTCGCCCCGAGTGGGTGTCCGGGGTTGGCGTGTACGGCGCCACCTTCCGCTATGACGGCTGGAACATCCCCGCCGTGGCCCGCTTCTCGTTCCTGCTGCCGTGGTTCAAGCGCTTCAACATCGGCCGCGACCGCATGTTCATGGAAGAACCGCCGTACGGCCTGCGTGACGAGCGCCTGCGTGCGCAGGTCAGCGCCGCCATGCTGTCCGGCGACAGCGCCGCCGCCGGCCTGCCGGGCAACCCCTGGCACGCCCTGGCCGAAATGCGCGCCCTGAGCAACTGGACCCGCCGCCACCTGCACCAGGTCACCGCGCCGTGCCTGGTGATGCACGCCCGCGAGGACGACGTGGCCAGCATGGGCAACGCCGAGCTGGTGATGTCGCGGGTCAGCGGCCCGAAGGAACTGGTGGTGCTGGAAGACAGTTACCACATGATCACCATCGACCGCGAACGCCGCGATGTGATCCGCCGCAGCGCGCGCTTCTTCACCGAAATCGGTGAACGCACTGGCGTGCTCAAGGCGGTGGCCTGACATGGGGGCACTTGCCACGCTGCTGTGGCTGGCCAATGTCGTGCTCGATACCGGTGGCCAGCTCGCCTTCAAGGCCGCCGCCAGCGACCCGCAGGAGGGCGAAGGACTGCAGCGCTGGAAACACATGCTCAGCCGTCCCTGGCTGTGGATCGGCATCGCCTGCTACGTGCTTGAGTTCGTCGCCTGGATCGCGTTCCTGTCGCTGGTGCCGCTGTCCAAGGGCGTGCTGCTGGGCTCGATCAACATCGTCGCGCTGATGATCGCCGGCCGTTTCCTGTTCCGCGAGAAACTCACGCCGCTGCGGGTGACCGGCATGCTGCTGGTCACCGCCGGCGTAGCCGTGGTGGGGGCCGGCTCATGAGGCGCCTGTATGTGATCGGCTTCCCGCTGCTGATGGCTTTCGACACGCTGGCCCAGCTGTGCTTCAAGTACGCCGGTGACGCCGCGTTGCCGGTCGAGGCCAACACCGCCTGGCTGCTGCGCGTGCTGTCGCAGCCGTGGGTTTACGGCGCCATCCTCGGCTACGTGGGTGCATTCTTCACCTGGATGAGCCTGCTGCGCCATGCGCCGATCGGTCCCGCCTTTGCTGCCTCGCACCTGGAAGTGATCAGCGTGCTGCTGCTGTCGGCGTGGCTGTTGAACGAGCCGCTGACCCTCCACCATCTGCTCGGTGCGGTACTGATCGTGGCCGGCATCGTCTGCCTCGGCCGCGCCGAGGCGGACGACCCGCACAGCCCTGCCGAAACCACGACGTGAGCGCGCTGCGATGAGCCTGTTCGCGCGCGAACTGCCACCAACCGCCGGCCTGCCGATGCAGGCCAGCGATTTCCTTCCCGGTGGCGGCGACCTGCGTGACATCCTGGCCAGCCAACTCGGCACACCGCCGCTGCAGCTGACCTGTTCCGGCACGCACGCGCTGCTGATCGCCCTGCGCACGCTGCGCAAGCGTGCGCCAAAGCGCGACACCGTGATCATGCCGGCCTATACCTGCCCGCTGGTGCCGATCGCGGTGCACAGCCTGGGCCTGCGCGTGCAGTTGTGCGATACCCGGCGCGGTCATTTCGACTTCGACCCCGGCCAGCTCAAGCGGCTGGCCGATGCGCGCACGCTGGCGATCCTGCCCACCCACCTGGGCGGGCGCATTGCCGATGTCGAGCTGGCCTGCGAAGTCGCCCGCAACGCCGGCACCTGGGTGATCGAAGATGCCGCGCAGGCACTCGGCGCACGGGTCGGCAACAGCAGTGTCGGCATGCGCGGCGATATCGGATTCTTCAGCCTGGCCGCCGGCAAGGGCCTGAGCCTGCATGAAGGCGGCCTGCTGGTCAGCCGCGATGACGAACTGCGTGCTGCGCTGGCCGAACATGCCGTCCAGCACGTTCGCTCCAGCCTGCGCTGGGAGCTGCTGCGCAGCGTGCAGTTGCTGGGCCTTGCTGCCTGCTATCGCCCTTCGCTGCTGTCACTGGTGTATGGCAATCCACTGCGCAATGCGCTTCAGCGTGGCGATCTGGAAGATGCGGTCGGTGACATTTTCCCGCTGGATATCCCGCAGCACCGGGTCAGCCAGTGGCGGCAGAACATCGGCGCCCATGCCGCGCGGCGCTTGCCGGCATTCCTTCAGGCCGGTCGGCTGCGTGCGTTGCAGCTGCGGGTGCAGCTGGCACAGCTGCCTGCCGTTGAGGTGGTCGATGGGCTGGCCGGTAGCGGTGGCACCTGGCCACTGTTGATGCTGCTGCTGCCCAGCCAACGCGCCCGCGATGCGGTACTGAAGGACTTGTGGCCACGCGGGCTTGGCGCCAGCCGCATGTTCATCCATGCCCTGCCCGGCTATGCCTACCTGCGCGGCATCGTGCCGCAGGACGACATGCCCAACGCACGCGACTTCGCCGCACGCATGCTGACCCTCGGCAACAGCGCCTGGCAGACCCGTGAAGAGACCGCCGAAATACTGCGGGCACTGGCCCGCGCGTGACGCCAGGACGCACGGATGGAGTGCGCCTCACGCATTCATCCATGCACCTTCCTGAACGCTTTCCGCGCCCTGCAATGCAGGCTTTCAACAGGAAAGGAACGAGAAAGGCTGCCTGCCTACATTGAGCCTGCCCCGGCATCGCGCCGGACGTTCCTTTCATCGACGGACCTGCCCATGCACTGGAGCATCCTGTGTGACTTCGACGGCACCATCAGCCTCGAAGATGTCATCGACTCGCTGCTGGAGAAATACGGCCAGCCGGGCTGGCAGGAACTGGAAGACCAGTGGAAAGCGGGAAAGATCGGCTCGCGCGAATGCATGCAGGGCCAGGTCAGGCTGCTGAAGCTGGACCCGGCCACGCTCGACGCCCACCTGGACCAGGTGCAGATCGATCCGGGCTTTGCCGCCTTTGTCAGCCGTGCCGAACAGCTGGGCGTGCCGCTGCGCATCGTCAGCGACGGCCTGGACCATGCGATCCACCGCATCCTCGCCAACCACGGCCTGTCGCGACTGCCGGTGGTGGCCAACCACCTGCGCTGGTGCGATGGCTACTGGGAACTGGAATCGCCCTACCAGGCCGAAGGCTGCCGCAGCGGCACCTGCAAGTGCACCTGCGCCGCGCAGGCGCGCGCCAACGAAGCACCGCGTGTGCTGATGATCGGCGATGGCAGTTCGGATTTCTGCGTCTCCGAAGATGCCGACTTCGTGTTCGCCAAGCGTCGCCTGATCACCCATTGCACCGATGCCGGCATCGAGCATGCCGCCATCGATACCTTCCACGATGCAATCGCACTGCTGCCGCGCTTGCTCGATGGCAGCCTGCTGCAGCCACGTCGTATCGACGCCAGCCCGCAGCCCGCCGTACTGCCCCTGCTGCTGGCCACCGCCTGAGCACTCCCTTCCAAGCACGCCCCCGCTACCTCTTTCGAACGTCCTTCACGGAACCGAACTGCATGAACATTTTTGACAAGAACGCCGACGCCGCTGCCTCCGACGCGCAGCTGCTGGCAGACGAAGCCCGTTACAGCTCCTTCGGCGATACCGTCCACTACGTCGACCCGCCGAAGATCTTCCAGCGCGGCGAAGGCAGCTACATGTTCGACGGTGCGGGCGTGCCCTACCTCGACCTGCAGATGTGGTACTCGGCCTGCAACTTCGGCTACAGCAACAAGCGTCTGAACGATGCGCTGAAGGATCAGATCGACACCCTGCCGCAGGTCGCCAGCCAGTACCTGCACCCGACCCGCGTGCAGCTGGCCAAGACCATTGCCGTGGACATGCACGAGAAGTTCGGCCTCGACGGCCGCGTGCATTTCAACGTCGGCGGCGCGCAGGCCATTGAAGACTCGCTGAAGATCGTGCGCAACGCGCGCGGCGGCAAGAGCCTGATGTTCGCCTTCGAGGGTGGTTACCACGGCCGTACCCTGGGTGCGTCGTCGATCACCTCCAGCTACCGCTACCGCCGCCGCTACGGCCACTTCGGCGAGCGCGCGATGTTCATTCCGTTCCCGTACCCCTTCCGTCGCCCGAAGGGCATGACCCCGGACGAGTACTCCGACCACTGCGTGTGGCAGTTCGAGCGCCTGTTCGAAAGCGAATACAACGGCGTGTGGGATCCCAAGGTCGGTCAGGCGGAGTACGCCGCATTCTATGTCGAACCGATCCAGGGCACCGGCGGCTACGTCATCCCGCCGCGCAACTTCTTCACCGGCCTCAAGCGCGTGCTGGACAAGTACGGCATCCTGATGGTCGTCGATGAAATCCAGATGGGCTTCTGGCGCACCGGCAAGCTGTGGGCCATCGAGCACTTCGGCGTGACCCCGGACGTGCTGGTGTTCGGCAAGGCGCTGACCAACGGCCTGAACCCGCTGTCGGGCCTGTGGGCGCGCGAAGAGCTGATCAACCCGACCGTGTTCCCGCCGGGCTCCACCCACTCCACCTTCAACTCAAACCCGCTGGGCACCCGCCTGGGCCTGGAAGTGCTGAAGCTGGGCAAGGAAATGGATTACGAGCGCACCGTGCCGGAAAAGGGCGCGTACTTCCTCGATGGCCTGCGTAGCCTGCAGAAGCGCCACCCGGAAATCGGCGACGTCGACGGCCTGGGCCTGGCCCTGCGCGCGGAAATCTGCCAGACCGACGGCTACACGCCGAACAAGGAACTGCTGGACCGCATGGTCGACATCGGCCTGGCCGGTGACCTGCTGCACGACGGCAAGCGCATGGGCCTCGTGCTCGACGTGGGTGGCTGGTACAAGAACGTGATCACCTTCGCGCCGTCGCTGGACATCAGCTACGAAGAAATCGACCTGGCGATCACCCTGCTCGACCAGGCGCTGACCAAGGCCAAGGGCTGAGGTCCGATGCGCTGCCGGTTCCCGTGCCGATGGAAATGACGTCACGCGCATCCAGCACCGCGCTGGAACCGGCCGCGCTGCTGGAGGGCTTCCTGGCCCACCCGCCGCTCGGGTTCGAGGCAGGCCGCCTTCCCAGCGGCCTGCCGACCTTCCGTGCGCCGCTGGATCTGACCACCACCATGGACGACGACCTGCGCGGCAAGCTGCTTGGCCTGCCGCTGTCGCGCCTGTGGCGGCCATGGATCACCTGGAAGACCCGCTTCGTCGGTGCCACCAGCACCGAGTACACCCCGCTGCCCGCGCACGTCGCACCAGAAGCATTGGCTGAGGACGTGACGCGTCACGCGATCGGCGATACCCGGCTGCTGGTGGTCAAGGACCTGGCGATCGATTCACCGCTGCTGGATGATGCCGCCAACGCACACAGCGGTGCCTTCCTGCAGGCATTGCTGGCACGCGGCTTCGTCGAACTGGAAGGCATGCCGCTGGCCTGGGTGGCGATCGATTTCGATTCGATCGATGGCTATCTCGGCCGCCTGTCGTCTTCGCGCCGCAAGAACATCCGGCGCAAGCTGCGCTCGCGCGACGACCTGCAGATCGACTGCATCGCCACCGGTGATCCGGCCCTGGCCGACCCGCAGCTCCAGGCCGAACTGTATGCCTTGTACCTGGGCGTGTACGCGCAGAGCGCGGTGCATTTCGACCAGCTCGATCTGCCTTACTTCCAGCATCTTCTGGCCGACAGCCAGGGCCAGGGACGGATGTTCCTGTATCGCCACCAGGGCCAGCTGATCGGCTGGAACCTGTGTTACATCCACGCCGGCAAGCTGGTGGACAAGTACATCGGCCTGGCCTATCCGCAGTCCCGCGAGCACAACCTGTACGCGGTCAGCTGGATGCACAACCTCGAGTACGCACTGCAGCACGGCCTGAGCCACTACGTGGCCGGCTGGACCGACTCGCGGATCAAGGCCGAACTGGGCGCCAGGTTCACCTCCACCCGGCATGCGATCCACGCCCGTTCCCCGCTGCTGCGTGCAGCCCTGCGCAGGCTGGCCCCGTACCTGCAGGGCGAAGCTGATGGAGGCGGTTGAACGATGCCGTTGCGCTCCCCGTTGATCCTGGACCTGGACGGTGGCGTGCTGCCGCTGCCCCAGGCGCAGACCCTGGCCCTGCCGCAATGGCACGATCCACTGCGCTTCGCCTGCAGCAATGCCACCCTCGACCGTTTCGCCGCTGAAGTGCTGGCACCGCTGCCGGCCCAGCTCGGCACGGTGATGCTCGGCAGTGGCGATTTCCACCACCTCAGCCTGCCGCTGCTGCAGCGCATGCGCACGCAGGCGCCGTTCCAGCTGGTGGTGCTGGACAACCATCCGGACAACATGCGCTTCGCGTTCGGCATGCACTGCGGGTCGTGGGTGAACGCCGCCAGCAAGCTGCCGCAGATCTCGCACATCCACGTGCTCGGCATCACCTCCAGCGACATCGGCCTCGGCCATGCCTGGGAGAACCACTGGCGCCCGCTGATGAGCGGCCGGCTGACGTACTGGTGCATGGACGTGGACGTGGGATGGGGACATCGTCTCGGCATGGGCCACGCCTTCCGCCGTTTCGAGCATCCCGAAGCGCTGGTGGCTGCGTTCGCTGCCGAGCAGGCCAAGTCGCCGCAGCCGACCTACCTGTCGATCGACAAGGATGTGTTTTCCGAGGACGTCGCCCGCAGCAACTGGGACCAGGGCCGCTTCCAGCTGGAACACGCGCTGGTGGTGATTGAAGCGCTGCGTGCCGGCGGCCTGGTCGGCAGTGACATCACCGGCGAAGTGTCGCTGGCTCACTACCAGAGCCGCTTCAAGCGCTGGCTGTCGTCGCTGGATGGCCAGCCTGACGTCAGCGCCGAGGATCTACCTGTGTGGCAGGCGCGGCACCAGCAGGTGAACCGCGAACTGCTGGCGGCGATGGCTGCGGCGCCGACCGCCTGCTGACCGCGTCGGTCATGCCGGCCGTTGGCCAGCGTGGCTTCGGTAGTGCCGGCCGCTGGCCGGCAATGCCAACCAAGGTTGGCAACTACCAGACCCAGGCAGCGTCGGTCGTGCCGGCCGCTGGCCGGCAACCTCATTGTTCCCGGGCTCACGGGGATGCCGGCCAGCGGCCGGCACTACACTGGACGCCTGCCCCAGGATCCCTCGCCATGCCCCAGACCGTCATCCCGCAGCTGCGCATGCGCCACGCCGACACCACCCTGCCGTTCTACGTGCAGGGACTGGGCTTCGTGGTTGACTGGGAACACCGCTTCGAACCCGGCTTCCCGCTGTTCGCCCAGCTCACCCGTGATGGCCAGACGATCTTCCTCACCGAACACAGCGGCGACTGCGAGGTCGGCGGCGCGGTGTACTTCATCGTCGAGGACGTCGACGCCCTGCACCGCGCCTTCAGCGCCGCCAACGTGCCGATCGAGCAACCGCCGCATGACACCGAATGGGACAGCCGCGAGATGCTGCTGGTCGACCCCGACGGCAACCGTCTGCGCTTCGCCACCGACGCGAGCTGAACCGGGCGGCCTTGAGCCGGATATACGAAGCATATACGCTTCGTATACCCCCTCCTTCAGGACCGCCCATGGGCATCGTCAACATCGATGACACCCTGCACGACCAGCTGCGTCGTGCCTGCACCGTTTCCAGCCGCTCGATCAACGCCCAGGCCAACTTCTGGATCCGGGTCGGCATGCTGTGCGAGCTGAACCCGACGCTGAGCTTCCAGGACATCGTCGCCAGCGAGCTGCGCGCGGCCGGTGTGCAGCCGCCGCTGCTGCCGCCGGGCCAGGTCTGAGCCGATGGGCATCATCAAGCGTCCCGACGAGATCGCGCTGATGGCCGAATCCGGCCGCCTGCTGGCGGAGGTGTTCGCCGCACTCGACCAGCTGCCGCTGCAGGGCCGAAGCACCATGGAGATCAACGATTTCGTCGAACGCATGATCGTTGATGAGCTGCAGGCGAGGCCGGCCAGCAAGGGCCAGTACGGCTTCCCGTACGTGCTCAACACCTCGATCGACAACGTAGTCTGCCACGGCGTACCCAGCACCACCGACGTGCTGCGCAACGGCCAGATCGTCAACCTCGACATCACCCTGGAGAAGAACGGCTACATCGCCGACTCCAGCACCACCTATCTGGTCGGTGAGGTCGACTATGCCGCGCGCAGGCTGGTGCAGACCACCTACCAGGCGATGTGGAAAGGCATTGCCGCCGTGCGTCCTGGTGCGCGCCTGGGCGACATCGGCCACGCCATCGCCCGCCACGCGCGCAGCCACGGCTACAGCGTGGTGAAGGAATACTGCGGCCACGGCATCGGCCAGGAGATGCACGAGGAACCGCAGATCCTGCACTACGGCCATCCCAACACCGGCATGGTGCTGGAAGAAGGCATGGTGTTCACCATCGAGCCGATGCTCAACCAGGGCAAGCCGGCCATCCGCCAGCAGCCGGACGAATGGCCGGTGTACACCCGCGACGGCAAGCTGTCGGCGCAGTTCGAGCACACTGTGGCGGTCACCCGCACCGGCGTGCGGGTACTGACCCTGCGCCCCGGCGAGACGCCGTTATGCGCGGTGGATGCCGCCTAGAGTGGCCGTTGCTGCATCCCGGCACCCTCGTGCACGGCGCGCTTCCGCGCCGTCAGCGGTTCGCGTACCCGCTGTGCCACATAGCCGACGCTGGCTGCGAGAATGAAGGTGTAACCAAGGAGTTCGGTGGTCTCCTCGATGGTGTTCTTGAACACGCGGATGTACTGGTCACCCAGCAGTCCGGTCCACAACGACGTCATGCCGATCAGACGCGAATAGAACAGCAGCAGAACCAGGCCGATCGTCATCACGGTACCCGGCCGGGATACGAGAAAACGCACCAGCGCCGGCATGGCCCGGCGCCAGTCGCGGCTGGCCCAGGCCAGTGAGCCGATGATCAGCACGGCCACCGGGTACTTCCAGAAGCCGTGTGCGATCAGGTCCAGCGCCTCATCCATTTCACGCAGGAGCATGCAGGCGAACAGCGCGGCCGCCAGAACGGCAAAGGCCCGATCATCGGCACGTCGCAATGCAAGCCGGACGAACGCAGCCACGCTGGCGACCAGGAAGCCTTCCTGGGTCAGTTCGACCAGCGACCACTCGCCGACTGCATTGCCCAGCCAATGGATGTCGAGCCAGGCCAACGCAGGCGGAAGCGCCATCATCAGGCCGAACAGGAAGGTGCGCCCCAGGTGGGACAGGAGCAGCTGTAGATTGTCTTTCATGCAACACCGATGCCGCGCCGTGGCGGTCGTACAACGAGAACACAGGCGACCGGGGGGCTGCCGAACGACGGCATGCGCGGCGGGGTCGCGACCAGGCGCGCATTATCCGCGCTGTATCCGGCCACGTGAACCGTACCGGTGGAACACATACGCAACACCGGCGTACGTCACGCACTCATGGCGATAAAGGACGCAGCAGCAACAACGTCGCCAGGCAGAACATGAAGATCGCCACGCCTGCATCCAGCACACGCCAGGCGCCCGGCCTGCGGAACACCGGCTGCAACAGGCGCGCGCCATAGCCCAGTGTGCAGAACCAGGCCACGCTGGCAGCGCAGGCACCGGCGGCGAAGGCCCAGCGCAGTTCGCCCGGGTAACGCGTGGACAGGCTGCCCAGCAGCACCACGGTATCCAGATAGACGTGCGGGTTGAGCAGGGTGAAGGCCAGGCAGGTCAGCAGTACCTGCCGTCCGCTGCCGCCCTGCGCCTCGGCGGCGGCCAGCGCACTGCTACCGCGCCATGCGCGCAGCCCCGCCTGCAGGCCATACCAGAGCAGGAAGCCCGCACCACCGAAGCGCAGCACCTGCAGCAGCAGCGGCCACTGCAGCACCAGCGCGCCCATGCCGCCGACGCCGGCCAGGATCAGCACGATGTCCGCGCCGGCACAGGCCAGCACCACCCTGCCCACATGGCGCTGCTGCAGGCCCTGGCGCAGCACGAAGGCGTTCTGCGCACCGATGGCGATGATCAGGCCGGCACCTGCGAACAGGCCGGCGGCGGTAGCGGCGATCCACATCAGGACAGGCCAGGCAGCGAGGGGACGCGCAGGGTGCGGCCGCTGACCCTGTTTAGACAATCTGATTTTTCTTTATCCTGTGCAGGAAAACTGAAGAGGCACCGGCATGGATCTGGTACATCCGCAACTGGCCGCGTTTGCTGCGGTGCTGGAAGAAGGCAGCTTCGACGCCGCGGCACGCCGCCTGTCGATCAGCCCGTCGGCCCTGTCGCAACGGATCAAGGCGCTGGAGGACAGGCTCGGCCAGGTACTGGTGGTACGTCAGGCACCGTGCCGGCCCACCGCCGCAGGCGAAGCGCTGCTGCGCCGGGTCCGGCCGATGCAGGCGCTGGAGGCCGAGGCATTGGCCGAACTGCTGCCCGAACGCGGCAGCGATGCCGCGCGCACGCCGATCCCGTTGGCGGTCAACGATGACTCGCTCGATACCTGGTTCGTACCGGCCATCGCCGAACTGCACCAGCGCCATGGCTACCTGTTCGACCTGCGCATGGATGACCAGGACCATACCCTGCAGTTGCTGCGCGATGGCAGCGTGCTCGGCGCGGTCACTGCCGAAAGCCAACCGGTGAAGGGCTGCAACGTGCATCCGCTCGGCGCCATGCGTTACCACGCCATCGCCTCGCCCGGCTTCGCCCGCCAGTACTTCCGCGACGGCATGCAGGCCACGGCCCTGGCGCGCGCACCGATGCTGGTGTTCAACCGCAAGGATGAACTGCAGTGGCGCTTCGTGCGGCGCCTGACCCGCGCGCGACTGCAGCCGCCGCTACACTACCTGCCCTCCTCCACCGGTTTCGTCGAAGCCGCCGCGTGCGGACTCGGCTGGGGCATGGCCCCGGAAACCCTGGTCGCGCCCGCCGTGCGCGCCGGCCGCGTGGTGGTACTGGAACCCCGCCGCTGGCTCGATGTGCCGCTGTACTGGCAGCATGCTGCCGTGCGTTCAAGCACGCTGCAGCACGTCACCCAGGCGCTGCGCACTGCAGCCAGCGGCACCCTTCGTTGAGGACAATCCAATGACCGCAGACCCGGGCTTCACGCCGCGCGCACTACCGTTTGCGCACTTCTTCACCATTGGGACGGCATGGGCGTGATCGGCCGACGTACAAGGATGCACGGCGCGAAGGCCGCGCTGGCGCTGGCAGCCTGCCTGCCCCTGGCTGTGCCGGCGCAGAGCCTCACCGATGCACCCGCATTGGACTGGGAACAGGCACGCCAGCGCCTGGAGCAGGTCTCCGATGCACTGGCCGCCGCTGATGCAGCGGTGCGCAACAAGCAGGACCTGCAGGACGCCACCCGCCTGCTGCGCCTGCCGGAGATCACCGGCGAAGTGCGCCGGCTGCAGTTCCAGAAGACCCTCACCCTGCCACTGGGTTCGCTGGCACCTGTCGCCGAGGCCTATGGCATCGACTCACCGCTGTCATTCACCGAACGCGACTGGCGTACCCGGCCCGTGGTGACCGCGGTGCTGCCGTTGTACACCGGCGGCGTGATTCCGGCCGCGCAACGTGCCGCCAGCGCTGCCCACGAGCAGGCCAGCGCCGAGCGCGAGGCTCAGCGCCAATCGCTGACCGTGCAGCTGGCCCAGGCCTATTTCGGCCAGCGCCTGGCCGAGCAGGCAGTGGATGTGCGCCGCGACGTACGCGATGGCCTGAACCGCCACCTGTCCGACGCAGAGAAGCTGGAACGCGAGGGCTTCGCCACCCGCGCCCAGCGCCTGCAGGCCACCGTGGCCCGCGACAAGGCCGAGCGCGAATACCAGAAAACGGTGAACGACCTGGCCACGCTGAAGGCGGCGCTGGCCACGCTGCTGCGCAGTGGTGGCGAGGTACAGCCGGTGTCGCCGTTGTTCGTGCAGCGCGTGCCGCTGGAACCGGTGGCCAGCTTCGAGCGTACTGCGCAGGCACGCCAGCCGCAGATCGCACGCCTGCGGGCGATGGTGGCACAGGCCGAACAGGGCGTGCGCGTGCAGCAGGCCAAGCTGAAGCCGCAGATCTTCGCCTTCGGCCAGTACGACTTCCGCCGCCGCGATGAGATGCTGACCGATCCGGACTGGGCGTTCGGCATCGGCCTGAAGTACACCTTCCTGTCGCCGAATTCGCGGCCGGCGCAGATCAGCGCCGCGCGTGCGCAGCAGGACCAGGCCGAAGCGGGTCTGCGCGAGGCCGAGAACCAGGTCGCGCTGGGCGTGCGCAAGGCCTGGAACGAGCTGGAAACCGCGCGCCAGCAGTACGTGCTGCTCGACAGCAGCATCGCCCAGGCACAGGAAAACCTGCGCCTGCAGGAGCTGGCGTTCCGCGAAGGCCAAGCGACTTCGCTGGATGTGATCGACGCGCGGCTCGGCCTGGGCGGCGCCCGCGTCGAGCGCGCACAGGCCGCCTACCAATACGATATTGCGCTGGCACAGTTGCTGGAGGTCAGTGGACAGATGGACCGTTTCGAAGAGTTCCGGCGGCGTGCGGACGAGGTGATCGACCATGAGTGATGTGCTGCACGACGATGCAACGACGCCCCCGGCCAAGCGCCGCCTGGGCCCGATCCTGATAGTGGTGCTGCTGGTCGTGGTGGTGCTCGGCCTGTGGCTGGCCTGGCGCAGCCCCGCCGACCAGATTCAGGGCATGGCCGATGCGGACACGATCAACGTGGCCGCCAAGATCACCGCGCGCGTGGCCGAACTGAAGGTGCGCGAGGGCGACCGCGTGCGGCCCGGGCAGGTGCTGTTCCTGCTCGACAGCCCCGAAGTGGCCGCCAAGGAACAGCAGGCGCACGGCGCATTGGCCGCCGCACAGGCGGTGGCCGACAAGGCCGACGAAGGTGCGCGCAGCGAGGACATCCGCGCCGCCGAAGCGAACTGGAAGCGGGCTGAAGCCGGTGCGACGCTGGCTGAAGCGACCTACCAGCGCGTGCAGAACCTGTTCAACGAAGGGGTGATGACCCGGCAGAAGCGCGATGAAGCGCATGCCCAGGCCACCAGCTCGCGCGAACTGGCGCGTGCCGCCCGCGCGCAGTACGACATGGCCTTGGCCGGCGCACGCGAGCAGGACAAGCGTGCCGCGCAGGGCCAGGTGCAACAGGCACAGGGCGCGGTGGCCGAAGTCAACGCCGCGCGCGTCGAAGTGGAAGGGCGCGCGCCGGTGGCCGGCGAGATCAACAAGCGTATGGCCGACCCGGGCGAACTGGTGCCAGCGGGCTATCCGGTGTTCACCCTGGTCGACATCGACCGCATGTGGGTGGCGATGAACCTGCGCGAATCGCAGATGCAGGGCCTGAAGGTCGGCAGCAAGCTGCAGGGCAGCGTGCCGGCGCTTGGCCAGGACGGCGAGTTCGAGGTTTATTTCATCAATCCGGCCGGTGACTATGCGACCTGGCGGACCACCCGCCAGTCGTCCGGCTACGACGTCCGCAGCTTCGAGGTGCGGGTGCGCCCGGTACGCCGCATCGAGGGCTTCCGCCCCGGCATGAGCGTGCTGTTCGCATGGCCCCAGCACTGAGCCCCGACAGCAGCAGCTTCGCCGCCAGCTGGCGGCGCGAGCTGCGGTCGCTGCGCGGCAACCGCGCCGACCTGCTGCTGGTCACCCTGCTGCCGCTGCTGATGCTGGCCGTGATGGCGTGGATGTTCACGCCCTCGGTGATGCGCGACATCCCGATCGCCGTGGTCGACCTCGACCACAGCAGCGACAGCCGCCTGCTGCTGCGCATGCTCGATGCCAGCCCCGGCGTGCGCATCGCCAGCCAGCCTGCGGACATGCAAGATGCACGTTCGCAGCTGCGTCGGCTGGATGTATTCGCCATCGTACTGGTGCCGCGCGATGTCACCCGGCAGGCGTTGCGTGGACGCCAGGGCACGGTGTTCGCCTACTACAACGCCACCTACATGACCACCGGCCAGTCCGCGGCGCGCGATATCGGCGACGCGGTCTCGGCCTGGAACGCACGCCTGCTGCGCGAGCGCATCGGCCTGCAGGTCGGCCCGGGCAAGCTGCGTGCGGCACCGATCGCGGTGCAGTCGGACATCCTGTACAACCCGGCGCGCAGCTACGAGCTGTTCCTGCTGCCGCTGATCTTCCCGGCGGTGTTGTCGCTGGTGCTGGCACTTGCGGTGGCCGGCAGCCTCGGCCGCGAGATCCGCGACGGCAGCCTGCCCGCCTGGCTCGGCCGCACACCGTGGCCGGCGATTGCCGGCAAGATCGCGCCGTACGTCCTGCTGTTCTCGCTGTATGGCGCGCTCGGCATCGGTTACCTGGCCTGGCTGCGCGGCGACGGTGTGGCCGGGAGCGTGCTCCTGCTGCTGCTCGCACAACCTCTGTTCTACCTGGCTACTGCCGCCTACGCGTTGTTCTTCGTCGGCGTCACCCGCGACATGGGTACCGCGCTGTCCGCGGTCGGCCTCAGCATCGGTACTGCACTGGCATTTTCCAGCGCCACCTTCCCGGTGCTGGACGGGCCGCTATTCACCCGCGTCTGGCATCAGCTGCTGCCGCTCAGCGCCTATATCAAGCTGCAGACCCAGCAACAGTTCATCGGTTCGCCGCTGCAGGTTTCGGTATGGCCGCTGGCCACGTTGCTGCTGATGTCAGTGGTGGCTGGCGGCATCGGTGGGCTGCGCCTGATCGCCTTCGCGCGTACGCCCGAAGCCGCGCAAGCGGCGGGGGCCGACGCATGAGCGCACTCTGGCGCAGCCTGCGGCAGACCCTGATGGCGGTGCTGTGCGACCGCTATGCGATCGTGGTGATGGTCGGCGCGGTAATCCTGTACTCGTTCTTCTACCCGGCCGCGTATCGCCACCAGGTGGCCGGCAACCTGCCGGTACTGGTGGTGGACGAAGACCACAGCGCGACCAGCCGCGAGCTGCTGCGGAAGCTCGACGCGTTGCGGGTCGCACGCGTGGTCGGGCAGCCTGCGGACATCGACAGCGCGCGCCAGCAGCTGGAAGCCGGTCATGCCGAAGGCATCGTGCTGATCCCGGCCAACCTGGAGCGCGACATCCTGCGCGGCCACCCGGCCAAGCTGGTGCTGCTCGGCAACGGCGCCTACCTGGGCCGCGCCAGCTGGGTGCTGGGCAGCGTGGCCGATGCACTGGGTGCGTTCGGACGGGAGGCGGTGGTCGGTCAGGCCGCCTTCATGGGCGCGCCACAGGCACCACCGGTCACGCTGGTGCAGCGCCCGCTGTACAACACCCAGGAAGGCTATGGCAGCGCCATCGTGCCGGGCGTGGCCGAGCTGATCGTGCACCAGACGCTGCTGATGGGCATCGGCGTCCTGCTCGGCGGCCGTCGTCTCGCGCTCGGCCGGCGCCTGCGCTTCGACCTGCCGACGCTGGCCGGCATGGCACTGGGCTTCGCCCTGATCGGCCTGTTCGGCCTGTTCTACTACGCCGGCTTCACCGCCTGGGTGCAGGACTATCCGCGCGGCGGCAACCCATTGGGCCAGCTGCTCGGCGGCACCTTGTTCATCGCCGCCACCGTGGCCTTCGGCCTGTTCGTCGGCAGTTTCTTCCGCACCCGCGAACGCGCCTTCCAGTACATCATCGCCACCTCGATCCCGCTGTTCTTCCTGGCCAACCTGTCGTGGCCGGCAGTGATGACGCCACCACCGCTGGTCTGGCTGGCGCAGCTTCTGCCGACCACCTCGGGCATCAACCTGATGGTGCGCCTGAACCAGATGGACGCCCGCCTGACCGAAGTCAGCCACGAACTGATCACCCTCACCGCCCTGCTGCTGCTCTACGGCAGCCTCGCCACCTGGCGCCTCCTCGCAAAAAAGGGGACGGAGGGGATTAAGTCGTAAGCGGCCGGGTTGGGGGATTGCGACTTAATCCCCTCCGTCCCCTTTTCCCATAACGACGAACGCCGGCGTGGGGCCGGCGTCCGAGTACTGCAGTGTGGAAGGGGTAACGGGTCGAGCAATCAGCGGTAGACGCGTTCGCAGCGACGTTCCACCACGCGGTCGCCGTTCTTCTGCTGGCTGTTGCCCTGGATCTGGCGACCGGCTGCACCACCGGCGACGGCGCCTGCCACGGTGGCCAGTTTCTTGCCATTGCCGCCGCCCACCTGGTTGCCCAGCAGGCCGCCGATCACCGCGCCGGTGGCAGTACCGGCAATGCGATTGGGATCGCGCGAATTGCGCTGCACTTCCACGTTCTTGCAGACCACGCGGCTGCCGTCGTTGAACTTGCGTCCCTCATCGCGCGGGCCATAGGTCTGCGCGCCGGCCACCGACGAAGCTGCCAGCAGGGTGCCCAGCACAAACAATCGGGTCGAGGTCTTCATGGCCATCTCCTGAGTTCCGGTATGGCGCCAGTGTCCTCCCGCGGTTGGCAACCGGAAGTGAAATGCGCGTGTCCGCCACTTCATCGGCCATCGCACGTTCAGGAAGAAAATCCGCGCCCATCGCGACCAGCCGTCGCGATGGGCGCCGTCTCCCTGCCGGCCTTGCCCTCTTCTAGAACTCTTCCCAGCCACCCGCATTGGCGGCCAGCGTCGGCTCGATCCGCGGCGACAGCACCGCGGGCCGGCGCACCGGCGCAACCGATGCCGCCACGGCTGCCAGCGCCGGGCGCACCGCGGCGGCAGCGGTCACCGCCCCCGTGCGGAACACCGAAACCGCCTCGGCCAGCAGGTTGGCCTGCTCCTCCATCGAGCGTGCCGCCGCACTGGCCTCTTCTACAAGCGCCGCATTCTGCTGCGTGGTCTCATCCATCTGCACCACCGCCTGGTTGACCTGTTCGATGCCCGAGCTCTGCTCCTGGGAGGCAGCAGAGATATCGGCCATGATGTCGGTCACGCGCTGCACCGAGGCCACGATCTCGCCCATCGTGGTGCCCGCCTGGCGGACCAGTGCCGAGCCGTCGGCGACCTTGCCGACCGAATCCTCGATCAGGCCCTTGATCTCCTTGGCCGCACCCGCCGAGCGCTGCGCCAGCGTGCGCACCTCACTGGCCACTACCGCAAAGCCCCTGCCCTGCTCGCCGGCGCGCGCAGCTTCGACTGCCGCGTTCAGCGCGAGGATATTGGTCTGGAAGGCGATGCCATCGATGACCGAGATGATTTCGGCGATCTTCTTCGACGATGCCTCGATGGCCGACATCGTGGTGACCACCTGGCCCACCACTTCACCGCCCTGGGAAGCAACACCATGCGCGCCGATGGCCAATTGGTTGGCCTGCCGTGCATGCTCGGCATTCTGCTTCACGGTGGAGGTCAGTTCCTCCATCGATGCTGCCGTTTCTTCCAGGTTTGCCGCCTGCTGTTCGGTACGCCGCGACAGGTCGGTGTTGCCCGAAGCAATTTCACCTGCGGCCAGATTGATGCTGGAGGCGCTGGACTGGATGCGGCCGACGATCTGCTTGAGCTGGTCGACGGTGGCATTGCAGTCATCACGCATGCGCGCGAACACGCCATGGAAATCACCCTGCATGCGCACGGTCAGGTCGCCGCGCGAGATGGCCTGCAGCAGGGTCGACACCTGCACCAGGTTCTCGTCGGTGGTCTGCATCAGGCGATTGAGCCCGGCCACCATGTCGCGGAAATCATAGGCGAAGCGATCTTCGTCGCCGCGCAGGCTGAAGTCGCCTGCCGCAGCCGCTGTCGCCAACCGGCGGATCTCGCTGTTGATCGCCGACAGGCTGGACTTGGTTTCGTCCATCGCCTGGGTGATCGCCGCCTTCTCGCCGGGCAGCGGGTCCATGTCCACCGACAGATCGCCGCGTGCGTAGTGTTTCATCACCTCGATCAGCCGGTTCTGTACCTGCACGTGCGATCCAACCAGCGCATTGGTCTCATGCACCATGCGCCCGTAGTCACCGGGGAACGCGCTCTCGTCCATGCGGTAGCTGAGGCTGCCGGCATCGTGCTGGCGGGCCAGCTCCCCCTGTGCCGCCATCACCGACTGCAGCTGTGCCTGCATGCGCTGCATCGACTTCAGCAGCTGGGTCACCTCGTCGTTGCCGGTGGCGTCGATGCTGCTGTCCAGGCGGCCACTGGCGATGCCGTCGGCCAGCTTCACCGCTCCTTCCAGCGGGCGGGTCAGGCTGCGGGTGATCGCCCAGGCCGCCAATGTCCCCAGCAACAGGCTCAGTGCCCCGAACGCGATCGACAGCGTGCCGGTCCACGATTCGGTTGCGCGGTACTCTTCGCGGCTGCGTTCGGTCAATGTTTCCTGGTGGCGCAGCAGGGCCGAAATGGATTCATTCCAGGCCGTTGCCAATCCGTGCTCGGCCAGCAGCTCCTTCGCTGCACCATCGAAATCCCCCGCCTTCATGCGCTCATGCAATTGCTGGGTTGATGCATCGGTGGCCTTGCGGGCCGCCTCGATGCGCGCGACCAGGGTATCGCCGGTAGCGTCACGCGGAATCTTGATGTACTTGGCCCAGATACCGTCATAGGTCCGCGACAACTCCTGGGCACGCTGGTAATCCTTGTCGAACTCGTCACCCCGCTTGATCACCATCAGGCGACGATGCATCAGCACCGCGTTGTTGGTATCAAGCATGTCATTCAACAGGCGCATCTTCACCATGTTGACGTCCACCACTTTCTCGAACTGGGCGGATTTCAGCTGATTCCCATACAGCACCAGGCCGACGATGGCCATGATGAACAGCAGCAGCAGACCGAAGCCGGCGCCAAGCCGGGATCCCACACGGAGATTACGTAAGGCAAGCATCTCAATTCCCTTGATCGTGGCCGTACGTTCGATGGCGGCGCAGCGGAGGGAAACTTTACGGGACTTTATATATGGACCGATCCAAATATATGGAACTGTGCAGGCAGTCAGAAAATGCGGCGACCGATAATGGCGCCATAACCTTATCGAATACCGCTGACACGCCAGTGCCCGATGAAAATCACGCAGGATTAACACCATAATAACGCCCCCCCATCCAGGGCGGCCCGGATTATCTGCGCCGGACACAACCGTCGCCCCGGAGGGCTACAGTCTGCAGATGACACGGATCCTGCACATCGAAGGCGCGTCCATCAACGACATCGCCAGCCTCTACGTGGAAATCAATCGTGTATTCATGGCCGACGAAGACTGGCAGCTGGGCGCAAGCCTGGACGCGCTTGATGACCTGCTGCACGGGGGCTACGGCGCGCTCGCCGGTCATGCCACCGCCACGGTGGTGTGGCGCGACATCGCCCACAGCCGCGAGGCACTGGGCCGCGAGACCACACGCGCCTGGCTGCAGTCGAAACTCGATCAGGGCGGCAGGTTCAACGGTCCGGCCATCCACGCTCAGTTGACGGCACTGTCACTTGGCCAGGGACAGACCTATTTCGAGATCGTCATGGAGATCTTCGGCAGCCATCCGCAGATCACCCTGGTGCCAGGCTGAGCACTCTGCAGCAACCAGCCGCATCAACTCAAAGCTTGGCCAGGGCCTCGCCCAGCCGGCGTGGGAACGCCACTTCGCTGGCCAGGTGCCATGCGCGTGCATTGGCGCCCAGCCGGGTCCACTCGGCCTCATCCATCGCCAGCGCACGCTCGACGGCCTGTTCCAGCGCCTTCTCATCCACATGCCAGGTCCTGGACAGATGGCAGGGCTCGCCCTCGTGCGCGGCAACCAGGATGCCGCGGCTGTCGTCGATCATCTGATTCATCGGCGCGCCGTCGCAGGTGATCACCACTGCCCCGCAGCTCATCGCTTCCACCAGGTAATGGCCCCAGCCTTCGGTCTGCGACAGGCACAGGTGGAACGCATGTTCGTTCTGCAGGCGCTGCACCTCCTGGTCGGGCAGGCGCTCGCGGACGATCCGCAGGTTCGCGGCCCCGCCCTCATCTTCGTCCGAAGGGCCGCCGCGCAGGATGGTCAGCAAGGGCCACTCCGGATGGCGCTTCCAGACCTCGACCAGCGTTGCCGTGCCCTTCATGCGACTGGTACCAGCTGCATGCAGGAAGCTGCGCGGTCTGCGCGGCACCGCCGGGTCGTAGCGGTCACGGCTGCAGAAACCGACTTCCAGCGCGCGCATGCCCAGTGCGTTGAAGATGCGCGTAGCGTCTTCGGTCTTGGTCAACAACGCATCGAACCGCGGCAGGATCCGCAGGCTGCGTGCGGACACCCATTCCGGATTCGGAATCAACAGATTGACCTCGGCCAGTCCGAAGCTTGCCGGCCGGACATGCTCCAGCGAGATGTTGATGTCGAACCGGGCCGGCGTGCGCCCCAGGCTCAGCCACGAGGCCAGCAGCCTGCGCAGGCGCATCCCGCGGAGTTTCCAGGCCCCCCCATTGCGCACCGCGTCCAGACGGCTGACCGTCACCGTGTGCCCGAGCTGCTGCAACGAGCGCTCGATCACCTGGATGTCATGGGACAGGCCACGCTGGTTGTCGGCGGCCAGCAGGTGGATATGCGCCATCAGGAGGGACTCCCTGGCCGGCGCAGGTCGCGCGCAGGCAAGGCGGTCGCCAGCATGAAGCCCAGCACCAGGTAGAAATAGAACGAATGGGGCATCGCCCGGTAGAACACGTTGTCCGTGAACGCCGACAGCGCATAGACGATGACCACGGCAAGTCCGGCGGTGGCGATCATCGCGGTGATGTCGTCGGCGTGGCCGAGGCGCCGCACGAAATGAATGCCGGGCAGGATGAAGACCAGCAGCATGATCAGCAGCAACGGCACGCCACCGGTCACCGCCGCTTCCAGGTACTCGTTGTGCGGGTGGTTGTAGCGGAAGATCGACTCGGACACCTCGCCGCGGGCGATGCCCTCACGTGCATAGGTACCGAACTGGTTCAGGCCCACCCCTGCCACGGGATGCTCGGCGAAGGCGTCGACCGCCACGCCCCACATGGCGATGCGCTCGCGGACCGAGCCGACCTCGTTTTCCTGGTTGAAACCGGAGATCTCGCCACTGACCTCACCGAAGCGCTGGATCACCTCATGGTTCAGCACCGAGGTGGCACCGACCACGCCAATGACCAGGGCACCGACGAAGGCCAGTGCCCCCCGCCAGCGCCGGGTGCGCCGGACGTGCACCGCAATCACCATCAGCATGGCGGGAATGAACGCCAGGATCGGCCCGCGGCTCTGCGCCAGGATCGAACCGTAGACGCCGACGGCGATGGCCACGCCGTGCAGCCAGCGTTCGGCCGGATGCACATTGGGCTGGATCAACCGGATGACCGAGAACAACGCCATGCACAGCGTCACCATGGTGAACTCGATCGCCGTCCATTCGCCGCCACTGAAACCGTGCGCGCGTTCAAGGCCCATCACGTGGTGCTGCACGATGCACGACCCGCCGAAGACCAGGGTGGACACGGCGAAGATCTTCCAGATCAGGCGCCAGTCCAGCGCAGTGGCGAACACGGCAGCGGTACCCAGGTAGAGCAGTGTCTGCGCCGGCAGATCCAGCTCGTTCCAGCGCAGCCCGTGCCAGAGGATGCTGTAGAAGGCATAGGCCAGGCGCAGGAAGCAGACGATCACGATGAACCGGGCGATGCGGTAGCGCAGGCGGACATCGGGCTGGCGGCGGATCAGAACCACGCCGGTGACCAGCAGGGCCAGCAGCAGCACCGCCTTCAGCAAGGTGTAGGGTGCGGAGCCGGCAAGCGGAACGATGGCGACCAGGATGCTCAGCAGGACGGTACGCCAGGTGTAACGAGGTTCGGCGGCCATGCAGGCTGCAGTCATGCTTGTTCTTTCCATCAACGCCCGCCCGGGGATGAGTCGCCCCGGTTTCCATGGAGGCCGCTTGGCGGAAATCGCCGGGGCTGACACTACCGTGGGCCCCTGGGGAAATCAACCAAAGTGCCGGCGCAGGGGCGCAGGCGTTGGCACACGGACAGCCCCCGGGCCCAGCGCGGGTGCCGCGGATCATCGACCTCCCCAGGTCGCTACACTAATGTCCTCTCCGGCCATGCCTGCGCGTGGCCACGCCCCGACGCCCTGCCAAGACGCGAAACGCCCCAAGTGACTGATACAAAAGACAACACCAGCAACGCCAAGGCGTCCAAGGAACACACCCCGCTGATGAAGCAGTTCTTCGCGGCCAAGTCCGATTACCCGGACCTGCTGCTGTTCTTCCGCATGGGTGACTTCTACGAACTGTTCTATGACGACGCCCGCAAGGCGGCGCGCCTGCTCGACATCACCCTGACCCAGCGCGGCAGCTCCGGCGGCGCACCGATCCCGATGGCCGGCGTGCCGGTGCATGCCTATGAAGGCTACCTGGCACGGCTGGTGGCGCTGGGCGAGTCGGTGGCGATCTGCGAGCAGATCGGTGACCCGGCGCTGGCCAAGGGCCTGGTCGAGCGCAAGGTGGTGCGCATCGTCACCCCCGGCACCGTCACCGACGAAGCCCTGCTGGATGAACGCCGCGACACCCTGCTGATGGCCCTGTCGCGCAGCAAGCAGGGTTACGGCCTGGCGTGGGCCGACCTGGCCGGTGGCCGCTTCCTGGTCAACGAGGTGGAAACCGACGACGCGCTGGAAGCCGAACTGGCGCGGCTGGAGCCGGCCGAGCTGCTGGTGCCCGACGAAGAAAACTGGCCGGAATTCCTGCGCCAGCGCACCGGCGTGCGTCGCCGCGCGCCGTGGCTGTTCGATGCCGACAGCGGCCGCCGCCAGCTGCTGAATTTCTTCAAGCTGCATGACCTGAGCGGCTTCGGCATCGACGACAAGCCGCGCGCCACCGCTGCGGCCGGTGCCCTGCTTGGCTATGTCGAGGAAACCCAGAAGCAGCGCCTGCCGCACCTGACCTCGATCGCGATGGAAACCGCCGGCGAGGCGATCGCGATGAACGCCGCCACCCGCCGCCACCTGGAACTGGATACGCGCGTCGACGGCGACACCCGCAATACCCTGCTGGGCGTGCTCGACAGCACGGTGACGCCGATGGGCGGGCGCCTGCTGCGCCGCTGGCTGCACCGCCCGCTGCGCCTGCGCGAGGTGCTGGTACAGCGCCACCATGCGGTGGAAACCCTGATCGACCGCGGCAGCGACGCCGACATCCGCGAGCAGTTCCGCCGCCTCGGCGACCTGGAACGCATCCTCACCCGCGTCGCGCTGCGTTCGGCGCGGCCGCGCGATTTCTCCACCCTGCGCGACGGCCTGGGCCTGCTGCCGGCGGTGCGCGAGGTGCTGGCGCCGCTGGATTCACCACGCCTGCAGACGCTGCACGCCGCGCTGGGCGAACACGACGAGTGCGCGCAGCTGCTGGCCAGCGCCATCGCCGAAATGCCGCCGCTGAAACTGAGCGACGGCGGCGTGCTGGCCGATGGCTTCGATGAAGAGCTGGACGAACTGCGCCGCCTGTCCACCCACGCCGACCAGTTCCTGGTCGACCTGGAACAGCGCGAGCGCGAAAGCAGCGGCATTCCCACCCTGAAGGTGGGCTACAACCGCGTGCACGGCTACTACATCGAGATCAGCAAGGGCCAGTCCGACCGCGCGCCGGTGCACTACACCCGCCGCCAGACGCTGACCAATGCCGAGCGCTACATCACCGAAGAACTGAAGGCGTTCGAGGACAAGGTGCTGTCCGCGCGTGACCGCTCGCTGTCGCGCGAGAAGTACCTGTACGAGCAGCTGCTGGACACCCTCGGCGGGCAGCTGGAACCGCTGAAGCAGTGTGCCGCCGCGCTGAGCGAACTGGACGTACTGGCGGCCTTCGCCGAACGCGCGCAGGCGCTGGACTGGGCGCGCCCGGAGCTGCAGGCCGAGCCGTGCCTGAAGATCGAGCGTGGCCGCCACCCGGTGGTCGAGGCGGTGCGCGAGCAGCCGTTCGAACCCAATGATCTGGATCTGCATCCGGACCGTCGCATGCTGGTCATCACCGGCCCGAACATGGGCGGTAAATCGACCTACATGCGGCAGAACGCGCTGATCGTACTGCTGGCCCACATCGGCAGCTTCGTGCCGGCCAGCCGTGCGCTGATCGGCCCGATCGACCGCATCCTGACCCGCATCGGCGCCGGTGACGACCTTGCCCGCGGGCAGTCGACCTTCATGGTCGAGATGGCCGAAACCAGCTACATCCTGCATCACGCCACCGCCCATTCGATGGTGCTGATGGACGAGATCGGCCGTGGCACGTCCACCTACGATGGCCTGGCACTGGCCGACGCGGTGGCCCGTCACCTGGCCTACCAGAACCGCTGCTACACGCTGTTCGCCACCCACTACTTCGAGCTGACCGCGCTGGCCGACGAGCAGCACGAGGGTGGCCGCAGCGGCATCGCCAACGTGCACCTGGATGCCGTCGAGCACGGTGAGGCGCTGGTGTTCATGCACGCGGTAAAGGATGGCCCGGCGAACCGCAGCTTCGGCCTGCAGGTGGCGGCACTGGCCGGCCTGCCGCGCGCCACCGTGGCACAGGCACGGCGTCGCTTGGCCGAGCTGGAACAGCGCGGTGGTGAAAGCCATGCCGCCGAGTTGGCGCCGCAGGCGTTGGATGCGCCGCAGCAGTTCGGCCTGTTCGCAGCATCGTCGAGCAAGGCGCAGGACGCGCTGGCGGCGATCGACCCGGACGAACTGACGCCGAAGCAGGCGCTGGAAGCCCTGTACCGGTTGAAGGCACTGCTGTAGCCGCAGCGCACGCCCATGGCCTCCCGCTCGCCTTGCGGGAGGCCTGTTGAAAGACTGTGCAAATCCGATTCTGCGTTTCAATTGACAGAATCTATCAACCTGAATGGATCATTCGATTATTCATTTCATCTGGCCATAGCTAAAGTCGAGTGAAGATGTTTCTCCCACGTCTTCACCGCCACCAGGAGCCAGCCGATGAGCCAGTCCGACAACAACAACGCCAAGTGCCCGTATCACACCGCGCCGTCGCCTGCGGAAGGCGCCCAGCAGCAGCGTGAACTGAGCACCACGCCCAAGCAGAAGCACGGCGATGATCCGGTCACGCCGATGACCACGGCCTTCGGCGCGCCGGTGGTGGACAACCAGAACAGCAAGACCGCCGGCCCGCGTGGCCCGCTGCTGATGGAAGACGTCTGGCTGCTGGAAAAGCTGGCCAACCTCAACCGCGAGATCATTCCCGAGCGCCGCATGCACGCGAAGGGCTCGGGCGCGTTCGGCACCTTCACCGTCACCCACGACATCAGCAAGTACACCCGCGCCAAGCTGTTCGAGAAGGTCGGCAAGCAGACCGAGATGTTCGCCCGCTTCACCACGGTGGCCGGCGAGCGTGGCGCCGCCGACGCCGAGCGTGACATCCGCGGCTTCGCGCTGAAGTTCTACACCGAAGAAGGCAACTGGGACCTGGTCGGCAACAACACCCCGGTGTTCTTCCTGCGCGACCCGCGCAAGTTCGCCGACCTCAACAAGGCCGTGAAGCGCGACCCGCATACCAACCTGCGCAGCGCGCGCAACAACTGGGACTTCTGGACGCTGCTGCCCGAAGCCCTGCTGCAGGTGACCGTGGTGATGAGCGACCGCGGCATTCCGCGCAGCTTCCGCCACATGCACGGCTTCGGCTCGCATACCTACAGCTTCACCAATGCCGACAGCGAACGCTTCTGGGTGAAGTTCCACTTCGTCAGCCAGCAGGGCATCGAATCGCTGACCGACGCGCAGGCGCAGATCCTGGTCGGCCATGACCGCGAAAGCCACGGCCGCGACCTGTTCGCCGCGATCGAGAAGGGCGACTTCCCGAAGTGGAAGCTGTTCATCCAGGTCATGCCGGAGCTGGACGCGGAAACCTACCGCGTGCATCCGTTCGACCTGACCAAGGTGTGGCCGAAGAGCGACTACCCGCTGATCGAAGTGGGCCAGTTCGAACTGAACCGCAACCCGGTCAACTGGTACCAGGACGTGGAGCAGTCGGCGTTCGCGCCGAGCAACCTGGTGCCGGGCATCGGCCCGTCGCCGGACAAGATGCTGCAGGCGCGCCTGTTCGCCTACTCCGATGCGCAGCGCTACCGCCTGGGCGTGAACCACCACCAGATTCCGGTGAACGCAGCGCGCTGCCCGGTGCACAGCAACCACCGCGACGGGGCGATGCGCGTGGACGGCAACTACGGCGGCCTGCCGCACTACGAGCCGAACAGCTACGGCCAGTGGCAGGAGCAGCCGCAGTACCGCGAGCCGCCGATGAAGATCCGGGGCGACGCCGACTTCTGGAATTTCCGCGAGGACGACGCCGACTATTTCAGCCAGCCCGGTGCGCTGTTCCGCAGCTACAACCAGGCACAGAAGGACCGCCTGTTCGCCAACACCGCCCGTGCCCTGGGCGATGCGCCGGACTTCATCAAGCAGCGCCACATCGACAACTGCAGCAAGGCCGACCCGGCCTACGGTGCCGGTGTTGCCGCGGCGCTGAAGGCGCTGGCCAGCCAGCCGTCGGATCCGTTCAAGCCGGCGCAGCCGGAAGCGGACTTCCCCACCGCGACCCCGGGCGCCGAAGACATCGAGCTCTGATCGCCCTCCCCCGTGAACGGCGCGCCGCCTCCCCGTGAGGCGGCGTCGCCGTTTTAACGGTCCGCGTCCTACCTTCTGCACGCCCAACCCCAATCAAGGATTCCGCAGATGAGCCTGACCGACGAACTTCTCGCCAAATTGCAGGGCGCCCCGCTGCAGCAGGTGTCGCAGCAGCTCGGCATCAGCGATACCCAGGCTTCCGGCGCGATCAGTGCCGCGCTGCCGGTGCTGATGGGCGCGCTGGGCAACAACGCCTCGCAGCCGCAGGGCGCGCAGGCGCTGCTCGGCGCCTTGCAGAACAACCACAGCGGCCTGGACCTGGGCGGCGTGCTCGGTTCGGTGCTGGGCGGCGGTGGCGCCAGCGGTGGCGCTGCCAGCGATGGCGCCGGCATCCTCGGCCACATCTTCGGCGGCAGCCAGCAGAAGGTGGAAACCGGCCTGGCCCAGGCCACCCAACTCGACAGCGGCCGCACCAGCCAGCTACTGCAGATCCTCGCGCCGATCGTGATGGCCTTCCTCGCCCAGCGTCTCGGCGGCGGCCAGGCCGATGCCGGCTCGCTCAGCCAGGCCCTGGGCCAGGAAAAGCAGCAGGTGCAGCAGCAGGGTGGCCTGGCCGGTGGCCTGCTCGGCAGCCTGCTGGACCAGGATGGTGATGGTCAGCTGGGCGTGGGCGATCTGCTCAAGCTGGGCGGCAATCTGCTCGGCGGCAAGCGTTGAAGGAAAGCCTGGCCGGACATGGGCCGGCGCTACCGGCATCGCCATGGGTAGCGCCGGGCCATGCCCGGCGGCTTACCGGTTGCCCGCCTTCAAACGCTGCAGGATCGGTGCGAACAGGGGCGCCTGCATCGAACGCGGCGGCTCGACATGGCCGCCCTTTTCCTGCGCCTGCCAGTACGACCACGGCAGCGGCTTGTCGCCCAGTTCGTAGTCCATGCCGTCCCAGCCATCCTCGCGGAAGGCGTAGAAGGCCCAGTGCACCTTGTCCTGCTCCAGCACCTGCAGCACATCCTGCAGGTAGCGGCTGCAGTTCGGCCACCGCCGCATGCAGCCGAATTCGGCCACCACCATGCGGTTGGCACCGACGCCATGCGAGGCGGCCCACGTCATCGGCTGCTGCAGGTAACGGCGTACACGCGCCGCATCCCAACGCTCGCTGCCTGCACCGAACGGCACCTGCGCCGGATAGCGCCAGGGTTTGGCACGCGTCTGGTTCGGTGCACTGGTTGCTGCATACGGCTCGTACATGTGCACGCTGTACAGCAGCTTCGAATCCGCCAGCGGTGCCGGCCAGTAGTTGAAACCGTCGGCGGCGGCATACCAGCCCGCATCCAGCATCAGCGGCATCGCGGTGTCGACCTCGCGGATGCTGGCGATCAGCTCCGAGTAGAAGCGGCGCAGATCGCGTGGGCCGTCCTGCACACCGGCATACCACCGCTGCATCGCCTCAGTGGACGCATGCTCGGCCAGGCCTGCACCGTACTCGGGCACCGGCTCATTGATGAGGTTGTAGGCGGCCAAGGCAGGATGACCCTTCAGCGCCGTGGCCAGGTCATGCCAGAAGCGACGGGCCGGCACATGGTTGTCGAAGGACTGCCACAGGCGCTGGTCGACCACATCGCCGTTGTGCTGCTTCCAGCGCAGCAACGGCAGCGACAGCGGCGTCAGCACCACTTTCAGCCCGGCCGCATCGGCGTCATCCAGCACCCGCCGCAGCGTGGCCAGGTCGGCCGGAACCAGTCCGCGATAGTCATCGGCGTTGCCGATCAGGAAGTCACGACCGCCCTGCCCCTTCCACTTGTCCGGCACCAGCCGCACCCAGCTCGCACCGGTCGCACGCAGCGCCTCGAAGTATTTCCGGTCCGGAGGCGACATGTTCATGCTGTTGCCACCGCGTTGCGGAACGTCCCAGAAGGTGATGTCGGCAGCGTGCAGTGGCGCAGCAGCAAGCAGGGACAGGCATAACAGCAGACGACGCATGGGCAGGCCTTCGATAGGTGAAAAACCAGCCTGCCCAGCGCAATCCGAACGCACCGTGACCGGCGCTTTGTTTCGCACCGCGATAGGAACAATCCGTTGGAATCAGGATTTCACTAGAGCGCGTCGATGTCACCCAACGCCCGGATCAAACGCCGCGCGCGCTTGTCCGGCTTGTGTTCCGGCGGCTGGAAACCATCGCGTGCGGCAATGCGCAGTGCACGCTGTTCGGCACGGCGCGCCTTCGAAGCCTCGCTCTCGGCGTACAGCTGCTGTGCCGTTGGCGCCGGCCCGCGCTGGTCGCTCAGGCCCAGCACCTGGATCTCGAAATGCTCCTCGCCGCGGTCGACCTGCAGCTGCTCACCCACGCGCACCGCGCGCGAGGACTTCGGGCGCTGCCCGGCCACGCTGACCTTGCCGGTCTCGATGGCCTGCTTGGCCAGGCTGCGGGTCTTGAAGAAACGGGCCGCCCACAACCAGATGTCCAGGCGGACACTGGGCGACAACGGGGAAAGCTCAGGCATCGGTGCGGACTACTCCGGTGGCTTGTTCAGAGGACGCGGATGGTCGGGGTCGGTGCGGCAGCCGCTGCCCCCGATCAAGGCGGGTACACCAGCGGAAAGATCCTGGCGCTGGCTGCCGACCAGGCACTCGGGACGGTCGGTCGGCCGCACCTGGGTATCGCCCAGCCGGTCACCTGTCGAACATGCGGCCAGTGCGGTGCCGATCAAGGCCAGCGCCAGGCTCCATTTCACCTGCAGTCGTTGATGCATTGCCACATCCTGCAAACCGGCTTGGTGCTAGTGTGCGCCTCCCGGGAATCGATCACCACTCCATGGCCAAAGCGCCGCTTGACCTGACCTCCGGCCCGATCGGCCGCAACCTACTGCTGTTCTCCCTGCCGATCCTGGCAGGCAACATCGCGCAGTCGCTGAACGGTTCGGTGAATGCGGTCTGGGTCGGGCGCTTCCTCGGCGAGGCGGCACTGACCGCCACCGCGAACGCCAACAACATCATGTTCTTCCTGATCGGCTCGGTGTTCGGCTTCGGCATGGCCTCGACCATCCTGATCGGCCAGGCAATCGGCGCGCGCGACATCGCGCAGGCGCGGCGCGTGGTTGGCACCAGCGCTACCTTCTTCATTGGCCTGTCGGTGATCATCGCCATCGCCGGCTGGTTCATGGCCCATCCGCTGCTGGCGGCGATGGGTACACCGGCCGCTTCGCTGCCGCTGGCCGAGGCCTACCTGCAGATCATCTTCCTGGCGATGCCGACGCTGTACGCGTTCGCCTTCCTCACCGCCGCGCTGCGCGGTGCCGGTGATTCACGCACGCCGTTCCGTTTCCTGATGGTGTCGGTGGCGCTGGACATCGTGCTGAACCCGGTGCTGATCTTCGGCATGGGGCCGTTCCCGGCGCTGGGCATTGCCGGTTCGGCCTGGGCCACGCTGGTCGCGCAGACGCTGTCGCTGGCCGGCCTGCTGCTGTACATGCGGCACAAGCGCCACACCCTGTGGCTGGGCCGCGCCGACATGCGCCTGTTCAAGCTCGACCTGACCATCCTCAAGGCGCTGGTCATCAAGGGCGTGCCGATGGGCCTGCAGATGGTGCTGATCTCGCTGTCGGTGATCCTGCTGATGACCATGGTCAACCAGTACGGCACCGACACCGGCGCCGGTTACGGCGCTGCCCTGCAGCTGTGGAACTACCTGCAGATGCCGGCGATGGCGATCGGTGCGGCGTGTTCTTCGATGGCGGCACAGAACGTCGGTGCGCAGCGCTGGGATCGCGTGCGCGGCACCGCGCGCCAGGGCGTGCTGTTCAACTTCCTGTTGACCGGCGCGCTGATCCTGCCGCTGGTGGTGTTCGATCGCCAGCTGCTGGCACTGTTCCTGCCACCGGCCAGCCAGGCGCTGGACATCGCCCGCCATCTCAACCACGTGGTGATCGGCTCGTTCCTGTTCTTCGGCGTCAGCTTCGTGATCTCCGGCGTGGTGCGCTCCACCGGCGCGGTGATTCCGCCGCTGCTGATCCTGGCCGGTTCGCTGTGGGGCGTACGCGTGCCGTTCGCCGAACTGCTGCAGCCGTACTGGGGCGCCGATGCGATCTGGTGGAGCTTCCCGGTCAGCTCGCTGGTGTCGATGCTGCTGTCGCTGGCCTATTACCGCTGGGGCGGCTGGCGCAAGGCGAAGATGATGGGCAAGCCCTCGCACGCCGAAGAACTGGCCACGCCGTCGGAGATTCCGGCCTGCCCGCCGTCGCCGGTGGCCGACCCGGATGCCGCGCCACTGCGGTAGTGCCGGCCGCTGGCCGGCAACCTCAAGCCCCTCCGGAAGCATCGCGCAACAGCCGGCCAGCGGCCGGCTCTACCGTTTCTTCTTTTTGGCAGCGTTGAACGTGGCCGCCGCGCGCAGCAGTGCCTTCAACGCCGCGGCATCCGGCATCGCGCCTTCATGGATGTCGATCGCACGTCGCGTGTTGCCGTCCAGGCTGGCGTTGAACAGGCCCTTCGGATCGGCCAACGCCGCACCGTTGGCAAAGGTCAGCTTCACCGCCTGTTTGTAGGTTTCGCCGGTGCACAGGATGCCGTTGTGCTCCCACACCGGTGTACCGCGCCACTTCCAGGTTTCCTGCACGTCCGGCAGCGCCTCATGGATCAAGGCACGCACGCGTGCCAGCGCCTCGCCACGCCAGTCGCCCAGCTCGGCGATGCGTGCATCGATCAGTTCAGCGGCCGGGGTTCCGGCATCGGCAGGGTTCGGCGCGTGCGTGGCCATCAGCGGTTCTCGTCGGCAGGGAGATCGGAACGATGCACTTACATGCGCTCGCCGGGCAAAGCCGCGGCCTGGCGCACCCAGTCGAGGAACCGGGCTTCATCCAGCACGCCATCCTGCAGGATGTGCAGGTAGCGCGTATCGGCACTCCTGGATGGCTCGGGCGGCACCGGCTTCAGCGCAGCGCCACGGAAGAACGCCACCTTGATGTAGCGGGTGAAGCAGTGGAAGCTGAGAAACCAGCCTTCGCCCGGCGCAACCGCATACATCGGCGAATTCCACTTCACTGCCTTGTGCACACCGGGTACAGCTTGTTCGATCAGCGCGTCCAGCTGTGCTCCGATCGGCCGCTTCCAGTCCGGCATCGCCGCGATATAGGCCTGCACCGGCGCATCGCCTTCGCCCTTGGCGATCTGCGGGTTGCCGCCTGACAACAGCGCGGGCGCGGTGGAAGGTGCGGTTCGCTTGGCAGGCATCGCACAGCACGTCCATCGGGATGAAACCGCAGCCTAGCGCGGCCTGTCCCCAACGGTCACGGCGCAGTGCGCCATCGGCTCAGTCCGCTTGCCGCGCCCGGAACTGCTGCCAGTCCGGCAGCTTGCGGTGGCGGCGCAGCGAACGCATCAGCGCCGCCATCACAATGCCGAACAGCGCACCGGCCACCAGGCCGGCCGCCAGCAGCAGGGCCAGCGGGCGCTCACTGCCCTGCCACAGCATCAGCCACATCAGCGCGGTCCAGAACAGCCCGAACAGCAGGCCCTGCACCAGCGCATTGGTGCCGAAGCCGGCCAGGATCGGCGGTGGCAGTGCGATGCCCATGCGCCACAGAAGGCGATGCAGCAGCGGTGCCGACTGCACGCGCGCCAGCCCCTTGCCGTCGAGGAAGCGCAGCGCCGACTGGATCACGGCGGGATAGCGCGGATTGATGTCGTTCATCCCCTGATCGTGGCCGAAGCGATGCCGGAAACGCAAACGGCCACCCGAAGGTGGCCGTCGCGGCAACAACCGAAGTTGTTTATCAGGCCTTTTCGGCCAGACGGGCAGCCTTGGCGGCAGCAGCGGCAGCCAGGTCTTCCTTGATGCGGGCAGCCTTGCCTTCCAGGCCACGCAGGTAGTACAGCTTGCCGGCGCGGACCTTACCACGACGCTTCACTTCGACCGAGTCGATGATCGCGCTGTGGGTCTGGAAAACGCGCTCGACGCCGTAGCCGTGCGAGATCTTGCGGACGGTGAACGAGGAGTTCAGGCCGGCGTTCTTGGTGGCGATGACAACGCCTTCGTAGGCCTGCACGCGCTCGCGGCTGCCTTCCTTCACCTTCACGTTGACGACAACGGTGTCGCCCTGGCTGAACTTCGGCAGTTCACGGGTGATCTGGGCGGATTCGAATTCCGCGACGATGGACTTGTTCAGCTTGCTCATGGGTTACACCGATTCTTGTTCGGGTGGGCGTGTCGTATCGACAACGTAGGCTCATGCAGTCACCGGACTGTGCTGCACGTTTGTTTTGGGTACTGCGCACGCCGGCCGGGGCCGACGGGAATTGGCCATGATAGCCGATAACGCCAGCCCTGCGCTAGGGGCTGGCCTTGTGCTTCTGGGCCTGACGGGCCTGCTCCAGCAGCTTGCGGTCGGCCTTGCCCAGCGCCTGTTCATCCAGCAGGTCCGGGCGCCGCTGGGCGGTACGGACCAGCGACTGCTGGCGGCGCCAGGCCGCGATGGCCGCGTGGTTGCCCGAACGCAGCACGTCCGGCACGTCACCCAGCGGGTGCTGGGCCGGCTGGCTGTAATGCGGGCAGTCGAGCAGGCCGAGGTCGCCCTCGAAGCTGTCCTGCGCCGCCGATTCCGCGTCGTTCAGGGCACCGTCCTGCAGGCGGGCCACGGCGTCGATGATCACCGCCGCGCCCAGCTCGCCACCGGACAGCACGTAGTCGCCGAGGGAAATCTCCTCGTCGACATTGGCCTCCAGGAAACGCTCGTCGATGCCCTCGTAGCGGCCACAGAGCAGGACCATGCGCGGCAGTGCCGCCAGTTCCCGCACCTTGGCCTGGGTCAACGGCGCTCCCTGCGGGCTGAGATGGATCACCCGCGCCGGGGTCGGATCGGCATCACGGATCGCCTGCAGGCAGGCCTGCAGCGGCTCGATCAGCATCACCATGCCGGGGCCACCGCCGAACGGACGGTCGTCCACCCGGCGGTAGTTGCCTTCGGCGTAATCACGGGGATTCCAGCCATGCAGGCTGAACAGGCCCTTCTCCTGCGCGCGCCCGACCACGCCCAGTCCAGCGGACTGGGCGAGGAACTCGGGGAACAGGGTGATGACGTCGAAACGCATGCTCACACTCAGAACTCGGGATCCCAGTCGACCACGACCAGGTTGGCCTCGAAGTCGACCGACTTGACGAAGTCCGGCTGCACGAACGGAATCATCCGTTCGCGGTCACCACGGACCACCACCACGTCGTTGGCGCCGGTGCTGAACAGGTGCGAGACCTGGCCCAGGGCAACGCCCTCGGTGGTCTTCACGTCCAGGCCTTCCAGGTCCACCCAGTAATACTCATCGGGCTTCGGCGGCGGCAACGCACTGCGGGCCACGTAGATCTCGGTGCCGTGCATCGCTTCAACAGTATCGCGGTCCTCGACGCCGGGGAAACGGGCGACCAGGTGCTTGCCGCTGTCGCGGCCGCGTACACCTTCAATCGTGGTTTCCACGCCGGACGGGCTGCGCACGATCCACGGCTGGTAACGGAAAATGGCGGAACGTGGCTCGGTCCAGGACTCGAGCTTGATCTCGCCGCGCACACCAAAAGCGCCGACAACCCTGCCCAGCAGGATGCGGCGCTCGATATCTTTCATCTGCTTCAACCAAGAGGGCCACGCCGAAGCGTGGCCCGTCAGGATCAGGCCGCAGCGGCCTGGGACTTGGTCGCTTCCTTGATCAGGTTGCGGACCTTGTCGGTCGGCTGGGCGCCGTTCTTGACCCAATGGTCAACGCGGGCCAGGTCCAGCTCGATGCGCTTCTCGGCGCCCTGGGCGACCGGGTTGTAGAAGCCAACGCGCTCGATGTTGCGGCCGTCGCGCGCGCTGCGCACGTCGGTGACGATGATGTGGTAGAACGGACGCTTCTTGGCGCCGCCGCGGGTCAGTCGAATCTTGACCATGGTGTTTTTCCTATTGCCCAGTCGCCAGGATGGCGAGGTAAGCGGGCGATTATAGCGGCAGAGCCCGGCCGAGCCAACCCCGGGGTGAATCCGCCTCCACGGCAGCGCCGGGCCATGCCCGGCGGGGGTTTTCACCCCAATCTGTCCCAAGCCACCGCCGCCAGCACTGCCCTGCCCTGTTCAGCCAGTGCCTGCGAACCCGGCAGGACATGCCCGTCGATGGCGTCCAGCGCCCATAGGCCGCTGGCGTTGCAGGCAAAAGCGGCCTTCACGCTATCCAGTTCAGCCAGTGCCAACGGCCGCGTCAGCTGTGCCCCCGGCCAATGCTGCTTCAACAACGTCTCGGCAGTACCGCGCAGGGCCGGCGCCTGTGGCCAAAGCAGGCGCTCACCATCGTGCACGGCCAGGTTCCAGGTGCTGCCTTCACTCATCACGCCATCGGCGGTCACGAACAGCACATCGTCGAACCCTTCCGCCATCGCCGCACGGCGCTCGGCAAACAGGCCGAAGGTGCCGACGTGCTTGATCTGCGGCAGCTCGCGCTGCCACACCACGCTGCGCACCCGCTTCGGTGCGGTCAGCGCCACCGGCGCGGACACCGCCACCAGCACGTCCACCGGTACGGCCGCCAGCGGATTGCGGAAATCGAAGCGGCGCGAGTACACCGTCACCCGCAGCGAGGCATCGGCCAGGCCGGCCTGCTGCAGGGCGTGCGCCATCCACGCCTGCACCTGCGCGGCATCCAGCTCGCTGCCGAACAGTTCGCGCGTGGCCTGCGACAGCCGCGCCAGATGCAGGTCCAGTCCCTGCACGGCGTGACCGCGCACCTGCAGCGAGGTGAAGTGGCCATAGTTGACCAGCGCAGGCAGCAGATCCTCCACCTGCACCGGTTGGCCGTTGCAGGTCACGGTCATCGCAGCAGCGCCTGCGCCTGTTCCCACATGCCGCGCAATACGTCGGCGGCCGGCTGTGCCGGGGCCATCCACGCCGACTGCCCGGCCCAGGCCTGCATCGCCGCCAGACGATTTTCCTGCACGGCCTGCCTGCGCATCGGCGCGGTCAGGCCGCGCTGCACCGGGTACGGGCGTGGCGCCGGTGCGCCTTCCGCAGCGGCGGCGCGCACATAGGGGGTCGCCAGGCCACGGCCCAGGCGGCCGCTGAAGGCGCGGGTCGGCCAGGTATCTTCGGGTTCGCTGGCCGCCAATCCATCGGCCCACGCTGAAGCGATCGCCGCTTCGGGCGTGCGCAGGAAGGCAGTGCCGATCTGCACGGCACTGGCCCCCAGGGTGAGCGCGGCGGCAATGCCACGGCCATCGGCGATGCCACCGGCGGCGATCACCGGAATCTGCAGGTGATCGGCCAGGCGCGGCAACAACGCAAACAGGCCGACCAACTGACGCTCGGCCATCGCCGGATCGAACGCGCCGCGATGGCCACCGGCTTCCACGCCCTGTGCCACCACCGCGTCGGCACCGGCGTCCTGTGCCGCACGCGCTTCGGACAAGGTGGTCGCACAGGCGATCCAGGCAATGCCGGCATCCTTCAACTGCTGTACGTGGCGCGGCAGCAGCACGCCCATGATGGTCGAGGCCACCGCCGGGCGCGCCGCCAGCAGTGCGGCGAACTGTTCTTCGAAGTCGGCGGGCGTGGCATCGGCGGCGCTGGCCGGCACGTCCGGACCCCACTGCGCGAGGAAGGCGCGGCTGGCGGCTTCAGCGGCGACATCACGGGTCGGTGCCGGGTCCGGCACCCACAGGTTCACCTGTGCGGGGCCCGTCGAGGCAGCGCGGAAGTCATCCATCCAGTGGCCGATATCGGCCGATGACGACAGCACTGCGCCCATCGCCCCCATGCTGCCGGCATTGGCCAGCGCAGCCGACAACGGCACCGGGCAGGCGCCGGCCATCGGGGCCAGCAGGATCGGAACGGAAACGCCAAAGCGCCGGCAGAACGCCTCGACGCGGGAAGATACAGCGGAACTCTGCATGACGGCCCATCGTTTCGGACAGGCCCCCATGGTGCGCGCAGGATGGGGGTGGCGTCGAGCTTGCTCGACTCTACCTCGACCGGGGCACCGGCAGAAAAGCAGTCGAGCATGGCTCGACTCTACAAAAAAAAGCCGGTGTTCAATGCATCAACGGAACGGCATGCCGCGGCCACCCATGGCGCCCATCATGCCCTTCATGCTGCGCAACATGCCCTTCATGCCGCCGCCGGCCATCTTGCTCATCATCTTTTCCATCTGCATGTACTGCTTCATCAGCTTGTTGACGTCGGCCGGGGTCACGCCCGAGCCCTTGGCGATGCGCGCGCGGCGCGAGCCGTTGAGCAGGTTCGGGTTGCGCCGTTCCTTCTTGGTCATCGAGCTGATGATGGCGATCATGCGCGGCACTTCCTTGCCCTGGCTGACCTGCTGCTTCAGATGGTCGGGGATGTTGCCCAGGCCCGGCAGCTTGTCCATCAGGCCGCCGATGCCGCCCATGTTCTGCATCTGCTCCAGCTGGTCACGCATGTCGTTCAGGTCGAACTTCTTGCCCTTGGCGACCTTCTCGGCCAGCTTGGCGGCCTTGTCCTTGTCGACCTGCTGCTCGACCTGCTCGACCAGCGACAGCACGTCGCCCATGTCCAGGATGCGGCTGGCGATACGGTCCGGGTGGAACACGTCCAGGCCTTCCGGCTTTTCGCTGACGCCGACGAACTTGATCGGCTTGCCGGTGATGTAGCGCACGCTCAGTGCGGCACCGCCACGGGCGTCACCGTCGGTCTTGGTCAGCACCACGCCGGTCAGCGGCAGGGCGTCGCCGAAGGCCTTGGCGGTGTTGGCCGCGTCCTGGCCGGTCATGGCGTCGACCACGAACAGGGTTTCGGCCGGATTCACCGCCGCGTGCAGGGCCTTGATCTCGGCCATCATTGCTTCGTCGATGGCCAGGCGGCCGGCGGTATCGACCAGCAGCACGTCGACGAACGACTTGCGCGCATCGTCGATGGCGGCGCGGACGATGGCTTCCGGCTTCTGGTCGGCGCTGGACGGGAAGAACAGCACGCCGACCTGCTCGGCCAGGGTCTTCAGCTGCTCGATCGCGGCCGGACGGTAGACGTCGGCCGAGACCACCATCACCTTCTTCTTGCGCTTTTCCTTCAGGTGCTTGGCCAGCTTGCCCACCGTGGTGGTCTTGCCGGCGCCCTGCAGGCCCGCCATCAGGATGATGGCCGGAGCGGGAACATTGAGGTTCAGGTCGCTGGCTTCGGCGCCCATCACCGCGGTCAGCTCGTCGCGCACGACCTTGATCAGGGCCTGGCCCGGGGTCAGCGACTTCAGCACTTCCTGGCCGACCGCGCGCACCTTGATGCGCTCGATCAGGGCCTGCACCACCGGCAGCGCAACGTCGGCTTCGAGCAGCGCGATGCGGACCTCACGGGTGGCCTCGCGGATGTTCTCCTCGGTCAGGCGGCCGCGGCCACGCAGGCGCTCGATGGTGCCGGAAAGGCGCTGGGTCAGTGACTCGAACATGCGGCGCAACCTGTCTGAAAGCGGGGGACAATAAGGCAGACAGTATAACGGGTCCGCTCCCCTACCCGGACTGCGACCACAGGGCCGTCGCCACCACCGCAGGGGTATGCGAAACTGCAACGATGTTAATCGTTCTCATCGCCGCCCTGCTCTACCTGGCCGCCAGCGCCCTGCTGGTGCGTGCGCTTGGCCGCGATGGAAGCACCGGCTCCCCGGCCTGGCTGTGGCCCGCCCTGCCGGCGATGCTGCTGCACGGCGGCTACCACGTGATGGTGGCGATGCGCACCAACGGCGGGCCGGACATGCACTTCTTCGCCGCGCTGTCGCTGGTCGGCCTGGGCATGGCCTGGCTGACCTCGCTGGTCGGCGCGCGCGGGCGCATGTCGGCACTGGGCGTGGTGGTGTTCCCGCTGGCCGCGGTACTGCTGCTGGCCTACCACGGCTACGGCCACGAACCGAGCAAGGTGCTGGGCTGGCGCCTGGCCAGCCACGCCTGGCTGGCGCTGCTGGCCTACGCCACGCTGAGCATCGCCGCGCTGCTGGCGATCATGCTGTGGCTGCAGGAACGCGCCCTGCGCCGCCGCGAGTTCCGGCCGTGGCTGCGCGCCCTGCCGCCGCTGGCCGATCTGGAATCGCTGCTGTTCCGGGTGATCACCGTCGGCTTCGCGCTGCTGACCTTGACCCTGGTCACCGGCGTGCTGTTCGTCGACGACCTGCTGGCGCAGAAGCTGGTGCACAAGACCGTGCTGAGCGTGCTGTCGTGGATCGTGTTCGGCGTGCTGCTGATCGGCCGTCGCCGCTACGGCTGGCGCGGCATGAAGGCGGTGCACTGGACGCTGGCGGCAATGCTGTTGCTGCTGCTGGCCTTCTTCGGCAGCCAGTTCGCGATCGAACTGGTGTTCGGGCATTCGCGATAGCGGTGTGCCGGCCAACGGTCGGCACCCACCCTGGTAGTGCCGGCCGCTGGCCGGCAACAGGACCGCACCCTGCGTGGATGCCGCAGACGGTCAAGGCAGCGGCTGGGCCAGGATCTTCCGTACCGAGCGACCGCTGTTGGTAATGATGTCATCCACCTGCCAGCAGCCCTGCCCCTGGCGCACCATCGGCAACCGGGTCACGTAGGCCTTCTTCCATACCGAATAGCGCATCTCGACCTGGCCGGACGTCGCCGAGACCTCTTTCCAGATGTAGCGCACCGGACTCTCGATGTCGCCATCCTGCGCATCCAGCCACGGGTCCGAATCGATGGTGCAGATGCCTTCCTCACGCACCTGGCAGGCGCGCTCGCCACGCAGGGCCTTGCCGAAGGCCGGGCTGACCAGCGCCGGCGGCGGTTCCAGCAGATCGCCATTGCCGGTGGTTGCCTCGTAGAAGGCACGGGCGACAGCCACTGGTTCCTGGCAGGCCGGTGCGGCCTGCACGGTGGGGGCCAGCAGCAGCCCGGCGATCATGAACATCCCTGTCTTTCGCATGTATTTCTCCTTGAGGTAGTGCCGGCCGCTGGCCGGCACTACCCGATACCAGGCTTACAAGCCGTAACGCTCGATCACGTCCAGGTGCGGCTGGCGATCCTGGTCGCAGGCTTCGGCCAGCCGCAGCCAGCAATGCGGATGCTGCCACTTCGCGGTTTCCTGCTGCAGGAAGCGGTGCAGCGCCAGCGGTGCATGGTCCTGCGGCTGGGCGACGGTGAACAGCAGGCCCGGCAGCGTGCCCTCCTCCTCGTCCGGATCGGTCACGGTGTAGTCCGGGCGGCTGTGCGACCACACCTGCCAGCCCTGCGCCTCGGCCGCTGCGACAAAGGCATTCCACGCGTCTTCGCCCGGGTGCGCGCCGTCGATCAGCCAGCTGCGGGCGAAGCCGCCGCGCTCCAGGACATGCACCTGCGCATAGGTCGGGATGAAATGCTCGCGTGCTTCCTCCTCCTCGGGTGCCGGATACACCAGCGCGGCATCGAACACCACCCAGTCGCCCACCTGCTGGGCGCGGTTGGCCGGTGCGTTCTCGACGATACGTGCGGTGACCGGGCCACTGCGACGGGCGTAGTACTCCATCGGCTCGCCGTTCTCTTCGCTGCGGATGATCACCCAGCCCCACGGCTCTTCGACCACGCCGTCCTGGCTGGACAATTCCATGCCAAGCGCCGCCGCCGAGCGGCGCACGGCGTCCCAGTCGCGCGCCGCGCTGGCTGCACTCATGTGGTCCCAATGCGCGGCGTTGGGCTCCTCCAGCAGCTCCGCCAGCTGCGCATAGCAGGCCTGCGCCTCGCTGAAGCGACCGGTTTCCATGTACATCCGCGCCAGCGTACCGCGTGCGCCATGCGAGCCCGGCGAGGCCGCCAGCAGCGCCTGCGCGGCCTGCTCCAGTGCCGGCCAGTCGGACACGCGACGGGCGCGCTGCACCTCGCACCAGTGCGCGAACACCGGCACGCTGCCGCGATAGGCATCAGCCAACTGGCGCAGGCCTTCGTCGTCGCCCTGCTCGGTCAGCCAGCGCATCAGCGTGTAGGCGGCCGGGCCATCATCCTGCGTGTGTGCGCGCACGAAGCGCCACAGCAATGCGCGCGCTTCCGTCTGCGCCCCACAGGCGCTCAGCGCGGAGGCAGCCATCTCGGCCAGCGCCTCGTCATCTGGCAGCTGCGCCTGTGCCTGCAGCAGCCACTGCGCCTCACGTTCGGGATCGCGCGACTGGTTCTGCTCTCCCTGCTCGTTCAGCCAAACCAGTAGTTCAGCGGCTGGCACCGGCAGCGGCGCCACATCCGGCAATGCATCGATGCGTGCCGCCAGGCCGGCCACCAGCGCAGCCGCCCCACGGTCCTGGCGCAGCTGTGCCAGATGGGTACGCGCCAGTTCCAGCTGGCGCAGCGCCACCCAGCGTGCGCCACGCTGCAGGGCCAGCTCCAGGCTCAGCGCAGCGACTTCGATCAGCAGGCGGTGCGAGCCAACCTCGGCAAAGTGTTCGATGATGGTGTTGAAGCGCGTGCCCAGATCCCAGGTATTGCGTGCGGGATCGCGCCGGCACAGCGCTGCGGCGGTGTTCGCCCACAGCCGCCAGTAGGTAGGCGTCAGCTCGCTCCACGGCACCAGCTGCTGCAGGGCCTCTTCGTCGCGGTCCAGCTGCGCCAGCGCCCACGCCTTGGACAGGCGGCGCGGCACCGTGCAGTTGGCCGGCTCGTACTCGCCGGACGCGGCCACTTCGGCCTCGCGCTTCTCGATCAGCAGCAGCGCTTCTTCGGCGCGGCCCATGCCCAGCAGGATCTTGATCTGCATCTCCGGGAAGCTGTCGAACACTTCCTTGCCGCAGGCCTCGATCGCGTCGGACTGCACCTGCAGGTAATCCAGTGCATCCTGGCCGCGGCCATCATCAAGCAGTGCATCGGCCTTCTCGCAGCTCAGGCACTGGAAGCAGGCCCAGCTCGGGTCGATGCGGCCCAGCGTCTCGTCGCACACCTCGATGCGCTCCGGCACCCAGCCGGGGCCATCGATGTTGCCGTAGCAGGCGGCAAGATCCTGGGTCACGCAGATCGACTGCGGGCATTCCAGGGTGTCCTCGCGATGCGCACGCTCGAACAGCGCCACGGCTTCGCCCAGCGCGCTCTCGCCTTCGACGCGGTTGCCGACGCGGTTGCGCAGCGCCCAGTGGCCGACGTAGACGTCGACCCACGGGTTGTCCAGCGCCTTGCCCAGCGCTCGCGCTTCGGGCAGCAGCGCGTCAACGCGGTCGACACGCAGTTCGCTCACCTCGTCGGCGAGGCGATTCAGCAGGTGCGCATTCTGCGCCTGGCCGGCCTGGCGCAGGTCACCCTGCAGTTTTTCGACCCAGTTCCAGATGTCCATGGGGTAAGTACTCCTGTCTAGCGAAGGCTGGATGAGAGGATGCGGTGCTCAGCGCAGCATCTGCTGCAGGGCACCGGCGATATCGGTGAAGGCGCCGTTGAGATCCGGGCCGGGCGTGGCGGTCGCGCGGGCCAGTGGACGGCCCTGCGCGGCGACGATGATTTTCAGTGAGCGCAGCAGGCGCGCTGCGGCTTCGGCCTGCGGGTGGCCCTCGCGCTGGGCGCGCAGCAGCGCCTGCACCGCGGGGTTGTCGAGGTTGAGGTACAGCCGCGATGGCGCACGCGATTCGATGCGCGCGGTGAACTGACGCGCCAGCCGCAGCGCCGCCATTGAAACGCGCTTGTCGTTCTCATCGTCTTCCAGGCGCTGCTTCAGCTCGGCTTCGCGGTCGGGCACCACCACCACCGGCAGCGACTCGGGACTGAAGCGTGCCGGCAGCAATTGTTCGCCGTCACCCAGCTGCTCGCGCAGCCATGCCAGCTGCGCCTCGTCGAGGCTGTCATCGCTGCGGAACAGCGCACGGTTGCCCTGTTCGGTTCCCAGTTCAACCAAGCGCAGGCCCTTGGCCTGGGCCCAGCGCCGCAGGAACGGCACTACTGCATAGCGATGACCATGCGCGACCGGCACGCCCATCGCACGGAACAGCATTTCCTCGAAGCCGCCACCGTTGTCGAGGATCACATGCACGGCACCGCGTGCGGGCAGCGCACTGGCAGGCAGATCGCCCTGCGAGGTCGGCACGCGCACGTGCTCCAGCAACAGGTCGAACAGGCGGTCATCGCACAGCGCCGCGCCCAGCAGCGCCTCGTTGTGGCGGCTCAATACACGTCGCCACGCTTCCGGCTGCTGCCGCGCGACGTCGGCCAGGCCATCAATCAGCGCCTCCAGCAACGCATGCTGCACGGCGCGGTACTGGTCATCGCGCTGCAGGTCTTCGCGGCTGGCGGTGGGCGTGAGCCGCGAGGATTCGATCACCCCGCCGATGAAGCCCGCCCACGGCGGCAGCAGGTCACGCGCATCGTCGTCCAGCAGCATGCCGCGCACGAACACCGACAGGTTGCGGTTGTCACTGGTGCCGTAGGTGGCACCGTCCTGCACCCACAGCAGGCCGGTGGCATCACTGCTGCCATCAGCGCGCAACGGCACGGTGACGATCGGCTCGAAATCATGTTCGAAACGCGCCGCGAACTGCAGCGCCTGGCGACGCGCCTGCACCGGATGCAGGGCCACATCGCTCTGGCCGCGCCACGGCGGCGGCTCGGGGTTGAGCGCCTCGCCTGCAGCACCGATGAAGATCGGCTCGGACAGCAGCGCGCAGTAGCGACCCAGCACTTCGTGCAGGCGCGCCTCGTTGGCCAGCGGCAGGAAGTCCGGATGCAGCTCCAGTTCCACCTCGGTGCCGACCGCGCGTGCCGGCACTTCGCTGACGGTGTACTGCTCGGCGTTGCTGGACACGTACAGATGGCCCAGTTCCGGCGTCTGGTACGAGGTGGTGCGCACGCTGACCCGGCGCGCCAGCACGAAGGCCGACAGGAAGCCGAGGCCGAACATGCCGATCAGGCCCTCATCGTCCTCGCCACCCTGGCGCAGGCCGCGGGTGTAGCCGACGCCGACGGTCGCCAGGTAGTCATGGATCTCCTGGCGGGTCAGGCCGGCGCCGGTATCGATGATGCGCAGCACGCCGGCAGCGGCATCGACCTGCACCGAAATGCGCGAAGGTACCTCGACGCCGGGCTGTTCGATGCGGCGGCGGATGATCGAGTCGTGCGCGTTCTGCACCAGCTCACGCAGCGCCACCACCGGGGTGGAATACAGGTGCTTGCCCAGCACCGTCATCAGTCCATTGAGATCGACCCCGGCACGACGGATTTCGGCGTTGGGGGCGGTGAGCGCGGTGTCCTGCATGTAATCGTTTACTCCTGGGCACGGAAAGACGCCAGAGGGCGTCTTCGTCGAGCGGGAAAAACTAGCACAGGGAGGCTGACCGTTACCGTGTCGGCCGCCGTATTCCACGTGCACGGTGGTGACGCCGGGCCATGCCCGGCGCGATCACGCCGCGTCGATGGCCTCGGACAGGCGCTCCACCGCAATCACTTCCATACCCTTCACCGAACCGCCCTTGGGCGCATTGGCCTTGGGCACGATGGCGCGCTTGAAGCCATGCGTGGCGGCTTCGCGCAGGCGGTCTTCGCCATTGGGTACCGGTCGGATCTCGCCGGACAGGCCAACCTCGCCAAACGCAATCGTCTTTTCCGCCAGCGGCCGGTCCTGCAGCGAGGACAGCACCGCCAGCAGCACCGGCAGGTCGGCTGCGGTCTCCTGTACGCGGATACCCCCGACCACATTGACGAACACGTCCTGGTCGCCGACCAGCACGCCACCATGACGGTGCAGCACGGCCAGCAGCATGGCCAGGCGGTTCTGCTCCAGGCCGACTGCGACACGGCGCGGATTCGACAGCGGCGAGGCATCCACCAGCGCCTGCACTTCAACCAGCAGCGGCCGGGTGCCCTCGCGGGTGACCATCACGCAGCTGCCGGGTTGGTGGGTACTGCCGCCGGACAGGAAGATCGCCGACGGATTGGAGACTTCCTTCAGGCCCTTGTCGCCCATCGCGAACACGCCCAGCTCGTTGACCGCACCGAAGCGGTTCTTGAACGCGCGCAGCAGGCGGAAGCGGCTGCCACTCTCGCCTTCGAAGTACAGCACCGCGTCGACCATGTGTTCGAGCACGCGCGGGCCGGCGATACCGCCCTCCTTGGTCACGTGGCCGACCAGGAACACGGCGGTGCCGGTCTCCTTGGCGAAACGCACCAGCCGCGCCGCGCTCTCGCGCACCTGGCTGACCGAGCCGGGCGCGGCGGTCAGGCTCTCGGTCCACAGGGTCTGCACGGAGTCGGCCACGATCAGCCGCGGGCCGGCCTTGGACGCATGCTGCAGGATCGACTCGACGCCGGTCTCGGCCAGCGCATTGACACCATCCAGCGGCAATTCCAGCCGGTGTGCGCGGCCGGCCACCTGGGCCAGCGACTCCTCGCCCGTGACGTACAGCACCGGCAGCTCGGCCGCCATCTTCGCCACCGCCTGCAGCAGCAGGGTCGACTTGCCGATGCCCGGGTCACCACCGACCAGTACCACCGCGCCCTCGACCAGGCCACCGCCCAGCACGCGATCGAACTCGCCGATGCCGGTCGAGACACGGCGATGCTCGGTCTGCTCCACGTCCTTCAGGGCGGTGATCTTCGGCGGGTCGATCTTGCCGGCCCAGCCGGCCCGGCGCGACGCGGGCGCCTTGGCCGCCGCCGCGCTCTCCAGCACGATTTCCGACAGCGAGTTCCAGGCGTTGCACTCGGTGCACTGGCCCTGCCACTTGCTGAATTCGGCGCCGCATTCATTGCAGACGTAGGCGGTGCGGGCTTTTGCCATCGGATGATTTCCAGCAACGGGAACAGGCGTGGCAGGATAGCCGAGCCGGGTCGCAGGTGCTGCGACCGCTCAAGTCCCGCCCACCCGCGCCGATAGCTGTCGCGGGCGTGCGCCTTGCGGGCGCCCCTCCCTCCCCCTCTGGATTCAACATGACTGGCAGTTACAGTCAGAGCCTGGTCGCCATCTCCCTGCTGGTGGCCATTCTTGCTTCGTACACGGCGCTGGACATGGCCGGCCGCCTGGCCACGGCCGAGGGCCGCGTGGCCCGCTGGTGGCTGGCCGGCGGCGCGGCGGCGATGGGCCTGGGTATCTGGTCGATGCATTTCATCGGCATGCTGGCCTTCGACCTGCCGATCCCGGTCGGCTACGACCTCGGCATCACCCTGTATTCGCTTGCAGTGTCGATCGGCGCTTCGGCCTATGCGCTGTGGCTGGTGTCACGACCCAGCCTGCCGTGGCGACGGTTGCTGGCCGGCGCCGTGCTGATGGGCCTGGGCATTGCCACCATGCACTACCTCGGCATGGCCGCGATGCGCATGCAGCCAGGTATCGACTATCACCCGGGCTGGTTCGCCGCCTCCATTGCAGTAGCCATCGGTGCCGCCGGCGCGGCGCTGTGGATCGCCTTCCGCCTGCGTACCGAGCAGCGCCACACCATGCGCCTGCGCGCACTGGCCTCGCTGGTGATGGGCCTGGCCATCGTCGGCATGCATTACACCGGCATGGCCGCCGCACGCTTCCCCGAAGGCAGCATCTGCGGCGCGGTCGGCAGCGGCGGCATCGACACGCGCTGGCTGGCAGTGCTGGTGATCGTCACCACTGTAGCCACCCTGGGTATCGCCCTGGTCGCCTCGCTGTTCGATCGGCAGATGCGCGTGCGTACCGGGTTGCTGGCCGATTCACTGGCACACGCCAACGACAAGCTGATCCAGGCCGCCCTGCATGACCCGCTGACCCAGCTGCCCAACCGCATGCTGCTGCAGGACCGCATCGAGCAGGCCATCGAAAAAGCGCGCCGCCGCGGCCGCGCAGTGGCGGTGATGTTCTGCGATCTGGACGGCTTCAAGGCGATCAATGATGCCTATGGCCACCAGCTCGGCGACCGCCTGCTGGTGGCGGTGGCGCAGCGCGTCGGCGGGCTGCTGCGGCCGCAGGATACGTTTGCCCGTCTCGGCGGCGACGAGTTCGTGATCGTGCTGGCCATCGATATTCCCGACGATGCAGTGGTGGTGGCCGAGCGCATCATCGCCGCTGCCGGCGAACCGTTCACGCTGGATGCGGCCGAACTGCAGGTCAGTGCCAGCCTCGGCATCGCGCTGTACCCGGACGATGCCAGCAACGAACGCGAGCTGATGGCGCATGCCGATGCGGCGATGTACCACACCAAGGAAACCGGTCGGAACGGCTATACCTTCTTCACCCCCTCGATGCAGCTGAGCGCCAACCGCCAGCTGCGCCTGCTGCAGGACCTGCGCAAGGCCATCGCCCGCAACGAACTGATCCTGCACTACCAGCCCAAGTTCCCTGCCGCCGGCGCACCGGCCACCGGCGCCGAAGCGCTGCTGCGCTGGCAGCATCCGGAGCTGGGCCTGCTTGCGCCGGATGTGTTCATTCCCATCGCCGAGCGCAGCGGTCTGATCCTGCCGATCGGTGACTGGGTACTGGACCGTGCCTGTGCACAGCTGCGTGCATGGCACGAGGCCGGGCATACCGGATGGTCGATGGCGGTGAACCTGTCGCCCTTGCAGTTCTCCTCGCCGGCCCTGCTGGACAGCGTGCGCGAGGTGCTGCAGCGGCACCGGATCGAGCCGGCGCGGTTGACCCTGGAGATCACCGAGACCACGGCGATGAAGGATGTCGACGCCAGCCTGGCGACTCTCAACGATCTGACCGCGATGGGCGTGCATATCGCCATCGACGATTTCGGCACCGGCTACTCCAGCCTGCTGTACCTGAAGCGGATGCCGGCCACCGAACTGAAGATCGACCGTGCGTTCGTGCATGACCTGGAACGCAACGACGAGGATGCCGCCATCGTGTCGTCGATCATCGCGCTGGGCCGCACCCTGCAGCTGCAGGTGGTGGCCGAAGGCGTGGAGACGCAGGCGCAGCGCGAATACCTGAGCGAACTGGGCTGCGACCAGCTGCAGGGCTATCACCTGGGCCGGCCTATGGATGCCGAAGAGTTCCTGCGCCGGGTGGCGGGGTAGAGCCGGCCGGCTTCCCGCGATTGCCGGCCAGCGGCCGGCACTACCCATATCCGCAGACAAACAGAAAGGCCGCCCGAGGGCGGCCTTTCTGCGTGGCAACGTCGCGAGGACGTCAGTGCATCATGTGCACGTTCATGTTGTGCATGACCCACAGGGTACCGACCACGATGATGCCGATCACCACCACGGTGAAGGCCGCAGCGTTGACGTTCCAGCGGCTTTCCGAAGAGCGGTCCAGGTGCAGGAAGAACACCAGGTGGACCAGCATCTGCAGCACCGCGGTGATCGCGATCACCACACCGTTGACGGTGCGCGAGAAGTCGCCCGACATCACCATCCAGAACGGGATGACGGTCAGCACCACCGCCAGCACGAAGCCGATCAGGTACGACTTCACGGTGCCATGGCTTTCGCCGCCGGTGCCGTGGTCGTGTGCATGGTTGTCATGTGCCATTACAGGGCTCCATTGAGGTAGACGACGGAGAACACGCCGATCCAGATCAGGTCCAGGAAGTGCCAGAACAGGCTCAGGCACGCCATGCGGGTCTTGTTGGTCGGGGTCAGGCCGTACTTCTTCAGCTGCACGAACATCACCAGCAGCCACAGCAGGCCGGCGCTGACGTGCAGGCCGTGGGTACCGACCAGGGCGAAGAACGCCGACAGGAAGGCACTGCGGTCCGGACCGTAGCCCTGATGGATCAGGTGCTGGAACTCCCACACTTCCATGCACATGAAGCCGAAGCCCAGCAGCCAGGTGATGCCCAGCCACAGGTACATCTGGCCCATCTGCTTGCGGTGCATGGCAATCATGCCCAGGCCGAAGGTCAGCGAGGAGGTCAGCAGCAGCGCGGTTTCCCATGCAACGAACGGCAGTTCGAACAGGTCCTTCGCGGTCGGGCCACCATCGGTACCGCCGGCCAGCACCACGTAGGTGGCGAACAGCGAGGCGAAGATGAGGCAGTCGCTCATCAGGTACACCCAGAAACCGAAGACGGTGTTGCCGCCGGTGTCGTGGTGCTCGTGGTCGTCATGGCCATGGGCCGCCGCTTGCGCGGCGTGCCCGTGGCTCAGGGTCGAGGTATTGGTGCTCATGCCTTCAGCTCCGACTTCACCAGGCCCTGGTTTTCCAGGTGCTTGCGGTGTTCGTTCTCGATGCGTTCCACCTCGGCGGCCGGGACCCAGTAGTCCACGTCCTGGTCGAAGGTGCGGTAGATGAACGTGGCGATCATGCCGACGAAGCCGACGATGGCCAGCCACCAGATGTGCCAGATCATCGCGAAGCCGAACACCAGGCTGAAGGCACCGATGACAACGCCCGTGCCGGTGTTGCGCGGCATGTGGATGTCGGTGTACTTGGCCGGCTTCGGCCAGGCTTCACCACGCTGCTTGCGCTCCCAGAAATCGTCCAGCTCGGTGACTTCCGGCAGGCTACCGAAGTTGTAGAAGGCCGGCGGCGAAGAGGTTTCCCACTCCAGCGTACGGGCATCCCACGGGTCGCCGGTCAGGTCGGCGGTCTTCTTGCGGTCGCGGATCGACACGGCCACCTGGATGATCTGGCACAGGATGCCGGCACCCACGATGAAGGCACCTGCGGCAGCGACCAGCAGCAGCGGCTCGTAGGCCGGGTTGACGGTGCTCTGCAGACGACGGGTCATGCCCATGAAGCCCAGCACGTACATCGGCATGAAGGTCACGTAGAAGCCGATGAACCAGCACCAGAACGCGCACTTGCCCCAGAACTCATTGAGGCGGAAGCCGAACATCTTCGGCCACCAGTAGGTGATGCCGGCGAACATGCCGAACACCACGCCGCCGATGATGACGTTGTGGAAGTGGGCGATCAGGAACAGGCTGTTGTGCAGCACGAAGTCGATGGCCGGGATCGCCAGCATCACGCCGGTCATGCCGCCGATGGTGAAGGTGACCATGAAGCCGATGGTCCACAGCACGGGCGTGGTGAACTGCACGCGACCGCGGAACATGGTGAACAGCCAGTTGAAGATCTTCACGCCGGTCGGGATCGAGATGATCATCGTCGTGATGCCGAAGAAGGCATTGACGTTGGCACCCGAGCCCATGGTGAAGAAGTGGTGCAGCCACACGATGAACGACAGCACGCCGATGCAGGCGGTGGCGTAGACCATGCCCTTGTAGCCGAACAGCGCCTTGCGCGAGAAGGTCGCGATGACTTCGGAGAACACACCGAACGCCGGCAGGACCAGGATGTACACCTCCGGGTGACCCCAGATCCAGATCAGGTTGATGTACAGCATGGCGTTGCCGCCACCGTCATTGGTGAAGAAGTGCGTACCCAGGTAACGGTCCAGGGTCAGCAGCACCAGGGTGATGGTCAGCACCGGGAAGGCAGCGACGATCAGCACGTTGGTCACCAGGGCGGTCCAGGTGAACACCGGCATCTGCATCAGCTTCATGCTGGGGGTACGCATCTTCAGGATGGTGATGAAGAAGTTGATACCGCTCAGCGTGGTACCCAGGCCTGCGACCTGTAGACCCCAGATGTAGTAGTCCATGCCGACGCTTGGACTGTATTCGATGCCCGACAACGGCGGGAACGCCAGCCAGCCGGTGGCAGCGAACTCACCGATCCACAGCGACAGCATGATCAGCACCGCGCCGGACACGAACAGCCAGAAGCTGAGCGAGTTGACGAACGGGAACGCGACGTCGCGCGCACCGATCTGCAGCGGCACGGCCAGGTTCATCAGGCCGGTGATCAGCGGCATCGCCACGAAGAAGATCATGATCACGCCGTGCGCGGTGAAGATCTGGTCGTAGTGGTGCGGCGGCAGGTAACCCTCGGACCCGCCGACGGCGAGCGCCTGCTGGGTACGCATCATGATGGCGTCGGAGAAACCGCGCAGCAGCATGACGAAGGCGACGATGAGGTACATCACGCCGATCTTCTTGTGATCCACCGAAGTGAACCACTCCTTCCACAGATAGCCCCACAGCTTGAACTTGGTGATCAGGGCCATGACGCCCAGGCCCCCCAGCACCGCGCCGACCAGGGTGGTCAGCACGATCGGATCGTGGGGGATCGACTCAATTGAGAGTTTACCCAACATGTTCATTCTCCCGAGCCCGCATGGCCGGCGTGGCCTGCGTGTTCGTGTTCGTTGGCATCCAGGTTTTCACCCGATTCCTTGGAATCATGCGCGTCACTGGGGGCATGGCCCTCGTGCGCTTCATGGCTGGCGGCATCGGCAGCGGCGGCACCGGCGTGTTCGTGCTTCATGCCGTAATGCTTGTTGTCGCCCATGTGCTTGGCGATGACCCAGTCGAACAGGCCTTCTTCGGTCTTGCCGAAGTAGGTGACCGGATACCACTCGGCGTTGCGTGCTTCACCCAGCGCCTTGAACGAGGCCTTGTCCAGGGTCTGCTCGCCGGCGCGGACCTGGTCCAGCCACTGGCGGTATTCGGCATCGGTGACCGAGTAGGCGGTGAAGTGCATCTTGGCGAAGCCCGCGCCGCTGTAGTGCGAGGACATGCCCGGGAATTCACCGGTCTCGTTGGCGATCAGATGGAGCTTGGTCTCCATCGCAGCCATCGAGTAGATCATGCTGCCCAGGTGCGGGATGAAGAACGCATTCATCACCGAATCGGACGTGATCTTGAAGTTCAGCGGCGTGTTGACCGGGAACTTGATTTCGTTGACGACCGCCACCTTCTCTTCCGGATAGATGAACAGCCACTTCCAGTCCAGCGAGATCGCCTCGATGGTGACCGGCTTGACGTCCGATTCCAGCGGCTTGTACGGGTCCAGCGCGTGCGACGAACGCCAGGTCAGGACCGCCAGCACCAGCACGATCATGCAGGGAATGGACCACACCACCACCTCGATCGCCGTCGAGTGGGACCACTTCGGCTCGTAGCGGGCCTTGGTGTTGGAGGCGCGATACTTCCACGCGAAGGTCAGGGTCATGATGATGACCGGGATGACGACCAGCAGCATGAGCACGGTGGCCGTGATCAGCAGGGTCTTCTCATCCTGGCCGATCTGGCCCTTCGGACTGAGGATGGCCACCGCATCGCAGCCGGTGAGCATCACCAGCAACGACAGCAGCAGGCCCGGGCGCAACCAGCGCCCAAGGGTTTTCAACGGAATCATCGGTCGATCCAATTGCGAGGGAATGCCGTTCCCCGTCCTGCCTGTTCCGGCCAAAGCCGGTCCCACCGGTCCGGAAGACAGGCAGGGAGGTGGGGTCGAGTCAGCCTTTCAATTTTAGGCCGTCACCCACCATTTAAGAAAGGCATTGACAATGATCGAGCGCAGGAAAGGCCCGTTTCTGGCTGCGACACGTTGTCGCACCGCGCAACCGCGGCGGGCAGAACACCCGGGGGCGGCATCCTGGCATCGGGCGATGGCGGCTGCTCCGCCCGTGTTCGGCAAAGTCATCTGAACCTGTTCAGGCGTGCTGGCGGGTGCCCGGCGTGGGATGCTCGGCGCAGGAGGAAGGCCCGTGGACAAGTTCGACTTCAAGAAGCGCGATCGCGCGTTGTACCTGCCCCCGGCGGGCCGGTTCGTGACGGTAGACGTACCGCCCCTGCCCTACCTGATGGTCGACGGCCACGGTGATCCGAATACCGCCCCCGCCTACCTGCAGGCCGTGCAGTGGCTGTACGCGGTGAGCTATGCACTGAAGTTCGCACTGAAGGCCGGGGGCCAGGACTACGTGGTGCCACCGCTGGAAGCCCTGTGGACCGCCGAGGATCCGTCGAGCTTTGTCGCACGCCGCAAGGATGAGTGGAGGTGGACGGTGATGATCCGTACGCCGGACGGGATCAGTCCAGCGCAGTTGGAGGCTGCCATCGCCAAGTCGGCGAAGAAACTGGGCGAGGTCCCGGCCAGCCTTCGCCATGAAATTCTTGAAGAAGGCCTCTGCCTGCAGACCCTGCATGTAGGCGCCTACGATGACGAGGGTCCGGCCCTCGCCCATCTGCACAACGAACTGATGCCTTCGCTGGGCTACGCCTTCGCCGGCCCCCATCACGAGATCTACCTGAGCGATCCGCGCAAGACCGACGCGGCGCGGTTGAAGACCGTGCTGCGGCAGGCGGTGCGCGCGCTTGGACCTGATAAGGGTTCGCGCTCATGACACAAGGCCAGTGATTGCTTCAAATGCCAAAACAAAAAGCCCCAACCAAGGCCGGGGCTTTTCATGCAACTGGTGCCGGAAACAGGAGTCGAACCTGCGACCTACGCATTACGAATGCGCCGCTCTACCAACTGAGCTATTCCGGCGGAGCCCGCGATTTTACGGGCTGGGCGCCCCGGCGGTCAATCCATCCGGCTCAGCCCGCCTCTACCCGGTTGGCGCACACCCGCCCGGCCGCGAAACCCTGCAGATTCCCCAGCGTGATCGCTGAGATCTCCTGCAGCGCCTCGACGGTGAAGAAGCCCTGGTGGCCTGTCACCAGCACGTTGGGAAAGGTCATCAGGCGCTGGAAGGCCTCATCGTCGATGATCTCGCCGGACAGGTCCTGGAAGAACAACGCGCTTTCCTGCTCGTACACGTCGATGGCCAGATGACCCAGCCGGCGCGACTTCAGCGCGCGGATCACCGCATGGGTATCGACCAGTGCGCCGCGCGACGTATTGACCAGCATCGCGCCCGGCTTCATCCGCGCCAGTGATGCATCATTGATCAGGTGATGAGTCTCAGGCGTCAGCGGGCAATGCAGCGACACGATGTCGGCACGCGCCAGCAGTTCATCCAGCCCGACCATTTCGCCGATACCACCGAACGCGGGTGACGGATAAGGATCGTGCCCCAGCACGGTGCAGCCCATGCCGTTGAAGATGCGCGCGGTGGCCAGCCCGATCTTGCCGGTACCCACAATGCCAACCGTGCGGCCATGCAAGGTGCGTCCGAGCAGGCCATCGAGCATGAAGTTGCCCTCGCGCACGCGGTTGTAGGCGCGATGAGTCTGCCGGTTGAGAGTCATCACCAGCGCCAACGCATGCTCGGCCACCGCCTCCGGGGAATAGGCCGGTACGCGTGCGACGAACAGATCCAGCCCTTTCGCGGCTGCCAGGTCCACATTGTTGAAGCCGGCGCAGCGCAGCAGTACGGCCCGCACGCCCAACGCATGCAGGGCGTGCAGCACCGGCGCATCCAGGCGGTCGTTGACGAACACGCATACGGCTGCGCAATCCTGCGCCAGCGCGGCCGTGTGCACGTCCAGCGCCACATCGAAGTACACGAACGCAAAGCCGTCCCCAGCCGCATCGCGCTGGTTCGCCTCATCAAGGAAACGACGGTCGTAGGGACGGGCACTGAAGACGGCGATCTGCATGGACGGGCCTGGGTGGAATGGCATACCGACCATACCGCAGCAGCACCCGCGTTGGGATGGCACCGGCGATGCCGTCATCGCCGGTGCCGGGCGTCACTTAGAACTTGTAGCCCAGGCCCAGCATCACGCCGTTCTGGATCTGCCCGTCGCGGCGCTCACCCACGTAATCGGCCATGATGGACAGCCGCTCGCTGGCACGGCTGGTCACACCCAGGTTCCAGGCCAGCACCTGCTCGCCCACCGCCTGGCTGCTGGCGCCGAACACCAGATCCGGTGCCGCGGCGAAGCCGGTGCTGTAGCGGGCCTGCGAATCGCCCAGTTCCTTCTGCCAGACCACCCGGGCGCGCGGGGTGATGCGCTCGCCGTTGTTGCCTTCGAAGGTCTTGAACAGCTGCAGGCCCGCACCCACGCGGATGCTCTCCAGGCTGCCGCTGCGGCCAACCAGCGCACCGGCGCCCTGCCCTTCGTTGAAGCGGGTGGCCGAGGTACGCGCGTAGTCCACCACCGGCAGCAACGGCTGGATCACCAGGCCCTTGCCGGTCGTGAAGGAGAACGCATGTTCCACCCGTGCGGAGATCGCATCGTTGCTGTACTTGGCGCGCAGCGGCTGCTGCAGGCCATCGATGCCGTTGATGCTGCGACGCGTATCGTGGCGCAGATCGGTGTAGCGCACGGCCGCCGACAGATAGCCGCGCGCGTACGTCGCATCGAGGTAGCCGCCCACGTCCAGCGCACGCACGTCACCAGTGAAACCAGAGCCATCGCTGGCCTTGGTCGACATGTCCGCCGCGGCCACGCTGACACCCAGGGTCACGCGGTCATCGGCCACGCGGGTATCGGCACCGACCACGATGCCACCGATGGTGTGGCTCAGGCCGGTCACGCCACCGTCGGCATCGAGGCGGCCATGGCTGGCGAAACCACGCGCCCAGATGCCATGGCTGCGTCCAGCATCAGCGCTGCCCGCAACGCTGCCCGACGCCGGCTCGACCAGGTGCATCGCCAGCTGGTTGAACAGGCTGCCATGGCGCATGCCCGGCTGGGAGGAGACCGACTGCGCCACCTGCGAGGCCAGGCCATCGGCATCACCGCCGCTGCGCATGGCCGACTGGTGCTGCTGCACGACGTTGCCGATACTGCCCACCAGCGCGGTGTCGGCCAGTCGCAGGCTGGCGTGCGCATCACCGCGCAGGGCACCGGCCTGTTGTGCGATCACATCGCGGTCAGCGAACTGCAGTGCGCCCAGCAGCGATCTCAGCCCCTTGTCCTGGCGATCGGAGGCGGTCGCCAGCGCGCGGCCCAGGCCGTCGCCGGACGTACCGTTGGCAAACAGGCCCAGCTGGTCAAAGCCCGGGTTGGCGGTCAGCCACAGGCCATCGGCCGTCTGCTTCACGTTGAAGCTGAGCAGTGAATTGTGGCGCGGGCGGAACACTTCACCACTGATGCTGGCGCTGTAACCGGTGTCGCCCAGGCGCACGGCCTCTTCGAAGCCGCCCTGATAGATCGGGCCCTCCACCAGGTCACGACGGAAGTCTTGGCCGTAGTAGCCCTGCGCCACGTTCAGTTCGAGGAAGGCACCCTTGGAGATCACCAGTGCCCCCTCTGTCTGCTCGTCATCGAAGAACGTGCCCACGCGCAGGCGGCCGGCGGCCGTGCCGCCATTCTCAGTAACGTCGAACAGCACCTTGCCGCCCGGCATGATGTTGACGTAGCCATGGGTGACCAGGTCGCCGCCGCGCGGCATCAGCGTGCCGAACACGCGCAGGCGGTTGAAGCCGTCTTCGCGGTAGGAAGGACCGGTGCCGTCCAGCAAAGCAGCGCGGTCCATCGCAGTACCCGCCACGTCGCCATGGCCAACCAGCATGCCTGCGCCGAGCACCCGCACTTCCGATGCGCGCAGCGCACCGCCTTCCAGCGCGATGGTGCCATTGTCGACCAGCATGAAGTCCGCGCCTGTCGTCGCGGACGTGCGCCATGTGGCGCCGTTGCTCACCCGGATCACGCCCATGGCGTTGTCCAGCGTGGAGACATCCAGATCAGCCAGCCGCAGCTTGGACAGCAGCAGGTCCTGGATGTCCGGATCACTGAGGTAGCCCTGCACCGACAGCGCGCCGATGCCCTGCGGACCGCGGCTTGATGCGTTGTAGATGCTCTGTGCGACATTGATGTAGGTGGATCGCCAGTCGGTATTCCAGCGCGCGAAATCATCATCGACGAACGCCTGCAACTGGCGTCCGGTACGCAGGTAACCGGGGTTGATGTCGCCGACCACGTTGGCGGTGACGTTCAAGGTGTCACCCGGATCGCGGTATCCGTTCGCGGTGATGATCTTGTTGCTGTAGATATCCTGGCCGGGGAACGACTCCAGCTTGCTGCCACTGCCATCGGGATCGAAGGTGACCGAGGCACCAGTGCTGCGCGCCGGATCGCGGAACACCAGCAACCCGTTCGGTTGCACCACTTCATACATGGCCTTGTGCAGCAGCCCGGCATCCATGCCGCCGCCGTAGTTGCCGGTATAGATCTGGGTCATGCGCGGCGACGGTGTGTAGATCACCTTGCCGCCGCTGCTGGCCGCGTGGATCTGCACCGAGTCGATGAGCGGCAGATCGCCGGCCAGATAGCGTTCGACGCCACCAGACTGCATGATCGAGCAGGATGAAATGCAATTGCCGGACACGATGGTGTTCAGTCCGGAGGTGCGGATGATGCCCTGCAGCCACTCGCCGGCGATCAACGCACCACCATTGGACGTACGCAGCACCACCTCACGGACCGGCCGGCCTTCGGCCTGCGCCTTGGCCAGCAGTGCCGGCAGGGATACCACGTCGGCGTAGGTCACATCGCCACTCAGGAAGATGCGATCGCCCTGCACGTGATAATTCATTGCCATGACGTCATCCACCACGGATATGGCGCCAACGCCCATCAGCCCGGCCAGGGCCAGGCTCAACTTCGAATACTTCATGCGTTCTCTCTCTCCACCCGCAACACGCGGGTAGAACGATCAACGCCGCAGCGGGGCGATCTCCCCCAGTGGAACGGATCCTGAAAAATGAATACATTCACAATAAGAATCCGATCGATGCACACTCTTCCCCATCCGGTCATCGTCGCGTAAAACTCGATGACGCATTCGCCACCGACAGTCGAGGCCAGCCCTGTCCACCCCGTCTCCCCTGATCCATCGCGCGCCGGAGCCGCCCGCACCTGCGGATGCCTTCATCGCGTTCGTACGCGAAGAGCGCGCACCGCTGTGCGCGTTCCTGCGCACGCGGGGGGTCGGGCCTGAGGATGCGGAGGATATCGCGCAGGACTGCATGGAGCGGCTGATCCGCTATCGCGCACAGGGCCCGGACGAACTGCGCCTGCTGCTGTATCGTATCGCCCGCAACCGCCTGGCAGACCGCGGACGCTCGCCGCAGTCGCGGCCGCATCTGCCGCTGGCCGAACACGATGGCAGCGACGAACCGCCCAGTTCCTCGCCCGATCCATTGCGCCAGGCCGAGTCAGGGCAGATGCTGTCCCTGCTGCGGCAGGCCCTGTTCAAGCTGCCCGAACGCGCACGCGAGGTCTATCTGCTCAACCGCATCACCGGCATGAGCTACACGCAGATCGCGCGGCATTGTGGAATTACTGCCAAGACCGTGGAAAAACATATCGCCCGGGCCCTGCAGGGCCTGCGTCAGGAGTTGGGATCGGATCCGCTGCACAACGACAGGGACGGCCAATGAGTGGCACCCCGCACAGGAATGATGCACAGCTGTTTGAACGCGCCAGCGCCTGGGTAGCCCGCCTGGAAGCCCCGGACTGCACATCGGCCGAACGCGAAACGTTCGAGGACTGGCTGGCCGAAGATCCGGCCCACGTCAAAGCCTGGGTGCAGGCCGAAACCCTGTTCCAGCAGGGTGCGGAGCTTGCGGCTGACCCCTGGCTGCGCACCGCCGCGGCACGGGCGGCGCGTCCGCCGCGCCGGCGCTGGTTGCCGGGCGTGGCCGCTGCCGCCGGTGTCTGCATGGCGATCGGCATCGGCTGGATGGTTGCCGTCGACGGCAACCCGACGCCACAGGTCTACGCCAATGATTCGCACCAGGCACAGCAGCAGACGCTGGCCGATGGCAGCGTCGCCATGCTGGATGCCGGCACCACCCTCCGCGCCCGCTTCGGCTGGCGTCATCGTGATCTGGTGCTGGAGCGGGGTCGGCTGCAACTGCAGGTCGCTCCGTCGAACAAGGCGCTGCAGCTGCACGCCGGCGGCAGTACGATCCGCGACATCGGCACGACCTTCCAGGTGGAACGCCTGCGCGATGGTCTGGTCGAGGTCGCGCTGCTGGAAGGTGCCGTGGAAGTCAGCAACGGCGCAGCGCAGCACACGCTGGCACCCGGCCAACAGCTGCAGGTATTGCCCTCCGGCCGTATCCAGCCGGGCCCTGCCCTCTCGTCCAACGCAGCCGCTGAAGGCTGGCTGCGTGGGCAACTGGTGTTCGATGCCACGCCACTGTCGATCGTGGTCGAGCGCATGAACCGTTATGGCCGCACGCCACTGGTGATCGTCGATCCGGAGATCACCGACCTGGCGGTAAGCGGCACCTTCCGCGCCGGTGATGCACAGGAGCTGCTGTCGGCGCTGGAACTGGGTTGGTCCGTGGCTGGCCAGACGCGTCCGGATGGCGCGCTGGAACTGCGCCGCACCTACTGAGGAGACCGGCAGTGAAGGCAGGTCCGGGTGCGCTGCAGTGGGGGCTGCTCCGCGCCCTGCTATGCCTTGCACTGGGTGTTGCCGCACTACCGATGGCCGATGCCGGCGAGCCCGCCGGCACGCTGGAGATCGACGTGGGCGCCGGCCCACTGGTGCCGGCACTGCAGCAATGGGCCCGGCAGAGTGGCACCGCCCTGCTGTTCGACGCACGTGAACTGGATGATCTGCGCACCGGCGGCAGCCGTGACCAACGCGATACCGGGGCCTCCCTGAAGCAGCTGGTCGCCGGCCTGCCGGTCAACATCCTGCGCACTTCATCCGGTGCCTTTGTCGTGCGGCGCGTCCATCCCGAGCCCCCTGCCACGCCGCCGAAAGCGGTCGCAGCCCCGCGCCTGCCGCGCCCGGCTCCCAAGTCCGCCGACACGCCACACCAGGTGGAACTGGCGCCCATCCATGTCACCGGCAGCCGGCTGCCGCGCTCTTCGGTGCAGACCACACTGCCGGTCACCACCATCGATCGCGACGATATCCTGCGCAGCGGCTACGGCAATCTGTTCGACCTGCTGCGGCACCTGCCCGGCATGAACGGCCATCCGGCCATGAGCACCTCGCGCGGCGGCGATTCGCAGTACCTGCCGGTGGGCGCAGCGGCCACCACCAGTCTCGACGGCATGGGCCCGCGGGCGACGCTGTTCCTGGTCAACGGCCGGCGCCTGCCGCGCTATCCGATGGTGTCGCTGGAACAGGGTGGGCTCACCGACCTCGGCGGCATTCCGCTGAGCTTCGTCGACCGCATCGAACTGGTACGCGGTGGTGCCTCGGCCATCTATGGGGCCGACGCCATGTCCGGCGTGGTCAACATCATCCTGCGCGACCAGGCCGATGGGCCCGAAGCCATGCTGCAGACCGGGCTCAGCAGCCGCGGCGATGCGGCCCAGTACCGCCTGCAGGCCGCCACGGGCGGCGCGCGTGGCAACGGGGACCGCTGGTTTGCCGGACTCGATCTGCACCGTGTCGAACATGTCGCCGGTGACCAGCGTGACTGGCACGCGGAAACCTCGCTGTATCCGATCGGCGCGATCTTCGGCAACTGGTACGTGCCCGCCCGGCGCTGCGAGCCGCCCCTGAAGCGGCGCGAGGATGGCTGCTGGTTTGACAGCGCGCGGCCGCGGTCGCTGCAGCCCGCCTCGGATACCGCGTCGGCCTTCCTGCACTACCGGCATGAACGTGGTGAGGGACGCTATGCCTATGTCGAGGCGCGGGCCAGTCACAACCGCCAGCGCTTCGATCTGGGCCCGACCGCCGTTGCGGTGGTCTCGCGCGGAATCACCTTCAACAGTGTGCTGCGTGAGGCCGGCAACGTGCGCCCCAGCGTCCGCGCCACCGATGCCGACCTTACCTTCGGCATCGGCCGCGACCAGGGCCGGCGCAGCTGGGAGGCGGGCATCAGCGCGCAGCGCAGCGACGTGACCTTGTCCACTGCAGGCACCGTGCGCACGACACGCCTGCTTGAAGCAACGCAGGCGCGCAGGTTCACTCCCGGTTTCGACGCGCCGCCGGCGGCCGAGGCGGACACGCTGTTTCCGTCCATCCGCAACCGCGGCAGCACCGCACAATGGCAGGGCTGGTGGGGCGTGCAGCGTGAGCTGATGGCAATGCCCGGCGGCAATGCGCAGCTGGCCACCGGCATCGACCTGCGCCATGAACGCTGGACCTCGCGCCCGGACGCACTGCTGAGCCAGGGCGACCTTGCGCTGGGCCTGCCACAGCAGCGGCGCCGCCTGTCGCGACAAAGCAATGGCGTCTACGCCGAGCTGGGCCTGCCGCTGGCCCCCACGCTGCGCGCGGACCTGGCTGCACGCTGGGACCGCGACGGCGGCTTCATGGCGTTCTCGCCTCGTGCCGGGCTGCGCTGGAGCCCGACGCCGCACTGGTCGTTCCTGCTGGCCAGCGGGCGCGGCTATCGTGCACCGAGCCTGTTCGAGCAACGGCGGCCTCCCGGCTACTTCGGCTCGATCACGCTTCCGGTGTCCAGTGCCCTTCCGGAATGTGCGATCGCCACGCGTGGTGGCGGCTGCAGCGTCACGGCCAACGTGATTGAGAACGATGCACTGAAGGCCGAACGATCACGCAGCCATTCGCTGGCAGCCACGTGGACGCCCGACGACACGTTCTCGCTGTCGCTGACCCACAACATCGTGGAACTGCGCAACGAGATCCTCGCCCTGCAGCCGAGCGATGCAGTGTGGAACCGCAGCACGTGGGAACTGGATGAAGACGGCCACCTGGGCAGCCTGCGCCTGTCGTTCGACAACATCGGCCGCACCACCTCCCGCAACTGGGTGCTGCGTGGCGAGTACCGCATCGACAGCGGCAGCAACGGCCAATGGTTGTTTTCGCTCGATGCGCTGAAGCAGCAGGAACTGCTTCGCCGCCGTGACCATGAGGCCGCCGTGGACCTGCGTGGTCATGTGACACCCGAGCTGGCTGCGGTGTTGAACGTGCAATGGCAGAACAGCAACTGGGACATCGCGCTACGCGGCAACCAGATCGGGCGCACGCGTGCCTGGCTGCCGGGGGCGGAGTGCCCGCAGAAGCAGGTCGACCGGAACCACTGCATGAACCCACGGCAGCTGCGCTGGAACCTGCACCTCGCACGCCGGCTGGGGCCGCGCATCGTTGCAGCGCTGGACGTGCACAACGTGCTGGACACACAACCGGTGAACTATCTGGTCGGCAACGGCGGGCAGATGCCCGGGCTGGACGATCCGCTCGGCCGCTACTACCTGCTTACCCTGCAGTTCCGCTGAAGCGTAGTAATCTACGCGCCCTGTTCCACCGCGGTCCCCTTCCCCCATGAAAGCCTATCTCTGGTTCTGGGGCGCGTTCCTGCTGTTCTTCGCGTTGCCTTTTCCCTGCATTCTCTATTTCGGCACTTCGTGGCCGGTGGCGCTGGTCGACCGCAGCGCACCGTGGCTGGCACTGTTGCTGCTCGCACTGTCGATGGTCCTGTGGCTGACGCTGCTGTTCGCCTTCCTGCACTACCTGTTGCTGGGGCCGCCACGCGCACTGCACCGGGTGCAGTCGATCCTGGCCGACGGTGAACCGCGCAGTGCGCTGATCGAGCAGGCCGAACAGACCGGCGTGCAGGTGCGTGGGTTCGCGCAATGGAAACTGCAGTTGTCCTTCAAGAACCTGTCCGGTACGCCGGTCCGCGAACAGATGCTGGTGGTCGACAGCAAACCCCAGCTGCATCGCTTCGAGGCCGGCAGGCACATTGATGCGCGCCTGGGCCGGACGCCCGGGGCATTCCCCAACATCGTGCTGGACGGTGCCCAGCCCGAACTGAATGTCGCCAGCCTGTGGCGGCGCGGCATCGGTGCAGCACTCGGCATCGCCATCGTTGCCGCTGCCTATGTGTGGGCCTACCAGCTGCAGAGCGAGGGGCTGGGCTGGACCTTCCTGTCGTTCGGTCACCCGCTGCTGGTGTGCCCGCTGGTGCTGTGTGGCTATGCGCTGGGCCTGCGCCTGCTCGGCCGCCTGCTGCACGCCGATGCCCGCGGCGATGCGCTGAAGTATCGCGGCATCGGCGTGGAGGCCAGGGTGTTGAAGGTGCGTCAGACCGGCACCTACCTCAACGAACAGCCGCAGGTGGAGTTCCAGCTGGAATACATCGACCGCGAAGGCAACGTGCAGCAGGCCCGCGTGCGCCGCTTCATCCCGCTGATTGAACTGGCCAACATCCCGCGCGAGCATGTGACGCTGCTGTACGACCCGGATGACCACAGCAACGTGCGCCTGGAGGGAGTATGAAACAGCCGCCCTCAACCCGCACCGTGTTCCTGGTACTGCTGCTGGTTCTGGCGGGCGTGGCCGTTGCCGGAGGCGCCCTGCAGACCATCAGCGAAACGCTGGGGCATTCGGTACAGCCGGACCGGTTGCCTGCCTCCGTCTCGTCCCAGTCGCCGCGCGAGCAATCCGCATCGCTTGTGCCGTCCCCGGCGCCCTTCCCCGCCGCGAGCACCGCTGGAGCGCCCGAGCGCAACAACCGCCTGTTCGATGCGGACTACCTGCTGGCTGCCCGTCAGGCACTGGAGCAGATGCCAGCGCTGGCCGGCCAGCGGCTGACGGTCTTCCACAGCATCCACTTCTACGACGATGGCCGCATCAACCTCGATCTGGTCGATCCGCAACAGCCGGGCCACGTCGACAGCTATCACTTTGAACGTGGCCAATGGCGCAAGGGTAATCCGGTGAACCCGCAGCAGTTTGCGCCGACCATCAGCCTGCAGCGCAGCAGCACATCCCTGGCCAGCATCGATTTCGAGACTGTTCCGCGCGTGGCGCAGGCGCTGCAGGAACAGCGCAATGCGCTGCAGAACCCCGCATCTGAAGTCGGCCACGTCTACGTGATCGTGCGCAAAGCCGGCAAGCTGGTATGGCTGCCGGACGAAGTCGCCGGTGACCGCGAATCCGTGCGCCTGCAGTTCGATGCGCAGGGCGCCCTGCGCGGCGTGAGCCGCCGGTAGGCCACACAAAAAAGGGACGGAGGGGATTAAGTCGTATGTGCCTTGGTGCGGTTTGCGACTTAATCCCCTCCGTCCCCTTTTTCTATTTCACCGAGCGCGCGATGGCGTACTGCGCAGCGTAGTACGTGGACAGCACCAGCAGGCTGGCCAGCGGCAGGCCACCGGCGAAGCGGTCCCAGGCCAACAGTGAATCGCTGGCGACGAACAGCACGGCACCGGCAGCGGCCCAACGGGCACTGGCGGCCTCCATGGCGTCAGGCTGCGGGCGGCGCCACTGCCGTGCCAGGGCCAGCACCGCCATCGATGCCAGCACCACCACGTACGCCAGCACCGGAATACGCATCGGTGCGGGCAGGTGTGGCCACAGGCCCAGCACGTTGAGCACGGCAAACGCACCGAGCAGGACGCTGGCGCCGACCAGCCCACGCCCGGCACGCAGGCCTCCGCGGAAGGCGATGATGTAGCAGACATGCGCCAGCAGGAATGCGACCAGCCCCGGTACGAACGCATCCATTGGCAACATCAGCGCGATGTCACCCACGCACGAGAGCAGCATGCCGGCCAGCACCGCACGCCGATAGAACGGCTGCACCGGATCATGCACGCGCCAGACGATGGCAGCGATCAGCAGCGTGGTGGCCGGCTTGGCCAGCCAGTGCAGCCAACGCCCATCGCCGTGCAGGAATGCGCCCACGATGGCGAGGATCGCCATCAACAGGATCACGCCATCGCGGGCGCGCGGTTTCATCGCGCCTTCCACAGGTCCGCCAGGCGGTCAGGCTTGCCGGCGATGCGCTCCAGCACCGGGTACTGCAGGCCACCGTGGTAGGCGATGCTCATCGTTTCGATGCGATCGAACTGCTTCACCAGCAACACGATCGGCGCCTTGTCCTTTGCTGCGGCGGCGACTGCATCCTTCAAGCGCTGGCTGCTGTATTCACGGCCGCCAACCGCGATCACCTTCATGCCCGGTGCAAGACCGGCGTTGAACGCCGGACTGTCCCAGATCACATCGCCGACCACGCCGCTGTCGAGCACGGTCGCGCCCAGCGAATACGCCAGCAGCGCTGCTTTGGCGCGCTTCTCCTGCGCCTTGTAGGCATCGTTCGGGGCATCGCGATAAACCAGCTTCCAGCCCGCCAGTTCCAGGCCGCCGGTCAACGAACCATGGCCGTCCAGACGCCCACGCAGGAACGTCGCCCAGTCATACGGCGCGATGCCGTTCAAGGTCGCGACCACGTCGTCGAAGGTGTAGGGATTGACGTCCCAGTCGCCATTGCCGACGCCGAAGAACGCGCGCGCGAAGTCGTCGAGGCTGCGGCGGTTGCCGGTCAGCCCGCGCAGCTTGCCCTCCACTTCCAGCCACAGCATCTGGCCACCGGAGTAGTAGTCTTCGCTCATCTGGTAGTTGCGGTAGGGCAACGTGCGGCGCTGGGCGATGGTCGGGTCGTTGGTGGTGTCCTGCAGCGGCCGCCAGGCCAGGCCCGGGCGACCACGGTCATAGGTCGCGGCCACGTTGGCCAGCATGTCGCGCGCCTGTGTGGTCGACCACAGGCCCGAACGCGCCGCCAGCACCTGGCCCCAGAACTGGGTCTGGCCCTCGTACACCCACAGCAGGCTGTCGCCCATCGGCACGTTGAAGTTGGCGGTGGCCAGATCGGCGCCGCGGCGGTACTTGCCGTTCCAGGAATGGGTGTACTCGTGCGGCAGCAGGTCGCGCATCCACGCGTTGCTGTCCCATTCGGTGAAGTAGCCCGGATCGGCGCTGTTCTCGCTGGAGCGGTGATGCTCCAGGCCGATGCCGCCGAGACGGTCGGTCAACGCCAGCAGAAACTCATAGTGGTTGTAGTGGCGCGCACCGTAGAGCTTGTCGGCCTGCTGCACCAGCGCGCGGTGCATCGCGATCTGTGCCTCGCTCGGCTTCAGCGACTTGGCTTCGTCGGCAAACACGTTGAGGTGCACTGGCACCTTCGCGCCCGGGTCGAGATCGATGCGCTGGTAGTGCTCGCCGGCGAACAAGGGCGAATCAACCAGATGGTCATACGAGATCGGCTTGAAGACGACGGTATCGCCATCGCGTCGCGCGGTTTCCAGGGCAGTGGCGAACGACCAGCCCTTGGGCAGGGTCACGCTGGCCTGCGTCTGCAGGTTGCGCGCATCGACGCCGGCCGGATACAGCGAATTGGCGTTCCACTGCAGGTTGAGCATTTCCGGGGTCATCACCACCCGGCCCTGGCTGCCGCCCTGCGAGGACAGGAAATCGAAGTGGGCGACGATCTCGCTCACGCCCTCGGGCACGTTCACCTTGAACGCATAGACGTTGAACTGGTCGCGCTGCCAGGCCAGCGGCTTGCCGTTGGCGGTCACGCGCAGGCCGGCCAGCTTGTCGATCGGACCGGTGGGCGAATGGTTGCCGGGAATCCACTGCGGGTACAGCAGGGTCATCGGGCCGGGCTTGGCCGGCACCGTGGCGGTCACCTTGAAGATGCGCCGGGCCAGATCGCGCGCGTCCACATCGATGCGCAGCAGACCGGGGGCCGCGGCATCGCCCGGCGGCGAGGTCTGCGCCAGCGCGGGCGTGGCCGCCAGCGCGAACAGCAATGACATGGCCAGGGCTCGGGTCTTCATCGGGCAACTTCCAACAACGGAGAATCTTCCGATGCTAGGCCCGTAAAGTGCCCTGCCCCATGGCCAAAGGTCATGGACGAGCGCCCATTCGTGCATGCACAGAAGCGTGCGAACCAAGGTTCGCACCCACCTTGCGCTGGTTCGCACCCACCAGAGCAGTTTCAGTAGATCCACGCCATGCGTGGATGAGGCGCTTCCCGGTCAGTCGACCAGGCGCAGGCGCAGTTCCTTCGGCAGCGCGAACACCATCGATTCCGGTTCGCCGTCCAGCTCGCCCACGCCGCTGGCGCCCAGCTCGGCTAGCCGCGCCAGCACGCCATCGACCAGTACCTGCGGCGCCGAGGCACCTGCGGTCACGCCGATGTGCTGCTTGCCAACCACCCACTGCGGGTCGATCTCGTGCGCGCCGTCGATCAGGTACGACTCCACACCCTCACGGCGGGCCAGCTCGCTCAAGCGGTTGGAGTTGGAGCTGTTCGGCGAACCGACCACCAGCACCAGGTCGCAGCGCTTGGCCAGATCGCGCACGGCATCCTGGCGGTTCTGCGTGGCGTAGCAGATGTCGTCGTTCTTCGGGCCCTGCATCGCCGGGAAGCGCTCACGCAATGCATCGATGATGCCGCGCGTATCGTCCACCGACAGCGTGGTCTGGGTGGTATAGGCGAAGTTTTCCGGCTGGTTGATGTGCAGCGTGGCAACCTGCTCGACATCCTCGACCAGATAGATCTGGCCGGTGCCGGCTTCGCGGTTCCACTGGCCCATGGTGCCCTCCACTTCCGGGTGACCGGCGTGGCCGATCAGCACCACGTCACGACCGGCACGGCAGTGGCGGGCGACTTCGAAGTGGACCTTGGTCACCAGCGGGCAGGTGGCGTCGAACACCTTCAGGCCACGACGCTCGGCCTCCTGGCGCACGGCCTGGGACACGCCATGCGCGCTGAAAATGACCGTGTTGTTGTCCGGCACTTCATCGAGTTCCTCGACGAAGATCGCACCGCGCTGCTTCAGGTCGTCGACCACGAAGCGGTTGTGCACCACTTCATGGCGGACATAGATGGGCGCGCCCAGCGTTTCGATCGCGCGCTTGACGATCTCGATCGCACGATCGACGCCGGCACAGAATCCACGCGGGTTGGCGAGCAGCACATCCATCAGTTCAGTCTCCCGGCAGCGGCCGGCTTACGGTTTCGGGTTGGCATTATCCGCCTTTTTGGCGGACTTGCCGTCGAACAGGCCAAACAGGGCGATGCCGATGGCACCCACCACGATGGCCGAATCGGCGATGTTGAACGAGGGCCAGGTGTAGCTGCCCACGTACCACTGGATGAAGTCGACCACGTGGCCGTGCACCTGGCGGTCGATCACGTTGCCGATGGCGCCGCCGATGATCAGCGCGTACGGCACCGCGGCCTTCCAGTTGCCGCGGGCAGTGCTACGCAGCCACCAGGCCATCAGGCCGCTGATGACGATCGCCAACACGGTGAAGAAGTGTTTCTGCCAGCCACCGGCGTCGCTCAGGAAACTGAACGCGGCACCGGTGTTGTAGGTGCGGTACCAGTTCCAGAAGCCGTCGATGACCACCACCGGCTGGAACTCCGGCAGGCTCGACAACACCCAGGCCTTGGACCACTGGTCCAGGCCGATGATGGCGGCCGACAGCAGCAGCCAGACCAGGGCGTTCGGATGCGGACGGGGCGCGGCCATCAGAACCAGCTCCGCACTTCACCGGCGCCGGTGATGTTGCTCACGCAGCGACCGCACAGTTCCGGGTGGTCGGCGTTGCTGCCAACGTCGGCGCGGTGGTGCCAGCAGCGCACGCACTTGGCCTTGGTGGTCGGCTGGGCGCTGACGAACACCTCGTCGGTGGTCGCCGGGCGCACCTGCACGTCGCCACTGATGAACAGGAAACGCAGTTCATCGGCCAGCGGCTGCCACTTCGCGGCCTGCTCTTCGCTGGCGGCGATGGTGATTTCCGCTTCCAGCGCGGCACCGATCGCGCCGTTGGCACGCATCGGCTCGAGCACCTTGGCCACCTGCTCGCGCACGGCCAGCAGCTGGTCGAAGTCGGCGGCGTTGAGCTGGGCATCGGCCGGCAGCGGCGCCAGGCCGTCGTACCAGGTGGTGAACAGCACATGGCCGGCATGCTCGCCCGGCAGATAGCCCCACAGCTCGTCAGCGGTGAAGGTCAGGATCGGCGCCACCCAGCGGGTGAACGCTTCGGCGATGTGGTACATCGCGCTCTGTGCCGAACGGCGACCGTGCGAATCGGTCGGCATCGTGTACAGGCGGTCCTTGGTCACGTCCAGGTACAGCGAGCCCAGGTCCACGCTGCAGAAGTTCAGCAGCAGCTGCACGATCTCGGCCATGTTGTAGCCGTCGTAGGCCGCCTTGATCTTCTCCTGCAGCTCCCACGCGCGATGCACGATCCAGCGGTCCAGCGCGACCATCTGGTCGAGCGGCTGCAGGTGCTGGGCCGGATCGAAACCGTCCAGGTTGCCGAGCAGGAAGCGTGCGGTGTTGCGCAGGCGACGGTAGGCGTCGGCGTTGCGCTTGAGGATCTCCTGCGACAGCGACATCTCGTTGCTGTAGTCGGCCGAGGCGATCCACAGGCGCAGGATGTCCGCGCCCAGCTTGTTCATGATGTCCTGCGGCTCGATGCCGTTGCCCAGCGACTTGGACATCTTTCGGCCGTGCTCGTCCACGGTGAAGCCGTGGGTCAGGCACTGCTTGTACGGGGCGCGCTTGTCGATCGCCACGCCGGTCAGCAGCGAGGACTGGAACCAGCCACGATGCTGGTCGGAACCTTCCAGGTACAGGTCGGCCGGCTTGCCGAAGCCACGCGCGGCGAGCACGCCTTCATGGGTCACGCCCGAGTCGAACCAGACATCGAGGATGTCGGTGACCTTCTCGTAGTCGGCCGCTTCGGCGCCCAGCAGTTCGGCGGCATCCAGCGAGTACCACACGTCGATGCCCTCGGCCTCGACGCGGTCGGCGACCTGCTGCATCAGCTCCACCGAACGCGGGTGGATCTCGCCGGTCTGGCGATGGGTGAACAGTGCGATCGGCACGCCCCAGGTGCGCTGGCGCGAGATGGTCCAGTCCGGACGACCGTCGACCATGCTCTGGATGCGCGCCTTGCCCCAGGTCGGGAACCAGCCGACGGTATCGATGGCGGCCAGCGCATCGTTGCGCAGGTTGGCCTTGTCCATCGAGATGAACCACTGCGGGGTGGCGCGGAACACCACCGGCGTCTTGTGGCGCCAGCAGTGCGGGTAGCTGTGGCGGATCGGGTGGAAGGCCAGCAGCGAACCGTTGTCGCGCAGCACACCGACGATGGCCTCCTGCGCCTTCCACAGGTGCTGGCCAGCCAGCACCACGTCACCGGCCGGCGGGGTCGATTCCAGGTACACGCCACGACCGTCGATCGGGGTGACCTGGCCGGCGTTGTACTTGTCCAGCAGGCCGTACTTCTGGCTGACCACGAAGTCTTCCTGGCCGTGGCCGGGGGCGGTGTGCACCGCACCGGTACCGTCCTCGTCGGAGACGTGGTCGCCGTTGAGCACCAGGATCTCGCGCTCCGGGTAGAACGGGTGCGCCAGCAGCTGGTTCTCCAGCGCGGCACCGGTGGTTTCACCGTGCAGCACCACGTTTTCGACGCCATAGCGCTGCAGCGCGCGCTCGGCCAGGGCCGCGGCCAGCACCAGCCAACGGCGCTTGCCGTTGTGCGCCGGGCCTTCGGCCAGCACGTAGTTGATCTCCGCGCCCAGCGACACCGCCAGCGAAGCCGGCAGCGTCCACGGGGTGGTGGTCCAGATCGGTACGGCCACTTCCACGTCAGCCGGCACGCTCACGCCGAACGCGTGGCCGATGGCCTGCGCATCGCGCGCGGCGTAGGCCACGTCGATCGCCGGCGATTCCTTTTCCTGGTACTCGATCTCGGCCTCGGCCAGCGCCGAGCCACAGTCGAAGCACCAGTACACCGGCTTGGCGCCACGCACCAGGTGGCCGTTCGCCACGACCTTGGCCAGCGCTCGGATTTCGTTGGCTTCGAAGTCGAAGCTCAGGGTCTTGTACGGGTTGTCCCAGTCACCGGTCACGCCCAGGCGCTTGAAGTCCACGCGCTGGATGTTGATCTGCTCTTCAGCGAACTCGCGGCACTTCTGGCGGAATTCGACGGCGTCGAGCTTGGTGCCGACCTTGCCCCACTTCTTCTCGACCGCGATCTCGATCGGCAGGCCATGGCAGTCCCAGCCCGGCACGTAGGGCGCGTCGAAGCCGGCCAGGTAGCGTGACTTGACGATGATGTCCTTCAGGATCTTGTTGACCGCGTGGCCGAGGTGGATGCGGCCGTTGGCGTACGGCGGGCCATCATGCAGCACGAACAGCGGGCGGCCGGCGGCGTTGTCGCGCAGCTGCTGGTAGAGCCCCTGCTCTTCCCACCGCGCCAGAATGCCCGGCTCGCGCTTGGGCAGGTCGCCGCGCATCGGGAATTCGGTGGCTGGCAGGTTCAGGGTGGTCTTGTAGTCCTGGCTCACGCAGTGGCTCGCAATCTATGTTCGGAAAGGATGGCGCGCGCCTGTTCGGCATCGCGGTGCATCTGGTCGGTCAGTGCCGCCAGATCATTGAATTTCTCTTCGTCGCGCAGCTTGGCGACGAACTCCACGTCGATGTGGCGCCCGTACAGGTCGCCCTGGAAATCAAACAGGTGCGCTTCCAGCAGCGGCTCCACGCCGTCCACGGTCGGCCGCGTGCCGAAGCTGGACACCGACGGCCACGGCTGGTCGAACACGCCGTGCACCCAGGTCGCGTAGATGCCCGACAGCGCCGGGGTCTTCGGGAACCGCAGGTTGGCGGTGGGGAAGCCCAGCGTGCGGCCGAGCTGGCGCCCACGCACCACCCGCCCGCTGATCGCGTAGGGACGGCCGAGCAGATCGCCGGCGCGGGCGAAATCGCCGTCCTGCAGCAGCTGGCGGATGCGGGTGCTGGAGATGCGCTCGCCGTGCAGATCCACCGCTTCGATCTCGCCGGCGCTGAAGCCGAGCTCGGCGCCGAGCTGCTGCAGCAGGGCCAGGTCGCCGCGGCGGCGGTTGCCGAAGCAGAACTCCGGGCCGATCCAGACCTCACGCGCACTCAGGCGCTTGACCAGCAACTGGCGCACGAAGGTCTCGGCCGGCATCGCCGCCATCGCCGCGTCGAAACGCAGCAGGCCGATCGCATCGACACCCAGCTCGCGCAGGATCTCGACCTTGCTGCGCGCCAGGGTCAGCCGCGGCGGCGGCGTGCCCTGGGCGAAGAATTCACGCGGCAGCGGCTCGAACGCCACGGCCACCGCGGCCACGCCCAAGGCGCGCGCGCGGGCAACCGCGTGGCGGACCAGCGCACGATGGCCCAGGTGGAGGCCGTCGAATGCACCGATACAGACCACGCTTCCGTTGGGGAACAGCTCCCCGCCCTCGACGCTTCTGAACAGCCTGCTCATCAACTCTCGTTCCGGCCCGACCGGGGCCGCTGCTTCAATGGTGTAACCCTGAAGTATAGCCGCCACGGACCGCGATCAATGCCCACGCAGGTCGCGCGGGCGGAAGCCCATCGCCAGCATGGCCAACGCATAGGTCGCGCCACCGCCGCCGACCAGCAGCATCAGGCCACCGATACGGTGCCATTTGTCCATGACGGTGAAGTCGGGAACCCAGTGCAGCAGGGCCAACAGCACGCCGACCATGGCCGCACAGGCCAGCAGCAGCCGCACCAGGTAGCCGCCCCAGCCCGGCCGGCGCTGGTAGACATCGGTCTTGCCCAGCCAGTACCAGAGCAGGCCCAGGTTCAGGTAACTGGACAGTGCGCTGGCGATGCCCAGCGCCAGGTGCAGGCCCGGCTGCTTGCCGATGGCCGCCATCACGCCCTGCGCCTTCAGCTCGTCCGGCACCATGACCTGGTAGAGCACGGCCAGCAGGGCGAAGTTGAACACCATGTTGGCCACCAGCGCGGCCACACCGGCACGGACCGGGGTCTTGGTGTCCTGGCGGGCATAGAACGCCGGCAGCACCACCTTCAGCAGGGCGAACGCCGGCAGGCCGAAACTCAGGCCGTACACCGACAGCGCGGTCATGCGGGTATCGAAGGCGGTGAACTGGCGGTACTGGAACAGAGTGGCGATCAGCGGCTCGGCCAGCAGCAGCAGGCCCAGCATGGCCGGCACCGAGATCAGCAGGGTCATCCGCAGGCCCCAGTCCAGCGAGCGCGAGAAACCCTCGCGGTCGGTGCTGACGTGATGGCGGGCCAGCGCCGGCAGGATCACCGTGCCCAGCGCCACGCCGAACACACCCAGCGGCAGCTCCAGGAAGCGATCGGCCAGCGACAGCCACGACTGCGAGCCGTCGGTCAGCTTGGCCGCGATGAGGGTATCCAGCAACAGGTTGATCTGCGCCACCGACGAACCGAACAGGGTCGGCACCATCAGCGTCAGCACCTTGCGCACGCCCGGATGGCGCCAGCCCCAGCGCGGCAGGGTCAGCAGGTTGATGCCCTTCAGCGAGGGCAGCTGGAACAGCAGCTGCAGGATGCCGGCGGCGAGTACCGCCCAGCCCAGCGCCAGGATCTGTTTTTCCGGGGTGCCGCCCAGCCGCGGCGCCAGCCATAGCGCACCGGCGATCATGCACAGGTTGAGGATGACCGGGGTCAGCGCCGGCATCGCGAAACGCTGGAAGCTGTTCAGCGCGCCACCGGCCAGCGCGGTCAACGAGACGAACAACAGGAACGGGAAGGTCAGGCGGAACAGGTCGACCAGCAGGGTCTGCTTGACCGGGTCGGTATCAGCACCACTCGAGAATGCGACCGCCAGCTGCGGCGCGAAGATCAGCGCCAGCGCGGTGACCAGCATCAGCACGCCGCCCAGGGTGCCGGCGGTGCGGGCCATCAGTTCACGCAGCTCGGCATGGCTGCGGGTTTCCTTCACTTCCGTGAACACCGGCACGAAAGCGGTGGCGAAAGAGCCTTCGGCGAACAACCGGCGCAGGAAATTGGGTACCCTGAAGGCAACCCAGAACGCATCGGTAACCGCATTGGTGCCGAACGTGGTGGTGATCACCTGGTCACGGACAAGTCCGAGTACCCGCGAGACCATGGTCATGCTGCTGAACGACAGCAGGCCTCGCAACATCTTCGGTGAACTCACTCAGCGTCCCTCTTGACAATCGACTTGACGTGCATTTCTCGGGCCATCATACTAGCTAGCTTGCTGTTCCCATAACACCGATTTTTTCAGGAAACCACCACCGTGGCCAATATCAAGTCCGCCAAGAAGCGCGCCAAGCAGACCGTCGTGCGCAACGCGCGCAACGTGGCTCAGCGCTCGATGCTGCGCACCGCTGTCAAGAAAGTGATCAAGGCGCTGGACGCCAACGATGCCGCCGGCGCCGAAGCCGCCTTCGCCGTTGCCCAGCCGATCCTGGATCGCTTCAGCGCGCGTGGCCTGATCCACAAGAACAAGGCTGCTCGCCACAAGAGCCGCCTGAACGACCGCATCAAGGCCCTCAAGGCCGCCTGATCCGGCGTTGCCGCCCTGCCCCTTCGGGGGTCGGGCAGCAGACAAGAACCCGGCCCCGGCCGGGTTTTTTGTTGCCTGCGATCCACGCGATCCGGTAGTGCCGGCCGCTGGCCGGCATTCCTCGGGGTTGCCGGC